>NZ_MTWR01000016.1:0-51383 GCF_001998165.1 Helicobacter pylori | reverse complement strand
TTGAGGGTTAATTATGATCGCCTGTTAGAAAACGCTTCGCCTTTGTTGGAACTCTCTCAAAACACCACTTTTAAAATCTATTACAAAGCCTATCAAAAATCCTTGCCTTTACTACGCACCATAAGGAGATGGGTTAAAAAATTGGGTTTGTAAAATTGGGGGTAATCAAACCCCTTGCGCTATCATCGCAGACGCCACTTTTCTAAAACCAGCGATATTAGCCCCTAAAACAAAATTAGTAGGGTCTTTAAACTCTTTAGCGGTTTGAGAGACATTCTTATAAATCTCTTTCATGATGTGGTGTAATTTCGCATCCACCACTTCAAAACTCCAAGGGTGCATGCTCGCATTTTGCGCCATTTCCAAGCCGCTCACGCTCACCCCCCCAGCATTAGCCGCCTTGCCTATGCCATAAGAAATCTTAGCCTGTAAAAACAATTCAATCGCTTCATTGCTTGAGGGCATGTTCGCCCCTTCAGCCACGCATTTACACCCGTTAGAAAGGAGGGTTTTAGCGTCTAAAACGCTCAATTCATTCTCGGTCGCGCTAGGAAAAGCCGCAAAACAAGGCACATGCCATATGGCATTCCCCCCTTTGGGGTAATTTTCTATGGGGGTGTATTTCGCACTTGGCTTTTGTAGGGCGTATTCTTTGATCCTCCCACGACGCGCTTCTTTAATCTCTTTCAAAAGCTCTAAATCAATGCCGTCTTTATCGTAAATCATGCCATTAGAATCGCTCGCCGTTACCGGTTTAGCCCCTATTTGAAGCAATTTTTCAATGGTATAAATAGCGACATTACCGCTCCCAGAAACGCTGCAAACCTTACCTTCTAAAGAGCTGTTCCTTTCTTGCAGCATTTCTTCTGCAAAATACACGCACCCATAGCCGGTAGCTTCTTTTCTGCACAAACTCCCCCCATAAGTGAGTCCCTTACCGGTCAATACGCCCTCAAAACGATTGACTAATTTTTTGTATTGCCCAAACAGATAGCCAATCTCTCTTTCACCCACTCCAATATCCCCAGCTGGCACATCAGTCGTGGCTCCAATGTGGCGGTACAATTCGTTCATGAACGCCTGGCAAAAACGCATGATCTCATGCTCGCTCTTTTCTTTAGGGTCAAAATCGCTCCCCCCCTTAGCGCCCCCCATAGCCAAAGTGGTGAGCGAATTTTTCAACACTTGCTCAAAGCCTAAAAACTTGATCACGCTTTCATTCACGCTAGGGTGGAATCTCAAGCCCCCCTTATAAGGGCCAATAGCCGAATTGAATTCAACCCTACACCCCCGATTGACTTGGATTTGATGGTTATCATCTAGCCAACACACCCTAAAAAAAATCTCCCTTTCAGGCTCAATCAAACGCTCTAAAATCGCATGCTTTTCATAGCTTTTATCGCTGTCTAAAAGGGGTTTTAAGGAAGTGATAGCTTCATAAACGGCTTGATGGAACTCTTTTTGATAAGGGTATTTTTTCTGTAAAGACTGGAGAATTTTTTCAACATACATGAGCGGCATCCTTTATTGTTTTAAGTGTTTTTATTGTAACACTAAAAGGGTAATTAAGTTTTAATTTATCTTAAAAAACTTTTTAAAACGCCCACAAACCCTCTATCAAAGCCGCTCAAATCCTTGTAAAACTCTGCATCATAACCGCAAAATTCCAAGCATTCTTTCAAGCTCTTTAACTGGTCATACCCCATTTCACAAACCAAAAAAGGGATCTTTAATCCAGCGGCTAAAAAAACGATTTCTTTTAAGATTTCATCGCCTTTAACCCCCCCAAAAAGGGCTTCGTGCGGTTCTTTGAGAACGGATTTTTCCAAAGGATAACCTCTAGCAATATAAGGCGGGTTAGAGACAAGCATTTCTATCGTTGGCATGCGATCCCAAAGGCGCGTTTGTTTTAAAAAAACACGCTCTTTTAAATTAAAGCGTTCAATATTTTTTAACGCCACTTCTAAAGCTTTGGGTGAAATATCGCTCGCATAAATACAAAGTTTAGGGTTTTCTAAAGCCAAACTAACGGACACGCAACCACTCCCTATGCCGATTTCGCCTATTTCTTTTAAGTGGTATTGAAAAATAATATCAAGAGCTTTTTGGACTAAAATCTCGGTTTCAGGCCGTGGGATTAAAACATGCTCATTCACAAAAAAAGAACGCCCATAAAAATCACAGCTTCCTAATAAATACTCTATGGGGCAATCATTCAAGCGCTTTCCTACCAATTCAAAAAAATGCGTCTCTTCTTCGTGGTTTAACTCTAAATAGGCATGCGTGTGCAAAAAAACCCTCTCTTTTTGCAAGACAAAGCCTAATAAAATTTCAGATTCCAAGCCCCCCCTAAAACCTTTTGGCGATAATTCTTTTTTGGCTTTGTTTAGGGCTTGTGAAAGGGTCATTCAATTTCATAATCCAAAGCTTTCAAGCGCTCTAATAGGGGTGGGTGCGTGAAATGCAAGAAAACATAAAAAGGGTGCGAATAGGGGAACGCTTTATTCTCGCTCACAATGGACACTAACGCTTTGGCTAAAGTCTCTTTAGAACTTAAACTCGCCCCAAACTTGTCCGCATTGTATTCGTTCTTTCGGCTAAAAAACCCGATCAAAGGCATGGCGTAAAAGGAAAACACCGGCAAAAACAAGAGTAAAATCGCAATCAAACTCGCTGGCGTTTGTGAGACATTAAAGCCTTCAAAAACGATCGGTGGCAAATGAGCGATCAGAGCAAAAACAAGAGCGAGCAAGCCTCCCATAATCCCTAAACTTTTCAACAAATCCTTATTTTTAAAATGCCCTAATTCATGCCCTAAAATGGCTAAAAGCCCTTCTGTCCCAACTTTAGAGATCAAAGTGTCAAACAACACCACCCGCTTGTTTTTACCCAAGCCCCCAAAATATGCGTTCAAACGCCCGTCTCTCTTGCTAGCGTCCATCACAAAGATGCCTTGAGATTTAAAACCCACTTTATCCATCATGCTCTCAATTTGACTTTCCAAATCCCGGTTATTCAAGGGGGTGAATTGGTTGAAAAGCTGGGCGATTTTAGGGTAAAAAAGATTAGCCAAGATCATAAAAACAAACACGACAAAAAACGAGCTAATCTCCCAATGTTCCACATGTTCAATGATCATAATGAGGGTGTAAATCAACAACAACCCCACGCTTAAAGTGAGCGATAACCCTTTGAAAAAATCCTTAAAAAACAACGACAAGCTCACCTTAGAAAAGCCAAATTCTTTATCCAAATGCATGGTGGTGTAGTAGCTAATGGGTAAAGCTAAAACGCTTTGAATCGCTAAAAACAACAAGGCAAACACCAAGTAGCCTAGCGTTTCAGGAAAGTTTAAATAATGCGTGAGATCTTCTAAATGCGTCAAACCAAAAAAGACCCAACCAGCAAAGATGATCCCGTCTAAAATTTGAGAAATAATGGATAATTGCATTTTCCTAATGGCATAATTTCCCGCTTCTTCATAATCCTTTTGTGGGAGTAAAACAGGTTTTTCGCAGAGCTTTTGACGGATAAATTTCAATTGCAAAATATCGCCCACAATGTAAGGAGTCGTAAAAAAGAGCAAATAAAAAATACAAATTATCATATCTATCCATATGTCAAGCATATTCTAAACTCCTTTCTTAATTAATTTGCCAATAAAAGTGTAGGAATTATAACAATTTTTCAAAAATTTACCATAAAATTAAATAAATAAGGTAGAAAAAAGAGGCTGTTTTTGAGCGTTTTTAATCCAATCATAAAAAGCTGTGTTATCCAACCCGCTATCAATAAAAAGGTCCGTCATGCCCCATTCTTTTAAAAAGCGTTTTTTAATCGTTTACACCCTTTCTACCTTGCTTTTAGTGGGGGTTTTGTTAGCGTTGTTTTTCTTTTATGCGAAAAATAACCTTTTGGAAAACACCCAAATACGCATGCAATACACCGCTGATGCGATCGCTAAAAGCCTTTTAGAATTGGATAATACCTCTTCTTTAGAGCCTTTAAAAATCTTAGAAGAACGATTCAAAAACACCCCCTTTGTCTTATTGGATGCAGACAACAAAGTCAAGTTTTCTAATATCGGGGCGTTTGTGGCCTCTTTTAAAAATGACGCCTTAATTAAAACCCCTTATTTCGCGCTTAAAAAACAGGGCTTTTACCTCACAGACAGTGCCCCAACTAACCGCTTAGGGGTTTCTAAAATCATTATTGCAGAAGAAGAAATTCAAAAAAATTTTATCCCCCTTTATAAAATGATAGGCTATGCGTTTTTGGGTGCGAGTTTGTTTGTCGCGCTAATAGCTAGGTGGCTTTATAAAATCCAATAAAACTATAGATTTATTTTCAAATAAGGATAATTAAAACGATTACTTTTCCACCAACGCAGGCTTATTTTTAAAGCTTTTAGCCGCATTTTCAAGCTGTTTTAGGGCTTCTTCTTTGGTTTTATAAGGGCCAATCAAATAATGCGTGAGGGAGTCTTTTTTCTCCATTTGGTGAGGGAAATTTTTGAGCGTTTGCAAAAAATCCTTACTGGGCGAATTTAAAAAAGCCCCAATTTGCAAGTAATACCCTTTAGGGATCTTTGCGTCTTTTAAGCTAGGTTTTGTTAAGCCCTTTTTGTTCTCGCTTTTAGGCGGTTCTTTTTTTAAGGGTTGGGATTTGTTGAGGGCCATTTCATGCTCATGGGCTTTCTTGATTTTTCTCTTCACCTTTTTGCCCTCTATATAAAAATCATATAAATCATGGATTCTTTGTTTCACATAAGCTTCATAGCAATTCTTATAAATCGGGCTGTTTTCAATAGAAGCCTTAGGGCTTATTAGCATGACTAACGCCACGCATTCTTCATGGGCGACTCCTAGCCATTCCTCTTCGCTTTGTTCTAGGATTTCTTTAATTTTGGGGAACTCATACTGCGTGCTTTTTCCCATATTGTCTAACATTTTGATAAGGTCTTCATAGGCTTGATCGAGCCTTAATTGGATAGGGGGTAAATTTTTAGGGGTATTTTGAACGCTTTTAGGAGCTGCTTTTTTATCGTCTAAACCAACAGCATTCCTTAAAAAGAGGAAAACCAACAACAGAGTTATTTTGAATATACTTTTTTGCATTTATCATTCCCTGTCAAGCTTTCTATCTTATTGCTTTATGGTAATCAAAAATACCAAATACCGCCATAAGAATTGCTTAAAAATAGGATTTAGCTGCTTGATTTTATGGTAAAAGTCATTGCCTTAAGGGGATAGGGGTATTTTGCGATAATTTAATAGCTTTGATATAATAACTTTTAAAAACCATAGAAAGGCTTATGATGCAATCTTTAAGTTTATTGAACCAGTTGGGCGCTAAAATTGATGAATTGATTGAAAAAATCCAAAAACAAGAAGAAGAGTTGAACGCTTTACGCCAAGCAAACACCACACTGAATGCGCAAAATGAAGAAAAAGACATTCAAATCGCTATTTTATACGATGAATTGAGCGCTAAAGATAAGGGCATTCAAGGTCTTTATGACAAAATCTCTGATTTATTGTCATAAACCATTAAAAACATGTCTTTAGAAAACGATAGCTTAGAAATCACTTATTTGGGCAAACGCTATAAAATCTCTCTCAACAACACCTTTAGCGATGAGATGAAACGCACCCTAAAGGAGCGTTTCCATAACCAAGAATTAAACGCCTTAGAGCTTTTAAAGGATTATTTGCATGAAAGTTGTCAAAACGAGTATTTGCACAATGAACTCCAAAAGCTTTTAGAAAAAATCTCATCATGTTCTATCACTTAATCGCTCCTTTAAAAAATAAAACCCCCCCCTTAACTTACTTTTCTAAAGAGCGACACCTTAAAGGAGCGTTAGTCAATATCCCTTTAAGGAATAGAACGCTTTTAGGCGTCGTTCTTGAAGAAGTTTCAAAACCCTCTTTTGAATGCCTAGAATTAGAAAAAACCCCTTATTTTTTACTCCCTTTTCAAATAGAGCTCGCTGCATTTATCGCTCAATATTACTCGGCTAATCTTTCTTCAGTCTTAAGCCTTTTTGCCCCTTTTAAAGAATGCGATTTAGTGGGGTTAGAAAAAATTGAGCCTGTTCTTAATGTATTAAGCCAAACGCAAACCAAAGCCTTAAAAGAATTGCAAAAGCATTCAGCAAGCTTGCTCTTTGGCGATACGGGTAGCGGGAAAACCGAAATTTATATGCATGCAATCGCTCAAACTTTAGAGCAAAAAAAAAGCGCTCTGTTGTTAGTGCCAGAAATCGCCCTCACCCCTCAAATGCAACAACGCCTTAAAAAAGTTTTTAAAGAAAATTTAGGCTTGTGGCATAGCAAACTCTCTCAAAATCAAAAAAAACAATTTTTAGAAAAGCTTTATTCGCAAGAAATCAAATTAGTGGTAGGCACACGAAGCGCGTTGTTTTTACCCCTTAAGGAATTGGGTTTGATTGTTGTAGATGAAGAGCATGACTTTTCTTATAAATCCCATCAAAGCCCTATGTATAACGCTAGGGATTTATGCTTGTATTTATCCCATAAATTCCCTATTCAAGTGATTTTAGGCTCTGCTACGCCAAGTTTGAGTAGTTACCAACGCTTTAAAGATAAGGCTTTAGTGCGCTTAAAGGGGCGCTATACCCCCACGCAAAAAAACATTATTTTTGAAAAAACCGAGCGTTTTATCACGCCCAAACTCCTAGAAGCGCTGCAACAAGTGATAGACAAAAACGAGCAAGCCATTATTTTTGTGCCTACAAGGGCTAATTTTAAAACCTTGCTGTGCCAAAATTGCTATAAAAGCGTTCAATGCCCCTTTTGCAGCGTGAATATGAGTTTGCATTTAAAGACCAACAAACTCATGTGCCATTATTGCCATTTTTCAAGCCCTATCCCTAAAATTTGCAACGCATGCCAAAGCGAAGTTTTAGTGGGTAAAAGGATAGGCACCATGCAAGTGCTAAAGGAATTAGAGAGCCTTTTAGAGGGGGCCAAAATAGCGATCTTAGATAAAGATCACACCAGCACGCAAAAAAAACTCCACAATATTTTAAACGATTTCAACGCTCAAAAAACTAATATCTTAATCGGCACTCAAATGATAAGCAAGGGGCATGATTACGCTAAAGTGAGTTTAGCGGTTGTTTTAGGCATAGACAATATCATCAAATCCAATAGTTACAGGGCTTTAGAAGAAGGCGTGTCGTTACTTTATCAAATCGCTGGGAGGAGTGGTAGGCAAATTTCTGGCCAAGTGTTCATTCAAAGCACCGAAACGGATCTATTAGAAAATTTCTTAGAAGATTATGAAGATTTTTTACAATACGAATTGCAAGAAAGGTGCGAACTCTACCCGCCTTTTTCAAGGCTGTGTTTGTTAGAGTTTAAGCATAAAAACGAAGAAAAAGCCCAACAATTGAGCCTAAAAGCCTCTCAAACCCTTTCTTCGTGTTTAGAAAAGGGCGTAACGCTCTCTAGCTTTAAAGCCCCCATTGAAAAAATCGCCTCTTCTTACCGCTACCTTATTTTGTTGCGTTCCAAAAACCCTTTAAGCCTAATCAAAAGCGTGCATGCGTTTTTAAAAACCGCCCCCAATATCCCTTGCAGCGTGAATATGGATCCTGTGGATATTTTTTAAAAAACTTTATATATTATTTCAAAAAACTCATGTTTTTCTGGCGACCAGTAGCGTGAAATTCACCCATTTAAACAGCGCTTCCACATGCTTAAACCCCACGCTTTCTAAAAGAGCGACATTTTCTTTTAAACTATAAGGCACAAGCACATTTTCTAACGCTTCCCTTTTGAAAGCGATTTCATTGTGGCTATAGCCTTGATTTTGTTTATAAAGGTAGTATAGTTCTATCATTTGCTTGTCTAATATCCGATCTTCGCTCATGATCTTTTCGCCCACCAATAAAACCCCATTCAACGCAAGGCTGTTATAAATCTTTTTGAGCAACACCTCTCTTTGCATGGGGCGGACAAACTGCAACACAAAAAGCAATGAAAACGCGCTCGCTTCTTTAAACTCAACCTCTAAAAAATCCATGCATTCAAAACGGACATTGTTAAAATCTTTTAATTTTTCTTGTGCTTTTTTGAGCATGGGCATGGAATTGTCAATCCCTACAAGCTCAATATCTTGTTGGATTTGCTGGTTAAGCGCGATAAAAAAGTTCCCGGTAGAACAGCCCAAATCATAAATCAAGGGTTTAGGCAAGGACTTAGGCAAGGGCTTAGGATAGAGATTTTCTTTTAAATTTTGAGCGATAAAATACGCCCCCAGATTCAACATTTCATGATAATAGGGGATAGAGCGCTCCAACATGTCGTCAAAAACATGAGCGACTTTCTCATCAAAGCAAAAGCGTTTGTTTAGAGATTTGTTAAACAGAGTGTCTTTCATTCAAAAAAGAAGCGTGGTTTAAAAACCTTTAAACCACCCTATCAAAATAACGCTTAAGCTTTTTTATGCACCAACTCATTGATGTAGTAATCCACTGAGCCTAAGCCTTCTTTTTTCGCCCATTCATAGCATTGAGAGACGAAATGCCAATTGACATGCCCATAGAATTTTTCCAAATACACAGGGCGCGCGTTTTTATGGTCAATATAATAAGCATGCTCCCACACATCCACCACTAAAAGCGGCACTTTTTTGTCCGTAACCGGGGTTTGAGCGTTGCTCGTTTGAATGATTTCAATTTTTTGAGTGTCTAAATTATACGCCGCCCAATTCCAACCAGAGCCAAACAGAGTGGTCGCGCTCTTAATGAAGTCTTCTTTAAATTTTTCCAATGAGCCAAAATCTTTTTCTAAAGCCCCTTTTAACTCATCGCTTAGGGCAGTCGCTTTGGGGCTTAGGCAATCCCAATAAAAATCGTGGTTGTAAATTTGAGCGGCGTTATTAAACACGCCTCCGCTAGACTTTGTCAAAATAGCAAACAAAGAACTTTTCTCAAAATCCGTGCCTTTGATTAAGTTATTCAAATTATTCACATAAGTTTGATGGTGTTTCCCATGGTGGAAATCAAACGCCACAGGGCTTAAAAAATCTCCCATGCTGTCTTTAGCAAAAGGCAACTCTCGTAATGCAAACATGTTTTCTCCTTGTGATTAGATAGCCGTATTGTAATCATTTTTTAATACTTTTTGGTAAATCTTTTCTTAAAAATTAAATCGTTATGCAAATTTTGTAGATTTTAAGGGGTTTTTTAAAATGAAAACGACTTTTTAAACAAATTTTTTTTAAATTTTTTTAAAAGTTAATTTTAATTGACTATTATTCTAACGCAATATAGCAATTCATTAGAAAGGATTTAACCATGCAAAAAGTTACTTTTAAAGAAGAAACATATCAGTTAGAAGGGAAAACCTTAAAAGTGGGCGATAAAGCTCCTGATGTGAAGTTGGTGAATGGCGATTTACAAGAAGTCAATTTGTTGAAGCAAGGCGTGCGTTTTCAAGTCGTTAGCGCGCTTCCTAGTTTAACCGGATCGGTTTGTTTGCTTCAAGCCAAACACTTCAATGAGCAAGCCGGCAAACTGCCTTCTGTGAGTTTTAGCGTTATTTCTATGGACTTGCCTTTTTCTCAAGGGCAAATTTGCGGTGCTGAAGGCATTAAGGACCTAAGAATCTTAAGCGATTTTAGGTATAAGGCTTTTGGGGAAAATTACGGCGTGCTGTTGGGCAAAGGCTCTTTTCAAGGCTTACTCGCTCGATCGGTGTTTGTTCTTGATGATAAGGGAGTGGTTATCTATAAAGAAATCGTTCAAAACATTTTAGAAGAGCCCAATTATGAAGCGCTTTTAAAAGTGTTGAAATAGGAAATCCTTAAAAGGAGGGGGCTACAATTTAGTGAATCTCAACGCAAAAAGCCCCACTTGTTAAAAAGCGTTGGTGATAAAGACTAAAAAATAAAAAGTTCTTTTTAATCCGTTTAAAAAAGTTTCACGCTGTTTTTAAGAGAAAAGATTAAAAAAGACTCTATTTTCAATCAAACATTATCGCTTGATTAAAATCAAGCTTTTAATGGAATAAATCTTTCACAAAACCCATAAGGGTTTGATAGAAAAAGGTTTTTAGAAGTCTTTTTTTAAGATTTCTTCCACTCTTAAAATGGTTACGAGTCTGTCGTTTTGTTTCCCAATGCCATAAGTTAGATTGTTGTTATCGCTCAAAGTTTCTGGCACCGGGTCAATATCCGTTTGCTTGATGCGAATGGCTTCAGTTAAGCGATCTATGAAAAACCCAGCGATCTGATCGTTATGGCGCACCACCAAATAACGAGTGTCTTTGTTTTGCTTTTCAGCTTTCAAGCCAAATTTTAAACGCAAGCTAATCAAAGGGAAGACATTGCCCCTTAAATTGAACACGCCAAGCACATAGTTTGGGGTTTCAGGGACTCGCGTGTAACCAATGGGTTTGACGATTTCTAAAATATTCAAAATGGGAATGGCGTATTCTTCATCGCCAATAATAAAGCCAATGAATTGCAAAATTTCTTCATTGTCTTCTTGTTTAGAACCCGCATTAGCTTCTTTTTGTCTTTCAAATAAATCTTTCAATTGATTGCTCACGATTCGCCTCCTTCTAATTTAATACTGCGCTTCACTACGGTGGTTAAATACTCACCGCTATAAGGTTTGGTGATGTATTCAGTCATGCCGGATTCAACGCCACGCATCCTATCGGTTTTAGTTACCCGACTGGTTACTGCGATCAAGGGCAGGTTTTTGAATTTATTGTATTTACGCACTTCGGAAGCGAAAGTGTAACCATCCATTTTAGGCATCTCAATATCTACTAAAATAGCGTCCGGAATCTTATCGCCATTTTTAAGCATCTCTAAGCCCTCTAAGCCGTTAGTCGCCTCTAAGAGCGTGATGCCTAATGGTTTCAAACATTTGCGGATAATCGCTCTGTCCGTGCTGCTGTCATCAATCGCCAAGACAACATAATCGCTAGGAGAATTTTTACTTTTCGTGTTTTCTGATTCATTCATCAAGGTAGTGATATTGACTTTAATGCTCTTTGCCATTTCCATCATCGCCCCCACATCTACAATAAGAGTGATTTTCCCATCGCCCCTCACCGTAGCGCCAGCAATGCCTCTAGTGTTTTTAAGATAATAACCTAAAGATTTGATAACCACCTCTTCTTGACCGATCAAATAATCCACGATCACGCCAATTTTTTGATCGGCTAAGCCAATGATGACCACATACACATCTGAGTTGGATTCCAAAATAGCATCCACTTTAAAAATATCAGAAAGGCGCACCAAAGAAAGCACCTCATCTCTCAAGCGCAACACGCTCTTGCCATCAACGGTGTAGATTTCATCCTGGCTGATGCGCACGGTTTCTAAAACTGAAGAAAGCGGGATAGCGTAATATTCTTCTTGAACGCCCACGAGTAAAGCTTGAATGATAGCCAGAGTGAGAGGGATTTTAAGCTTTTGAGTCGTGCCTACCCCCACTTCTGAATCAATTTCAATGATCCCATTGAGCTTTTCAATATTGGTTTTCACCACATCCATGCCCACGCCTCTGCCTGAAACATTGGAAACGACTTTTGCGGTAGAAAAGCCTGGCTTGAAAATGAGGTTAAACGCTTCCCTATCGCTCATGCCTTCAGCGTCTCTTTCGCTAATCACCCCTTTTTCAATCGCTTTTTCTTTAAGCATCACAGGATCTAATCCCTTGCCATCATCAGAGATTTTAATCACAATGTGGTTACCCTCATTATACGCACTCAATTGCACTTTACCGGTTTCAGGCTTGTTAAGCCTTCGTCTTTCTTCTAAAGGCTCAATCCCATGATCGCATGAGTTGCGGATAATGTGAATGAGCGGATCGCCAATCTCTTCTACAATGGATTTGTCTAATTCGGTTTCTTCGCCCTCAATGATTAATTCAATGCTCTTGCCTAATTCCCGGCTCAAATCCCTTACCATGCGAGGGAATTTATTGAACACCTTGCCCACTGGTTGCATCCGGGTTTTCATCACCGCAAGTTGCAAGTCTGTCGTTACCGCTGAAATAGAAGAGACCACCTGGTTTAATTCCTCTAAAAACTTTTCCCCATCATAGCGTTCTTCCACATCGCTATAAATCCTGATCAAGCGATTCTTCCCTAACACAAGTTCACCGATTAAATTCATCAAGTGATCCAAGCGGCGCACATCCACCCTAACGGTTTGCTCCACGCCAATAGAGGGGGCTTTATTTTCTTCAGTATCTGCTTTAGCTTTAGCTTTAGTTTCGGTTTTAGGGGCTTTGGGGGTTTCTGTTTTGGGGGTTTCTTTTGTTGGGGTAACTTCTTGTTTAGGTTTGGCTTCTTGCTTTTTTTGAGCTCTTCGTTCTTTATCGGCCTCTTGGCGTTTGTTCAATAGCCGCTCAATCTCCGCTTCCACTTCTTCAGTGCTCATGTTAGAGTAATCCAAATCCGGCTCATCGGCTAGCGGGTTATCGCTTGCAAAATTTTCTGTAGTAGGGGCTTTTGCCTTGTTTTCTTGATTTTCTTCTTTATTTTCTTCTTTCGCTTCTTTTTTCACTTCTTCTTGATTTTCTTTTTTGGGGGCTTCTTTAGTCCCTGAAGTTTCTTTAGCGCTCTCTAAATTTTGGCTCGTAATGGCTTGAAGCTGTTTGACCGCTTCTTCAATCTCGTTTTCCTTGCCGTTATTGGTATCTGATCCGGTATCTCTAATCGTTACGAGCAAGGTTTTCATCAAATCAATGGAGCGCAACACGACATCCATAATATCCGGCGTGATTTTGATTTCGCCCTTTCTGGCGCGATTCAAGACATCTTCCATGTTGTGCGTGAGATGCGTGAGAATGTTAAGATTCAAAAACGAGCTAGAGCCTTTAATGGTGTGGGCCACTCTAAAAATGCGATTGAGCAAGTCCAAATCTTCAGGGTTATGCTCTAATTCCACCAGATCCTGATCCAACTGCTCGTTCATTTCAAAGGCTTCAATCAAGAAGTCTTCCATTATTTCTTGCAAATCATCCATTTAAACCCCTTTTTAGCGTTTGAGATAAGAGTATTTTACAATTTTATGAAAAGAATTACGCATTCTTGTCTAAAATCTTAGAAATTTCTTCGGTGAATTTTTCTGCATCAAACTTGACTAAATACGCTACAGCCCCCATTTCTTTAGCCCTTTCAGCGCTATAATTATCGCAAATAGAAGAATTAAAAATCACAGGAATATAAGCAAACCTAGGGTCTTTTTGGAGCTTGAATAAGAAATGATAGCCATCCATTTTAGGCATTTCAACATCCGAAATAATGAATTTCAAATGTTTCCTCAAATTATCCCCGTATTTTTTGAATAACATTTCTAATTTATCCAACCCATCTTCCCCATCCACAGCTTCCGTGATGCTAAAACCCAATTTACTCAAATGGTTCTTTAAGGTTTTTCTTGCGGTCTTGCTATCGTCTAAAAACAATACTTCGCCTTCAAAGCGCTCTTTAGGGGTATCTTTAGCGTTTTTAGCGTCTTCATTAAGCTTTAAATCGTCTAAAATGCTTTCCAAATCCAAAATGAGCAGGGTTTTATCGTTTTCAATGCGGGTCGTGCCGGTGATATTTTCTTTATTGATGCTATTAGATGCGCTAAAGGATGCAGGCTCCACATCTTTCCAGCTAATGCGCCTGATACGCCTAGCGGAATGGACTAAAAAGCCCATTTTAACATTGTTAAATTCAGTGATAATGACGATTTTTTCGTTTTCCTTGCTTTTATCCGGGACAATCCCTATCCATTTGGCCAAGTCTATAAGCGGGATGATCGTGGAGCGCAAATCAAACACGCCGATAATGTAATCCAAATTCGTGGGGTATTCAAAAAGGGTGGGCATGGGGATGATTTCTTGGACTTTAGCCACATTAATGCCATAAATCCCCTCATAAGGGACGCCCTCTTGCATGCCATAAATACGGAAATCCACGAGTTCTATCTCGCTCAATTTTAAATCGTTAGCTGTTTTTTCTGCCATGATTTAGGCGTCCTTATCTTGAGATGGTTCTAAAACTCTTGATGATACCTTAAAAAGGCTTTGTTCGTAATAAAAGGAAGGCAGTGGGCAGTAAATAGGCACGCTTGAATGGATTTTTGCGCCGCTTTTGAGATGAAAATGCCCCTCTATAATGCCGTCAATGCTGTCAATGTTAAGATCTTTAATGTAGTTTTGATAAGCTTTTAGGCGCTTTTCAATAAAAGATTGCAATTCTTTTGGCTCTAATTCCCAAAGGCGGACGGGTTTTTGGTAAATGAGTTTTTTAAAAAGGGGGTATAAGGTTTTAAAGCTTAATAAATTTAAAAAAGTTAAAAAAAATCTGGCCCAAGTGGAAGTGAGTTGCGTGATGTAAAATTCATACGCTTTAGTGATGAATAAATCCCCATGGGCTAGTAAAAAGCGTTTGTTATCATGTTGGAATAATACGGGCTGGTGTTGGCGCTCAAAAACCACCACTTTAGAATTGAATACAAAACGCATGGAAAAATCATGATTGCCTTCAAAATAAAAGACTTGTGAAATTTCGCTTAACGCATGGATTAGATCAATGATTTTTTGCTGCTCTTTGTCTAGGGGTAAATAGCCCACAAGAACATGGAAAATATCGCCCATGAAAAAGACTTGTGGGGGTTTGGCGCTTAAAAGTTCTTGAAGCGTATGGATTAAATGAGGGCTTTTGGGCAAAAAATGCGCATCAGAGATAAAAACAGCCCCATTTTTAAGTGCATAAGTTTCTAACATCTCACTCTTTGAACAAAAAAGAGCCAATCCTTAAAAGATTCGCCCCGCAAGCAATCGCTAATTCAAAATCATCACTCATGCCCATTGAAAGAACGCTCGCGTTCTTTATTTGGTCAAAAAGTTTTTTGGTGGTGGTGAAGGATTTTTCAATCTTCTTTTCATCATCGGTGTGCGCCCCTATACACATCAGCCCCTTAAGCTTGAGACGCTTGCAAGTTTCACTGATTTGAGAATAAGTTTCTAGCGCTTCTTCAGGCACCACCCCGCTTTTACTTTCCTCATACGCGCTATTAACCTGTAAAAGAGCGTTTAAATTGACGCCCAATATTTCGCAACGCTTTTCTATTTTCAAAGCGAGTTTTAAAGAGTCTAAAGAATGCAAAAGGGCGGGCTTTAAACTCAAAAGCGCATTGATTTTATTTTCTTGTAAAGAGCCTATCATGTGCCATTCAAGGGGCAAATGCTCTAAAGAATGCATTTTAGTTTTTAAATCTTGAACTTTATTTTCTCCAAAAGCCCTTTGAGAGCAGTTGTAGTAATGTTGGATAGCTTCTGGGGAAGCGTTTTTTGAAACAGCCACGATTTTGACAATGTGGTGCCTTGAATAGGCGGTGCGAGCCTTTTCTATTTTGGTGATGAGGGTATCAATTTTTTGGCGGTAATCTAACATAATCCTTCTTTATGGCTATTCTTTATAGATCTTCTTTGTGCGTGCTGAAAGAATGCGTGAGATGGAATTTTTGATTTAAAGTTTCAAAATCTTTTAAAAGCCCTTTCTTTTTCAAATTTTCTATGACTTCCATGGAGCAATTGGTTTCTGTAGGCCATTCTCTAAAATGTTTATCCATAACGCCCTTATTGGTAGCGTCTATAAAAAAACAATGTTTAGAGGTGAGGATATCACGCTTGGCATCAATATTATTAACGATGCGCCATAACAGCATGTAAGGGTTGTTTAAATCGTTGCTGGTATGCTCTACAAAGATGACAATGCGTAAATGCTCTTCAAAACCGAGCAAGTTTTTAGCCAATTCAATGACGCTTTTGTCTTTCTTTTCCACGCTAATGACGCAAATGGGGTTACGGGTGTGCGGGTAATATTGCTTCAAAAGAACGATATTTGGCATTTTATCTTGTAAAAGCGCTAATAAGGCGTTATCGTTTAAAAGCGTGGGGTAGGGGGTATTGCTTTTAGAGGTCGCATCAATACCGAGTTTCCCCCCCATAGCGTATTCAGGGCTTGCATGATCTAAGGCGTCGCATACGCCTTGAGAGATGAGCGCGTTTTCTTTAGAAAAATTTTCCAGTATATACTCAATGATAGCGTTGGTGTCTCTTAGATTAGGAGCGTCTTCATTGACAAAAATCGCATGTTTGACAAAGCTCATCTGCCCAACGCCCCAAAAAGCATGCATGACTTGCTTGGCATGAGCGTTATAGCGCGTGTGTATTTTAGCTAAAATCAAATTATGAAACACCCCATTTTCTGGCATGTAATAATCTATGAGATTGGGAGCGTTCATTTGAAGCAAGGGCAAGAACAAGCGTTCAGTCAAATACCCCATGTATTTGTCTTCTAAAGGGGGCTTACCCACCACAGTGGCTAAGTAAATGGAATCTTTTTTATAGCTAATGGTTTTGACTTCTAAAACAGGGTAAGGCTCAATAGGGGTGTAATAGCCAGTGTGATCCCCAAAAGGCCCTTCAAGCTCTAATTTTTCGCAATCCACAAACCCTTCTATCACAATATCGCAATCGCTTGGCACGCTCAAAGGATTGCTCAAGCATGGCATCACTTGCACTTTTTTTCCTCTTATAAACCCATAGAGCATGAGTTCATAAATCCCATAAGGTAAGGGGGCTGTCGCGCACCATGTGTAGAGCAAATCCCCGCCAATAGCGATGCTGACGGGCATTTTGACTTTAGCCTTAGCGTATTCGTGGAAAAAGAGTTGGGAGTCTTTATGGATTTGCCAATGCAAGCCTAAATGGTTTTTATCATAAACTTGCAAACGATACATGCCCAAATTCTTTTTTTTATGATCCAGGCTTTGGGTATAGACTTGCCCCATAGTGATAAAAGCCCCGCCATCTTTTTCCCAAGTTTTTAAAACGGGTAGATCCCACAAATTAACTTCTTTGTCTTGCTTGATGATGAGATCTTTAGGGCGAGTGGTTTTTTTAGGGAAAATGTGTCTTAAATCCCATAAATCTTTTAAGACTTTCAAACCCTCAGTAAAATTTTTAGGAGCACTAAAGTGCAAGAAGGCTTGCATGCGTTGTTGTAAATCCTCTATAGGGGTTTTTAATAAAAGATCTAAGCGTTTGAAAGAGCCAAAAGCGTTCATTAAAACAGGCATGCCAAAGGTTTTGATCTGGTCATGCTCTTTTCTTATGGGTTGCGTGAATAAAAGGGCTTTGCCCCCATTAGGTTTTTTCGCTTCTATATAGGCCAGATGAGCGATTTCTAAATCCACTTCAAGGGGGGTGTCAATGATTTCTAATTCATCATGTTTTTTTAAAAGCTTTAAAAAATCTCGCATCCAACTACCTTAAATAACCACATAATGAACGCTTAAGCATGCAGGAATGTTTTTAAGCTCTTCTAAAACTTCCAAAGAAACTTCTTCATCTACAATGATGAGCGCTAAGGCTTCCTTTTGCGTGTTGCGCCCCAAACGAAAATCAGCGATATTAATGCCATGCCTAGCGAACGCATTCCCCACGCTCCCAATAACGCCTGGAATATCCGTATTCCTAAATAGAAGCATTTTACCCTTTGGCTCTATATCAATATGAAACCCATCGATCTCAGTGAGTTTTAAAATATCTTCTTCAAACACCGTGCCGCTCACGCTGATCGCGCCATTAGCCGCATTTAAAGTTAAAGAGAGCATGTTTTTATAGGGCGAAGCGCTTTCTTTAAGGCTAACCTTAATCTCAATGCCTCTTTCTTTGGCCACAAAGGGGGCGTTAATGTAATTGATTTTATCCCCTACAACGGGTTTTAACACCCCCACTAACATGAAAGCGACAAGGGCGTCTTTGAATTGGTTGATCTCCCCACAAAGACTGAGCTCAATTTTTTGGCACACGCCCTTATGGATTTGACTGGAAAAATAACCCAATTTTTGCGCTAAATTCAAGTAAGCTTTCATGCTTGCATCAAAAGCTTGCATGGGTAAATTCAGAGCATGCGGGTGGCTTGAACCCCTTAAAGATTCCATAACCCCTTGAGCGGCTTGTTTGGAAATTTCTTCTTGGGACTCTAAAGTGTTTGCACCAATATGGGGGGTCGCATAAACATTAGGCAAATCTAAAAGCTTGTTGTGAATGCCAGGCTCTTTAGAAAAGACATCAATGCCAAGCCAACGCACTTTTTTGGTTTCTAAAGCTTCATAAAGAGCGTCTTCATTATAAAGCCCCCCTCTAGCGCAATTAATTAAAATAACCCCTTTTTTCATGCGTTCAATCTCTTTAGCGCCTATCATGTTAATGGTTTCTTTATTTTTAGGGGTGTGGATAGTGATCATATCGCATTGCAAAATGTCTTCAAAATTTTTCGTGTAAATGACCCCTAAATCAGTGGCTTTTGAAGAAGGGATATAAGGATCATAGGCTAGGACTTCCATTTCAAAAGCTTTTGCCCTAATGCCCACCCTAGAGCCAATATTCCCAAAACCAATGATTCCTAGTTTTTTATTTTTTAATTCCGTGCCATACCAATCTTCTCTTTTCCATAACCTTTGGTGTTTGATTTGATCGTTCGCGCAAGGGAACGAACGCACTGCATTGATCAAATGCGCCATCGTTAATTCCACAGCGGCAATCGTGTTAGCGGTAGGGATATTCATCACCACAATGCCTTTTTGAGAGCAGCTTTCTAAATCAATATTATCCACTCCCACGCCCGCTCTCACAATGGATTTTAAGTGGGTTAAGGGCTTTAAAAAATCGCTTGTGATAGGGGTCATGCTACGAGTGATGAGCGCATCCATGGGGATGAGTTTCTCTAAAAGCTCCTTTTTGGGGCATTTGGAATAATCATGCAAAACAATGTCTTTTTGAGCTTCTAAAATTTGAATGCCTTTAGCATGGATGGGGTCGCAAATGGCTACTTGATACATTTTTATCCTTTGAATTTAAAAAACAGCATGATAGCGTATTTTATAATAGTCTAAATCAGCTAAAAAGCGTTCTTTTTTGTTTTCATCTAAATAGATGATGAGGTTAGGTTGGTTTTTGGTGCTATCGTAAGCGTAATCAATTTGTTCTTTTTTGAGGATTTCTTTTAAACACCACCATTGATAGTCCTTTAAATCCTTAATGATAAGCTTTGAATACTCCCTTTTTTTTTCTTCAAAAGGGATTTCAAAATGATGCTCTATAACGGGGTAATTGATAGATTCTTGCACATCAAGGTTTTGAGAAAGGGCGTTATTGCGATTTTCTTCGTTATGGGGGGCTTTTTCATTGTGAGAGGTTTCATCAGGGCTATTTTCTTCTAGATTGATGTCATGGTTTTTTGCATCTGTTTGAGAGAGACCTTCATTTGTTTGAGAGATCGCATGAGAAGTAGCGGGCGTTTCTTTTTTAACGCTTAAAAACAAATAGGCTAAAACGCCAAGAGCGACAGCTAGGGAAATAAAAGCAACAACACCCTTAAATCTCATGCCATTCTCATGCTTTTAAAATCACTCTTTAGAGTTTTTCTTTAAGAATATCCCCTAAAGTCATTTTATCATCGCTCGTGTTAAAAGCTTGCAATTCTTCTTTTTCTTTTTTGCGCTCTAACCTGTGCACAGAAGCGCGCACCTTGTTGTTAGATTTTTCAATCGCAACCACTACGCATGTGATTTCTTGCCCTATTTTGATTTCATCTTTTTTCAAGGGGTTCAAATCTTCATTTTTGATCAGCACATCAATGCCATCAGCATTAATGAAAACGCCAAAATCCTTAATACTCACCACTTTGCCTTGAATCACGCTATCTGTTTTATGCTTTTGAGCGAATTCTTCTGTAGGGGAAGTCACCAAGTGCTTCGCGCTCAAAGAAATCTTTTTATCTTTTTTGTTGATTTTAAGGATTTTCACTTTGATCACATCGCCAATTTTATAGTGGTCTTTGCATTTTTTATCTTTATCCCAAAAAGCGTCGTGATTGTGGAGCAAACCATCCACCCCACCCAGATTCAAAAACGCCCCAAAATCCGTTAAAGTCGCCACTTTGCCCTCTATAATGTCTCCTACTTGGTGTTTAGATTCAAAAACATCAAAAGGCCTGTTAGTGAGTTGCTTTAAAGAAACCCTTAAGCGGCGGTTTTTAGGATCAATGTCAATGATCTTCACATCAATCTCTTGCCCCACGCTCAAGTAATGGCTAGGGTGGCTGACATTTTTATCCCAAGAGATTTCAGAAACATGCAAAAAGCCTTCAATATCATTACCAATATCCACAAACACCCCGTAATGTTCAATGTTGCTCACCACCACCTTAATGGCGTATCCGGGTTTTAGCTTGTCTTGGATCTCTTCCCATGGGTCTTCTATGGTCGCTTTTATGGAGAGTGAAAGGCGTCTTTTTTCTGCATCATAAGCGATAGCTTTGACATAGACTTCATCGCCCTCTTTGTAGTATTTCTCAGGGTTTACTGGCCCTTTATGGCTGATTTCAGAATAATGGACCAAGCCCTCAATCCCCTTAGCTTCTACAAAAATACCAAAAGGGGTGATCTGGCGCACAACCCCTAACACCGGTTCTGTGGCTTCTAACAATTCTTTAGAAACCTCAAGCTGTCGTTTGTCATTGACTTCAAAGAATCGTTTGCGAGAAATATTGATAGAGTGGTTTTCCTTATCCACACGAATGATACACGCTTTAATGCGTTTGCCGATATGGTTTGCGTCATTTTTTAAAGAAGAGTGCGAGCGGGAGAGGAAATACTCCACGCCTTGAGACTCCACGATATAACCCCCTTTATTCTTGCCTATAATCTTGCCTTCAATAATAGCGTTTTCATAGTTTTCGCCTAATTCTTCAATTTTAGCCTGAATCTTTTGTTGGGAAATGGCCTTTTTGTAGGAAACGCTAGGGTGTTCACCTTTCTCGGACACATGCACGACAATGGGGTCATTTTTTTGATACAGCAACTGCCCCTTTTCATCGGTGATCTCACTCAAAGCCAAACGACCTTCTGTCTTACCGCCCACGCTCACCATGGCATAACCATCATTTTCATTGATGGAAACGATTAGCCCTTCTTTGATAGTGCCCTTTTCTAGGGTTTCTTCTTTTTCTAATTCTTTTTTAAAGAGTTTTGCGAAGTTTTCCTCCTCGTCATTAAAGTTCTGATCATCTGCTATCTTGCTCATTGACTGCCTTACTATAAAATAAATATAAAATCCTTAAGGGTATTGTATCCTTTTTTGGCTTACAAAATCGTTTAAAAACTAACAATTAGCGGTTTTTTTAAAGAAAATTTTCAAAATGTGTTAAATCGTGCTGATTTTCTGCTTGACATTTTCTATAATCCAATCTGGCGTGGAAGCCCCAGCGGTAATCCCGCACAATTTTTTATCCTTAAACCACGCTAACTCTAATTCGTTTTCATCTTCTACCAAGTAGCTGTCTTTGCAATGCTGTTTGGCGATGCTTAAGAGCTGTTTGGTGTTTGAAGAAGTTTTACCGCCCACGACTATCATAATATCCACTTCCTTACTCAAATCCAAAGCGGCTTTTTGGTTGTAAGAAGTGGCGTTGCAAATCGTGTTAAAAATACGCACTTCAGTGCATCTTTCCACCAAATAAGAAGCGATTTGCAAGAGTTTTGGGGTTTGTTTGGTGGTTTGAGAGACTAAAGCCACTTTTCGTTGGAGCTTTTTTTCTTGCAATTCTTCTAACGAATTGATGACTAAAGCCTGGTTAGTGGCATAGCTTATCACGCCCTTGACTTCAGGGTGGTTAATGTCCCCAAAAAGTACGATTTGATACCCTTCTTTGCTCATGGATTCCACAATCTGTTGAGGTTTGATCACATACGGGCAAGTCGCATCAGTGATTTTAACCCCCTTATTTTTCAAGTATTCTAAATCCTGCTTAGGAATGCCATGGGTTCTTATGATCACGCTCTTATTTTTAGGGATTTTTTTAGGATCTTCTTCAATTTTCACATTGAAGTTTTTTTCCAAACGATTGATTTCTTTGGCGTTATGAATGAGCGAGCCAAAAATCAAGCTGTTTTGATTTTTTTCAGCGATTTGTATCGCTCTTTTGACGCCAAAGCAAAAACCATAATCCTTAGCCATTTTAATTTCCATTAAGACTCCCTTTTTTGAATTGATTGAGTAAGCGTTTGAATTGCGGGAAAGAAATGTTTGCGCATTCTAAATTATCAATTTCTAAAGGCAACGCTAAAGTTAAAACAGCAAAACTCATCGCAATCCTGTGATCATTGAAGCTTTTGATAATAGGGGGTTTAATTCTAGAAAAGCGCTGTTTTAATGGGCTTATATCTTCTAATCCCTCTACATAAAACCCGTCTTCAAACTCTTCGCACTCAATCCCTAAAGCTTTGAAATTAGAAACAACCGCTTTAATCCTATCGCTTTCTTTAGCCCGTAAATCTTTAGCGTTTCTCACCATGCTTTTGCCTTTTGCAAAAAGCATAGCGATACTCAAAGCGGGGATTTCATCAATAAGACTGGCGATATTTTGATCAATACTGATCGCTTTTAAAGGGGCATGCTCTATGTAAATATCGCCAATGATTTCTAAATCTTTGGATTGAATCGCATACTCTATGGAAGTGCCCATTTTTTTTAACGCTTCAAAAGCTTCTATGCGAGTGGGGTTGAGCAAGACACTTTTTAAAAGAAGGCGACTTTTTGGCGTAATCGCGCAAGCGAGAGCGAAAAAAAACGCGCTAGACGGATCATTAGCTATAGTAAAATCAAAGGCTTCCAGGGGTTTTTCTAGGGGTGAAATTTTTAAAACGCCGTCTTGATTGTGAATGTTAGCTCCCAAACTTTTAAGCATGATTTCTGTGTGGTTACGGCTAAGCTCGCTTTCTTTATAAACGCTTACGCCTTGAGCTTGCAAAGCGCTTAAAATAAAAGCGCTTTTGACTTGAGCTGAAGCGATAGGGCTTTCATAATGGCAAGCTTTTAAGGGACTCCCTAAGATCACTAAAGGGGCGAAATGGTTATCCTCTCTCCCTAAAATTTTTGCCCCAAAAGCTTTCAAAGGCTCAATGATTCTTTTCATGGGGCGTGCGTTTAAGGAATTGTCCCCGCTTAAAACAAAAAGCCCTTTTTGAGCGCTTAAAAGCCCGCTGTATAAACGCATACTGGTGCCAGAATTGTTGCAATTTAAAATCTTGTTAGGCTCTTTTATAGCCGTTGGGGGCGTGATTTTAAAAGAATTTTTGGCGGTATTTTCCACTTTAGCCCCTAAATTTTGAGCGATTTCCAAAGAGCTTAAACAATCTTCTCCCATTAAAAAATTCCGCACGAAACAAGGCTTTTGAGCGAGTAGGCTAAAAATAACGGCTCTGTGTGAGAGCGATTTATCGCTAGCGTTAATGTCAAGCTCTATCACATATTATCCTTTATGTTATCCTTTAAGGCGGGCGTTAAATTCTTTTTCTAAAATTTCAAGCGCTTTTTGAACAACTGAATTGACCTCTTCATCATTCAAGGTTTTTTCTAAAGAATAGATCACGCAACGCACGCTTAAGGCTATGGTGTTATCGCTTTCTTTAAAAACATCAAGGGGTAGAATCTCGCTTAAATTAGGGATTTGAGCGTCCTTTAAGGCTTTTTTAATCTTGCTAAAAGCGGTATTTTCATCAATGATGAGAGTCAAATCCCTCACACTGCTAGGGTAAATGCTAAAGGGTTTTAACAGCATGGCATGGCGTTTGAGTTTGGAAGCGTCTATCTCAGCGTAATAGCTTTCAAACAAATCTAATTCTTGGATCACTTTAGGGTGGATTTTAGCGATCACGCCTATGATTTCATTGTTTTGAATGATTTTAGCGCTCTGGTAGGGGTGGTTAATGGGGGTTTGAGTGGTTAGTTTTTCCAAGCTAAAATCCCCTATAATTCTTGAAACGCATTCAGCGAAAGAGTAAAAATCCCAAGCCTTGCCTTTAGCGTCAGGGTAGCTTTCTTTTTTTTGTAAGCCGCTCGCTAAAAAGCCTAGTTTTTGGATTTCTTCTCTTTTAGAGTTATACACGCTCCCCTTTTCATAAAGGGCGATGCTTTTAAACCCTAAATTTTTATTCCTTAAACTGGCGTCTAAAAGCCCACAAACAAGGCTCGTTCTTAGGGTGTTGAGATCCGTTGTGATAGGGTTTTGCAATTCTAGGGGATCTTCTAAAACTTCAAAGCCCAGTTTTTGCTGTTTTTCTTTAGAATAAAATACATAATGGACTACTTCTTTAAAACCGCAAGCGAGAGCCTTGTGTTTAAGGTTTTCAAAAAAGCGGTGCGTGTCATAATGGGGGTTTGAATTTTTGCTACTGACACAATTAAGAGACTTTGAGACTAGATTATCAATCCCTACAAAGCGCAAAATTTCTTCAGCAATATCTTGGATCGTTTTAATGTCATGCCTGAAATTTGGCGCAATAACCTCTAAAATTTGGGGTTTTGAGTTTGGCTCTTTTACGCTGACTTTAAAGCCTAAATTTTTTAAAATGCCTTGAATTTTTTCTGCTTCTATAACAAGCCCTAAAATTTCGGTGATGTCTTCAAGTTGGAATTTAAGGGCGTAATCTTTTAAAGAACACTCGGTTTGTTTGCTTTCTAAAATCGTGGCTTTTAAATGAGCGCTTAAAAAATTCAAGCCGTCTGATAAATTAGGGTTGCTCCCCCTAGCGCTCCTATGAATAAGGGCGTTGTCTTTTTGAAGCGCTTTATCTTTTAGGGCGTGTAATTTTAAAGACAGGCTTATCGGATCAATATAGCTCGCTTCTAAAAGCAAATGCTCGCTCAAATCTTTTTGATCTTGATGCTTGATAGCGATAGTGGAGCGTTTTTGATGGTTGATATAAACGCTTTCAAGGTTGTTTTCATCGTTTTTCACGCTCAAATCCATAGGGGTTGTATTCAGGCTATAAGCGTTCATTATTACCCCACTAAAATGCGTGCTGAATTCTATGAAATTGTTCAGATCGTTCTCACTTAAGGCGTTATTATGAGCGAGCGAAAGCTTGATGTTTAAAGGGGTTTTTAAAGAATGGTTGCAAACCAAATAATAAGCCAGATGCGATTCAATATTTTTGTCCGCACTAAGCGTGATCAAACCGCTTTTTGGCGTAAAATTTAAAGCCTTAATAGGTTTTAGGGGCGTGTGATAAAATGTGCTAACCTCTCTAGCAATACCTAAAACGCTCAAGCAATCCCCACGATTGGGGGTCAATGAAATTTCTAAAACATGCGTGTTGAAAGGGGCGTATTCATGTAATTCCTTCCCCAAAACCAACTCCCCAACGCTCTCATCTAATTCCAAGATGCCATCATTGATTTTAGGGAAGCCTAATTCAATGCTAGAGCAAATCATCCCATGGCTTTCAACCCCTCTAAGCTCCGTTTTAGCGATTGGGGTTGAGCCTATGATCGCTCCTTTGAGGGCGACTGGCGCAAATTGGTTTGGCGCGACATTTTTAGCCCCACACACGATTTGCAACACTTCCTTGCCCACATCCACTTGACACACGCTGAGTTTTTCAGCGTTTTTATGGGGGGCCTTTTCTAAAACTTTACCCACAACCACATTTTTAGGAGCGATACAAGGGATACAGCTCTCCACTTCTAAACCTAAGCAACTCAAATCCTCACAGAGTTTGGTTATATCTTTAGACGCATCTACAAAAACGCTCAAATCATTGACACTCAGTTTCATTAAAAGCTCTCCAACACCCTCAAATCAGTTTCAAAAAAACTGCGCAAATCATTGATCTGGCAAGTCAGCATGGCCAATCTTTCAATCCCCATGCCAAAAGCAAACCCGCTCACATTCTCATACCCTACGGCTTCAAACACCGCATTATTGACCATGCCACAGCCTAACACTTCTAGCCAGCCTGTGTGCGAGCAAACCCTACAACCTTCTTGCTTGCAAAACACGCAACTAATATCCACTTCAGCGCTTGGCTCTGTGAAAGGGAAAAAGCTAGAGCGCCACCTTAATTTCACGCCACCAAAGAAATAATGCAAAAAGTCTTCAATCACGCCTTTTAAGTGCGTGAAACGGATATTCCCTTTTTGATCCACGACAAGCCCTTCAATTTGATGGAACATGGGCGTGTGGGTCAAATCATAATCGCGCCTAAAGGTTTCGCCTAAACAAATCATCTTAATGGGCGGGGTTTGTTCTTGCATGGTGTGGATTTGAACGGGCGAAGTGTGGGTCCTTAAAAGCTTGTGATCTTTAAAATAGAAAGTGTCTTGCATGTCTCTTGCAGGATGGTAAGGGGGCAAGTTTAAAGCGCTGAAGTTATGGAAATCATCTTCCACCAAAGAGCCGATTTCAAGCTTGTATCCTAATGGGGTAAAAAATTCAATGATTTTATTTTTAGTGTGATTTAAAGGGTGAGAAGAGCTTGTTTTAATAGCGTTAAACAAACTCACATCAATTTTTTCTTTTTTCAAGCGTTCTTCTAATTCAAGCTCTGAAATCGCCTTTTTTTTCATCTCAAAGGCCTTTTCAAACGCTTGTTTATAATGGTGGATTTCTTTAGCAAAAGCGTTTTTTTCTTCGCCGTTTAGATTTTTGAGCTGGTTGAATTTATCCGCAAAAACCCCTTTTTTACCCAAAGCACTCAAGCGCGCTTCTTCTAACTCTTTGCTATTAGTAACCTTTTCTAATCGCTCTATTAAAGTGTGCAATAACGATCCTTATATTTTATTTTTAAAAAGCTATAATACAACTTTAATAAAAGAAAAACCTTAAAAGGGAGCAAAAAAGCATGAATGTGTTTGAAAAAATAATCCAAGGCGAAATCCCTTGTTCTAAGATTTTAGAAAACGAGCGTTTTTTATCCTTTTATGACATTAACCCTAAAGCTAAAGTGCATGCGTTAGTGATCCCCAAACAAAGCATTCAGGATTTTAATGGCATCACCCCAGAGCTTATGGCGCAAATGACAAGTTTTATTTTTGAAGTGGTGGAAAAATTAGGCATCAAAGAAAAGGGCTACAAGCTTTTAACGAATGTGGGTAAAAACGCCGGCCAAGAGGTGATGCATTTGCATTTTCATATTTTGAGCGGGGATAAGCATTAAAAGCGTTGGTGGTATTTCGTGCAAGCGTTTTTAAACAGGAGTTTTGCTCCCTTGCTCAATCCTAATGAGAGTCCTTTAGAACAGGTTAAATCTAGTATTGTTTTAAAAAAAGGGGTGTCTTATTTTGACTGGGGGGCTTCAGGTTTAGCGAGCGCTTTAGTGGAAAAGCGCGTGAAATCTTTACTGCCTTATTATGCGAACGCTCATTCTGTGGCTTCTAAACATGCGATTTTAATGGGCATGCTTTTAAAAGAGTGCCAAGAAAAGTTAAAGCGTTCTTTAAATTTGAGCGATGATCATTGCGTCTTGAGCGCGGGGTATGGGGCGAGCTCAGCGATTAAGAGATTTCAAGAAATTTTAGGGGTGTGTATCCCTTCAAAAACGAAGAAAAATTTAGAGCCGTATTTGAAAGATATGGCTTTAAAGCGTGTGATTGTAGGGCCTTATGAGCATCATTCTAATGAAATTAGTTGGCGTGAAGGCTTGTGTGAAGTGGTGCGTATCCCTTTAAACGAACATGGCTTATTGGATTTAGGAATTTTAGAGCAAACTTTAAAAAAATCCCCTAACAGCTTGGTTTCTATGAGTGCGGCTTCTAACGTAACCGGACTGCTTACGCCCTTAAAAGAAGTTTCATCATTGTGTGAGAAATATAAGGCCGCTTTGGCTTTGGATTTGGCGAATTTTAGCGCGCATGCTAACCCTAAAGATTGCAAATACCAAACCGGTTTTTATGCGCCTCACAAGCTTTTAGGGGGCATTGGAGGGTGCGGTCTTTTAGGCATTTCTAAAGATTTGATTGACATGCAAATCGCCCCGAGTTTTAGCGCAGGGGGCGTGATTAAATACGCTAATTGCACACGGCATGAATTTATTGATGAATTGCCTTTAAGAGAAGAGTTTGGCACGCCAGGATTGTTGCAATTTTACAGGAGCGCTCTAGCGTATCAATTAAGAGATGAATGCGGTTTGGATTTTATCCACAAGAAAGAAAACAACCTTTTAAGAGTGCTCATGCATGGCTTAAAAGACTTGCCCGCTATCAATATCTACGGGAATTTAACAGCGAATCGTGTGGGGGTAGTGGCTTTTAATATTGGAGGGATTTCGCCCTATGATTTAGCGAGGGTTTTAAGCTATGAATACGCTATTGAAACCCGGGCAGGTTGCTCTTGCGCGGGGCCTTATGGGCATGATTTGTTGAATCTTAACGCTCAAAAGTCAAGCGATTTTAACACCAAACCCGGATGGCTTAGAGTGAGCTTGCATTTCACGCATTCCATAAACGATATTGATTATTTGCTAGACAGCTTGAAAAAAGCGGTTAAAAAATTGCGTTAAGCTAAAACTATTTTTAAGGAAAAATTTGGATATTTTAGATTTGAACAAAGCGCAAGCGGTGCAACAAAATGAGCAAGAAGTAGAGGATAAAGAAAAAGAGTCTAAAGAGCCGGTGGTTTTAGAAGATTTGAGCGCTTTAGCATGGATTGAATTAGAAGAGTTTAGCCACCTTTCAGGGCTTCCTAAAGAAAGAATCTTAGAATTAGTGAATATCGGTAAAATTAAAAGCAAAATAAGTAACAACAAGCTTTTAATTGATGCGAGCAGCGGGACAAACGCTTTAATCAAAAAGGTAGAAAATAATTTGATTTCTATGGATATGAACGGGCGTTCTTTAGAGCCTGTGTTTGTGGAAAAGACCATTAACACGATTTTAAACTTGCATGATAAAGTCATTGGCGCTAAAGATGAAACGATTTCAGCCTTTAAAAATGAAAACATGTTTTTAAAAGACGCTTTAATCTCTATGCAAGAAGTCTATGAAGAAGATAAAAAAACCATCGATCTTTTGCGCGATGAACTCAACCAAGCGAGAGAAGAAATTGAATTCATGAAGAGAAAATACCGCTTGATGTGGGGGAAAGTCGCTGACATGAGCAGCGTGAATAAAAAGTAGTTTTAAATTAACGCCCATGCTTTGAGGGCTTATTAGCGGTAATTTTAGGTGAATATATGTTAGAATTTGGGGTGTTTTAACAGAATGCAAGCTTGAAGGAGAACCATGTCCATTTCACGCAGAAGTATCCTAACAAAAGTCCCCATCGCGCTCGCTAGCACTAATGTTTTGAAAGCTGTTGGTGTTTTTGAAAAAGTAGAATCCATTCCGCATGCAACGCATTTTGGCCCCTTTATCGCAAAGGTTCAAAATGGAGTAATTAAAGATATTATCCCCCAAAAGAGCGATTATAACCCTACCATGATGTTAAAAGCGATGGCAGATAGGGTGTATTCAGATAGTAGGGTGAAGTATCCTTGCGTGCGCAAGAGCTTTTTAGAAAACAAAAAAAACCACAAAGAATTGCGCGGGAGAGAAGAGTTTGTGCGCGTGAGTTGGGATGTGGCGTTGGATTTAGCGGCTAAAAAGCTTAAAGAAATCCCTAAAGAAAACATCTATAATGCCAGTTATGGTGGTTGGGGGCATGCGGGTAGCTTGCATCGTTGCCATCATTTAGCATGGCGTTTTTTTAACACGACTTTAGGGGGGGCTATTGGCACTGATGGGGAATATAGTAATGGCGCGGCTGCAAGAATAAACCCTATGATTGTAGGGGATATGGAAGTTTATTCGCAACAAACCACGCATGAAGAGATGATTAAAAATTGTAAGGTGTATGTCATGTGGGGGGCGGATTTATTCAAGTGCAACCGCATTGATTATTTTGTGCCAAACCATGTCAATGACAGCTACTACCCCAAGTATAAAAGAGCTGGTATTAAATTCATCAGTATCGATCCCATTTATACCGAAACCGCTCAAGCCTTCAGTGCTGAATGGATACCCATTCGCCCTAATACTGATGTAGCGTTAATGCTAGGCATGATGCATTATCTTTATACGAGCAATCAATATGATAAAGCGTTTATCGCTAAATACACTGATGGCTTTGATAAATTCTTACCCTATTTGCTAGGAGAGAGCGATAATGCGCCTAAAACTTTAGAATGGGCGTCTCAAATCACTGGAGTGAGTGCAGAAAAAATCAAAGAATTAGCGGATTTATTTGTCTCTAAGCGCACTTTTTTAGCGGGTAATTGGGCCATGCAAAGAGCTCAGCATGGCGAGCAACCGGATTGGGCGTTAATTGTTTTAGCCAGCATGATTGGTCAAGTGGGCTTATCGGGTGGGGGCTTTGGCTTTTCTATGCATTATGGAGGAAACGCTCAAGCGAGCTCAGGGGCAAGAATTGTTCCTATGATTTCGCAAGGGCATAATTCTGTAAAAAGCGTTATTCCAGCATCTAGAATTTCTGAAGCGATTTTGAATCCGGATAAAGAAATTGATTTTATGGGTAAAAAACTCAAATTACCTAAAATCAAAATGATTTATAATTGTGGGGCGGATTTGTTAGGGCATGAAGCTGATACAAACGAGCTGATTCGCGCTTTAAGGACCTTAGATTGCGTGATCGTGCATGAGCCTTGGTGGACGCCTACGGCGAAATTCGCTGATATTGTCTTTGCTTCCACTAGCACTATGGAAAGAGATGATATTACTTTTGGAGGGAGTTGTTCTAAGAATGTGGTTTATGCCATGCGTAAGGTGGTAGAGCCTGTTTATGAATCTAAAGACGATTATGAGATTTTCAGACAGCTTGCTTTACGCATTGGGGGCAATGAAACAGAGCAGAAATTCACTGAATCTAAGAGTTACATGGAATGGATTAAGGGTCTTTATGAAAAAAGCGATGGCCCTACTTTGAAATCGTTTGATCAGTTTTGGAGGGATGGCTTTGTGGAGTTTGAAATCCCTGAAAATGCGAGAAAGTTTGTGCGTCATGCGAAATTCAGGCAAGACCCTATTAATAATAAACTGGATACAGAGAGCGGGAAAATTCAAATTTTTTCTCAAAAATGCGCGGATTTTAAACGGGCCGATTTTAAAGGGCATCCTACTTGGTTTGAGCCAGCTGAGTGGCTAGGCTCTAAAATGGCTGAGATTTACCCGTTCCATTTAATCTCTCCGCACCCAAAATACCGTGTCAATTCACAGCTTGATAACACTTGGGTTAGGAATGTGTATAAAATTCAAGGCAGAGAGCCTGTAATGATCAACGAACTAGACGCTAATAAATTAGGCATTAGGCATGGTGAAATTGTAGAAGTGTTTAACGCTAGGGGGAGGTTGTTAGCAGGGGCGTTTGTAACTAAAAATATCCGTCAAGGGGTTTTGAGTATCCAAAAAGGGGCGTGGTATGACCCAGAAGATGAGAGGGTTAGAAACCCACGATGCAATGCAGGGCATGTGAATACGCTCACTTCTTTGCGCCCCACAAGCAGCATGACACAAGCCATTTCAGCCAATACCGCCTTAGTTAATATCAGAAGACTCAGAAGGTATGAATTAGTCAAACCCTATCATTCCATTTCAACACCAAGCATTATTGGGGCTTAAAAGGAGTGAAAATACTAGCATGAGAGCGTTTTAGAAAGACTTAAGCGCTAGCCAAGCTAAAGCGTAATTCTCAATTTTTATGTTATAATACCCAATCAATGCGTTTAATTTCTGTTTTCAATATTGACACTTAAAGGATAAAAGATGAATATTTTTCAAACGAGTTTGAAATGTTGCGTGGGGTTGGTTTTATTTATGGGGGTCTTATTAGGGGATTCTAAAGCTTTTAAGGTTAGGGTGGATAAAAGTTTAGCTCCGCCCTTTTTGAATGTGCTTTCATTAGCTTTTAAACAAGACATGAAAAAAGAGATCATTTTTGTTTTCACCAAAAGCAACAAGTTGAGTAAAAAAGTGCTTTGTGATTTTGACGCTTTTTTATTGCCTGAGTCTCTGATGAGTGGCATGCCTAAAAAAGCGCTATTCCATAAGGAGTTTTTATTCCAGTCTAAAGAAAATAAAACGCTCTATGCGTTTTCGCTGATTGATTCTCAATATTGCTCAAAAGGTGGAAATTACAGATACGAACTAGAAAAATTAGAACGCTGGTTTGTGCAAAAAGCGCCTGAGTTGGCTGAAAGCTATAGGGTGAATTACAAAAATCAATACAATAAAACACAGATCCCACAAAAATAAAGAATGAGCGATGATTTTAGTATTAGATTTTGGGAGCCAATACACACAGCTGATTGCTAGAAGATTGAGAGAGAGTGGGATTTATGCAGAAATAGTCCCTTTTTTTGAAAGCGTAGAAAACATTCAAAAAAAAGCCCCTAAAGGTTTGATTTTGAGTGGGGGGCCAGCGAGCGTGTATGCTAAAGACGCTTACAAGCCTAGCGAGAAAATCTTTGATTTGGATTTGCCGATTTTAGGGATTTGCTACGGCATGCAGTATTTGGTGGATTTTTTTGGGGGGGTAGTGGCTTGCACGAACGAGCAAGAATTTGGTAAGGCTATCTTAGAAATCACTCAAGATTCTGTGATTTTTGAAGGCGTGAAAATTAAAAGCCTTGTGTGGATGAGCCATATGGATAAAGTCATAGAATTGCCTAAAGGCTTCACTACCCTTGCAAAAAGCCCTAATTCCCCCCATTGCGCGATTGAAAACGGCAAGATTTTTGGCTTGCAATTCCACCCAGAAGTCGTTCAAAGCGAAGAGGGGGGTAAGATTTTAGAAAATTTTGCCCTTTTAGTTTGTGGCTGTGAAAAAACTTGGGGGATGCAGCATTTCGCTCAAAGAGAAGTTGCAAGGTTGAAAGAAAAAATTGCTAACGCTAAGGTTTTGTGCGCGGTGAGTGGGGGCGTGGATTCTACGGTGGTCGCTACGCTATTACACAGAGCCATTAAGGATAATTTGATCGCTGTTTTTGTGGATCATGGCTTGTTGCGTAAAAATGAAAAAGAAAGGGTGCAAGCGATGTTTAAAGACTTGCAAATCCCTTTAAACACGATAGACGCTAAAGGAATCTTTTTATCTAAATTAAAGGGCGTGAGCGAGCCTGAATTGAAGCGAAAAATCATCGGCGAAACCTTTATTGAAGTGTTTGAAAAAGAAGCCAAGAAGCACCATTTAAAAGGCAAAATTGAGTTTTTAGCCCAAGGCACTTTATACCCTGATGTGATTGAATCTGTGAGCGTTAAAGGGCCTTCAAAGGTGATCAAAACCCACCATAATGTGGGCGGACTGCCTGAATGGATGGATTTTAAACTCATAGAGCCTTTAAGGGAATTGTTTAAAGATGAGGTCCGTTTGTTGGGTAAGGAATTGGGCGTTAGCCAGGATTTTTTAATGCGCCACCCCTTTCCAGGGCCTGGGCTTGCTGTAAGGATTTTAGGCGAAGTCAGTGAGAGTAAGATCAAACGCTTGCAAGAAGCGGATTTTATTTTTATAGAGGAACTTAAAAAAGCCAATTTGTATGACAAGGTTTGGCAAGCTTTTTGCGTGCTGTTGAATGTCAATTCTGTGGGGGTTATGGGGGATAATCGCACTTATGAAAACGCTATTTGTTTAAGGGCGGTGAATGCGAGCGATGGCATGACGGCGAGCTTTTCATTCTTAGAGCATTCTTTTTTAGAAAAGGTTTCTAATCGTATCACTAATGAAGTGAGCGGTATCAATAGGGTGGTGTATGATATTACCTCTAAACCACCAGGAACGATTGAATGGGAATGATTATCCGTAAAAATAGAGATAAAAAGTGGGATTTTTTGGGTAAGATTAGAAACTGATTTTAAAGAAAAAGAAAGAAAGGAATTTAATGAAAAAAGGTAGTTTAGCGGTAGTTCTAGGATCGTTATTAGTGAGTGGGGCGTTTTATACGGCTCTAGCTGATGGAATGCCTATGAAGCAGCAGCACAATAACATGGGCGAGTCCGTGGAGTTGCATTTCCACTATCCTATTAAAGGCAAGCAACAGCCTAAAAATAACCATTTAGTTGTTTTAATTGATCCTAAGATAGAGGCCAATAAAGTTATCCCTGAAAATTATCAAAAAGAGTTTGAGAAATCTTTGTTTCTCCAATTGAGTAGTTTTTTAGAGAGAAAAGGCTATAGCGTTTCGCAATTTAAAGATGTTAGCGAAATCTCTCAAGACATCAAAGAAAAAGCGTTGCTCGTTTTACGCATGGATGGGAATGTGGCTATCTTAGAAGATATTGTGGAAGAAAACGATGCGGCGAATGAAGAAAAGGTGATAGACATGTCTTCGGGGTATTTGAATTTGAATTTTGTTGAGCCAAAAAGTGAAGATATTATCCATAGTTTTGGTATTGATGTTTCAAAGATTAAGGCTGTGATTGAAAGAGTGGAATTGCGACGCACCAATTCTGGAGGTTTTGTCCCCAAAACTTTTGTGCATAAGATTAAGGAAACCGACCGTGACCAAGCCATTAGAAAAATCATGAATCAAGCCTATCATAAAGTGATGGTGCATATTACCAAAGAGTTAAGCAAAAAACACATGGAACATTATGAAAAAGTTTCTAGTGAAATGAAAAAACGAAAGTAGTTTTTAAGAAACGAAAAGCTTAAAGTCATTGAGAGCTGTTTTTAAAAAGTAGCTTTTTAAAAGGGTGGGGGAGTTGGATTGATATCATTTTTGAGTGCCGCTTTTGATTTTTAGCGGTATTTTTGAAAAATTACGCTCAAAAATTAGAAAATTCAGTTATAATAACGCTTCATGTGAAAATTTCGGGGCGTAGCGCAGTCTGGTTAGCGCACTTGGTTTGGGACCAAGGGGTCGAAGGTTCGAATCCTTTCGCCCCGACCACTTTTTTGCGTAGTTTATTGTTCTGTTTAAAATTCTTTGGTAGAATATCGCTTCCTTTCGTTGAATGGTGGGAGTAGCTCAGTCGGTTAGAGCATCAGATTGTGGTCCTGAGGGTCGTGGGTTCAATTCCCATCTTCCACCCCATCTTATAAATAAGCGTTTTACCAAGTTTTATGTTAGTTATTCCTTTATTTGAATTGTAAGCGTTCGTAGCTCAATTGGATAGAGCACCAGACTTCGGATCTGGGGGTTAGGGGTTCGACTCCCTTCGGGCGTACCACCTAACATTAATACCATTCAATGCGCTTGTAGCTCAGCTGGATAGAGCAACAGCCTTCTAAGCCGTAGGTCGCAGGTTCGAGTCCTGCCAAGCGCACCACTTTTGACATTCTTTAAAGAGGAGTTATGGATTCTTTAGAGTGGGGATTACTCATTTTCTTAATTCTTGTTTTTCTTATAGGCATAGGATACTACATTTTTATGGTTCTTTCTTCTAAAGATTGATCATCAAAATAGCCCAATGACAAGAGATAGAGTTGGAAATCTCTAAAACATAGATCTTATATGAAAACATTCAATAAAAGCGGTTATAAAAACATAAAAAGTGAAACATGTAATAAGAATAAAAGACATGCACATTATCCGTGACTTTATTGCACCGAACATGGAAAGCTTTTTGACTACGGCCTATGCGAAATCCTACTATAAAAATATCAAATAAAGCAAGATTTGTTAGAAATTAAGGCTTTGTTTTAATTGTAAAATGTAAAAATACTCAAAGCATCGCATCAAGCAATATAGCGATCTGAAAAGAGGCTCACAATTGAGCTAAAGCCCGCTTTTTAGGGATAAATAAAAAGCGTTTTCAAATTGCATGGGTAACTTTATGGGGCGAAGCGTTTCTGATTTTTGGTATAATCGCTAGAAATTGTGAGAAAAATTTTATCTTGTTTGAGTGGGGTTTCGCATGCGTTTATTATTGTGGTGGGTATTGGTATTATCGCTCTTTTTAAATCCTTTGAGAGCGGTTGAAGAGCATGAAACAGATGCGGTGGATTTGTTTTTGATTTTCAATCAAATCAACCAGCTCAATCAAGTCATTGAAACTTACAAGAAAAACCCTGAAAGAAGCGCTGAAGTCTCTCTGTATAACACCCAAAAGAATGATTTGATTAAAAGTTTGACTTCTAAAGTGTTGAATGAAAGGGATAAAATTGGCATTGACATAAACCAAAATTTAAAAGAGCAAGAAAAAATCAAAAAACATTTGTCTAAAAGCATTAAGGGCGATGATTTCTACACTTTCATGAAAGATAGATTGTCTTTAGATATTTTATTGATAGATGAAATTTTGTATCGTTTTATAGATAAAATCAGGAGCAGTATTGATATTTTTAGCGAACAAAAAGACGTAGAAAGTATCAGCGATGCTTTTCTTTTGCGTTTAGGGCAATTCAAACTCTACACTTTCCCTAAAAATTTAGGCAATGTCAAAATGCATGAATTAGAGCAGATGTTTAGCGATTATGAATTGCGTTTGAACACTTACACTGAAGTCTTGCGTTACATTAAAAACCACCCTAAAGAAGTGCTTCCTAAAAACTTGATCATGGAAGTGAATATGGATTTTGTGTTAAACAAGATCAGCAAGGTTTTGCCTTTCACAGCCCATAGCTTGCAAGTGAGTAAGATTGCGCTGGCTTTGATGATTTTAGCCTTATTGCTGGGTTTAAGGAAATTGATCACTTGGCTTTTAGCCTTATTATTAGATCGTATTTTTGAAATCATGCAGCGCAATAAAAAAATGCATGTCAATGTGCAAAGCAGCATTGTTTCGCCGGTTTCTGTCTTTTTAGCCCTATTCAGTTGCGATGTGGCTTTAGACATTTTCTACTACCCTAACGCATCGCCTCCTAAAGTTTCTATGTGGGTGGGCACGGTGTATATCATGCTTTTAGCATGGTTAGTGATAGCGCTTTTTAAAGGCTATGGGGAAGCGTTGGTTACCAACATGGCTACCAAAAGCACGCACAATTTTAGAAAAGAAGTGATCAACTTGATTTTAAAAGTCGTGTATTTTTTGATTTTTATTGTCGCGCTTTTAGGGGTTTTGAAACAACTAGGGTTTAACGTTTCAGCCATCATCGCTTCTTTAGGGATTGGGGGGTTAGCGGTGGCTTTGGCGGTTAAAGATGTGTTGGCGAATTTTTTTGCTTCTGTTATTTTATTGTTAGACAATTCGTTTTCTCAAGGGGATTGGATCGTGTGCGGTGAAGTGGAGGGCACGGTGGTGGAAATGGGGTTAAGGCGCACCACGATCAGAGCCTTTGATAACGCTCTTTTGTCCGTGCCTAATTCAGAGTTAGCCGGAAAACCCATCAGGAATTGGAGTCGTCGTAAAGTGGGAAGGCGTATTAAAATGGAAATAGGTTTAACTTATAGCTCCAGTCAAAGTGCTTTACAGCTTTGCGTGAAAGACATTAAAGAAATGTTAGAAAACCACCCTAAAATCGCTAATGGAGCCGATAGCGCTTTGCAAAATGCGAGCGATTACCGCTACATGTTTAAAAAGGATATTGTTTCTATTGACGATTTTTTAGGGTATAAAAACAATCTGTTTGTCTTTTTAGATCAGTTTGCGGACAGCTCTATTAATATTTTAGTGTATTGCTTTTCTAAAACAGTGGTTTGGGAAGAGTGGCTAGAAGTTAAAGAAGACGTGATGCTAAAAATCATGGGGATCGTAGAAAAGCACCATTTGAGTTTTGCTTTCCCATCACAGAGTTTGTATGTGGAGAGTTTGCCAGAAGTTAGCCTGAAAGAAGGGGCTAAAATCTAAAACTTGCAATTATTGGTAGATGTATTCTTTGGTTAAGGGGAAAGTGTTATCCACGCTGTTGGTTAAAAGCAATTGGAATAAATCCGCGCTCCCCACCCTGAAAGCGGAAGCGCAAGTCCTTAAATACAGATCCCACATGCGGATAAAGCGTTCGTCATAGCCGAGTCTTTTCACTTGGTCTAGATTGTGGTTGAAGTTGTCTCGCCAAATGTCTAAAGTCTTGGCGTAATGGATGCGTAAGCTTTCAGCCATGAGCAGGTGGAAGTCGCATTCGCTCATCACGCTCATCACTTCTCTTAAAGAAGGCAAATAACCGCCCGGGAAGATGTATTTATCCACCCATGCGTTAGTCTTGCCTTCAAAACAGCATAAAATGGAGTGGAGCAAAAACATCCCGCCTCTCTTTAACACTTCTTTAACTTTTTTGAAATAGAAGGGCAAATTATCCTTACCCACATGCTCAAACATGCCCACGCTCACCACTTTATCAAAGCGGTACAAACGCCCGTCTAAATCCTGGTAATTCAATAATTTGATCGTTACTTTATCCTCTAACCCTAGCTCTTGGACTCGTTTGTTAGCCTGTTTGTATTGCTCGCTAGAAATGGTGATCCCCATCACTTGCGCCCCGTATTCTTGCGCGGCTTTTATGGAGAGATAGCCCCAGCCACAGCCTATATCCAGCAGTTTTTCGCCTTGTTTTAAATGGAGCTTTTTTAAAGTGTGATCCAATTTTTGGAGTTGGGCGGCATGGAGGGTGTCATCGTCCTTTTTGAAATAAGCGCATGAATAGCTTAAGGTTTCATCCAGCCAGATAGAATAAAAGTCATTCCCTAAATCGTAATGTTTAGAAATATTGGAGCTTTCTTTAAGGGGTTTTTGAACGGCTTTAGCGCTATCATGTTTGTGCAAATGCTCATAATTGGTTTGCAAATACAAAGAGTGCATCACTTCATCCATAGAGCCTTCAATATCAATCACGCCATCCATATAAGCCTCAGCAATCGTCAAAGACATGTCTTTTTTAATATCGCTAAATTTCAGGGGGCGATGGATTTTAAGGGTGAATTTAGGCGAATGTTCGCCATTCCTATAAACGCTATTGTCCCAAAAAACAACCTGATAATCGCCGTTTTTCCACTGCTTGAACATGCTTTTGAGCAAAAATTTTGAAATCATCTGTCTATTCCTTGAACTCATTTTTCAATTTTTTGAGCGTTAATTATAATGAATTTTAAGCTAAAAACACCCCATGAGTAAGCATAAATCCAACCTCTATTCTCTAAATTTTTAAAAGCATGTTAAAATTAAGAGATCTAAACAAATTTAAGGTAACACGATTATAAAGATGCAAAAATCACTGATTACAACCCCCATTTATTATGTGAATGACATCCCTCATATTGGCCATGCTTATACGACTTTGATTGCGGACACTTTAAAGAAGTATTACACGCTCCAAGGCGAAGAAGTCTTTTTTTTAACCGGCACCGACGAGCATGGGCAAAAGATCGAACAAAGCGCGAGACTAAGGAATCAAAGCCCCAAAGCTTACGCCGATAGCATTAGCGCGATTTTTAAAAACCAGTGGGATTTTTTCAATTTGGATTATGATGGTTTTATCCGCACCACAGACAGCGAGCATCAAAAATGCGTGCAAAACGCCTTTGAAATCATGTTTGAAAAAGGGGATATTTATAAAGGCACTTATAGCGGGTATTATTGCGTGAGCTGTGAGAGTTATTGCGCGGTCTCTAAAACGGACAACACGAACGATAAAGTCCTATGCCCTGATTGCTTGAGAGAGACCACGCTTTTAGAAGAAGAGAGCTATTTTTTCAAATTGAGCGCGTATGAAAAGCCTTTATTGGAGTTTTACGCTAAAAACCCTGAAGCGATTTTGCCCATTTATCGTAAAAACGAGGTAACTTCTTTTATTGAGCAGGGTTTATTGGATCTGTCTATCACGCGTACGAGCTTTGAGTGGGGCATTCCTTTGCCTAAAAAGATGAACGATCCTAAACATGTGGTGTATGTTTGGCTGGACGCTTTATTGAATTATGCGAGCGCGTTAGGGTATTTGAATGATTTAGATAATAAAATGGTGCATTTTGAATGCGCTAGGCATATTGTGGGTAAGGATATTTTACGCTTCCATGCCATTTATTGGCCAGCCTTTTTGATGAGTTTGAATTTGCCCCTATTCAAACAGCTTTGCGTGCATGGGTGGTGGACGATAGAGGGCGTGAAAATGAGTAAGAGCTTGGGCAATGTTTTAGACGCTCAAAAGATCGCTATGGAGTATGGGATTGAAGAATTACGCTATTTTTTATTGCGTGAGGTGCCTTTTGGGCAAGATGGGGATTTTTCTAAAAAAGCGTTAGTAGAAAGGATCAACGCGAATTTGAATAACGATTTGGGGAATTTGCTGAATCGTTTGCTAGGCATGGCTAAAAAATATTTCAATTATTCTCTAAAAAGCGACAAAATCACCGCTTATTATTCTAAAGAGCTAGAAAAAGTGCATCAAATCTTAGATAACGCTAATTCTTTCGTGCCTAAAATGCAATTGCATAAAGCTTTAGAGGAATTGTTTAATGTTTATGATTTTTTAAACAAACTCATCGCTAAAGAAGAGCCATGGGTTTTGCACAAAAACAACGAATCAGAAAAACTAGAAGCCTTATTGAGTTTGATCGCAAACGCGCTGTTGCAATCAAGCTTTTTGCTTTATGCGTTCATGCCAAAGAGCGCGACTAAATTAGCGAGTGCTTTCAACACAGAAATCACGCCCAATAATTACGAACGCTTTTTTAAAACCAAAAATTTACAAGATATGATTTTACAAGACACCGAGCCTTTATTTTCCAAAATTGAGAAAATTGAAAAGATTGAAAAAGGGGAGGAAGCCCTAGCAGAAAAAGCAGAAAAAAAAGAAAAAGAAAAAGCCCCACCAACACAAGAAAACTATATTAGTATTGAGGATTTCAAAAAAGTAGAGATTAAAGTGGGGCTTATCAAAGAAGCTCAAAGGATTGAAAAATCCAATAAATTACTGCGCTTAAAAGTGGATTTAGGCGAAAATCGTTTGAGGCAGATCATCTCAGGGATCGCTTTGGATTATGAGCCTGAAAGTTTGGTGGGGCAAATGGTGTGCGTGGTGGCTAATTTAAAACCCGCAAAGCTCATGGGCGAAATGAGTGAGGGCATGATTTTAGCGGTGCGAGATAGCGATAATCTAGCCTTAATCAGCCCTACCAAAGAAAAAATCGCAGGAAGTTTGATCAGTTAAATGCGATTAGGGGTGAATGAAGCCGTAGAATTGAGTTTGGGTGAATTGCAAAACACACCCTCAATCAGCTATTTTAATTCTATTGTTTTGTCCTTAAATAAAGTCCAAAAAGGCTCTTTATTTGCCGCTAAAGATCATGCGCTCATTCCTAAAGCTTTAGAGTTAGGGGCTTATGGGATTTTATACACAGGAGAATATCCTTTAAGCGATAAGGATGTGGCATGGATCAAGCTTAAAGATATAGAGCATTCTTTGAATCATTTGTTTAAATTTTGCTTGTTGAATGAACGAGTGGTCGGGGCGTTACTAAGCCCCATAGAATTAGAGATCGCTTCTAAAATCATCGTGAGCGATTTTGTGTGGTGCTTGAAAGAGAGTCTTGAAGATTTATTTATTATAGAGAGGTGTAAAATAGCCTTTTTTGATAAATTGGAGTGGCTTCATTTGTTTTACAAGCAGGAGCGCTTGAGAGAAGATTTGAAAGAAAGCCGTTTGATTGTTCTCAACCAATCGTTTTTTTGCAGCGCTTTAGTCTATGAAAAACAAGAATACGAATTAAAAATGCCATGCATCTTTTTAGAGCCTTTAAAAAGGGTGATTCAATTGTGCGAGAAATTACAAATTGCGTTTGATTTGAATCTTTTGGGCAAAAAAGAATACCCTTTAGATCATTGCAAACCCTTTTTTGTGAATAAGAATCTAGAGATAGCCCCTTATGGCGCAACGGCAAGGGTGGTTGTTGCTGAGACTTCAAAAGAATTGTTTGAAATGATGCTTCAAAAAGCCCTTGAGACTTTATCGTGGGGGAAAATTGTCGTGTTTTGTCATAAAAACAGCGCGGCTTTCTTTAAAAAAACCAACCCTTATTTTTACACCACCCAAAACAACTTAAAAGAGCAATTAAAAAATTTAGCGTTTAATTTCGCTTTTATTTATGGGATTAGCTCTCATCATTTAGAATCCCTTTTAAACCCCCCCCTTTTTAAAAAAACCCCCACGCTATGGTAAGTCATGCTGATTTGTAACGATAAATTCAATCCAAAAACCCTTTTAGAAGAAATCATGGCGTTAAGGCCATGGCGTAAAGGCCCTTTTGAAATTTCTCAAATCAAGATTGATAGCGAATGGGATAGCTCTATTAAATGGGATCTAGTCAAAAACGCCACTCCTTTAAAAGATAAGGTTGTGGCTGATGTGGGTTGCAATAACGGCTATTACTTGTTTAAGATGCTAGAACATGGGCCTAAAAGTTTGGTGGGGTTTGATCCGGGCGTTTTAGTCAAAAAACAATTTGAATTTTTAGCCCCCTTTTTTGATAAAGAAAAAAAAATCATTTATGAGTCTTTAGGGGTAGAGGATTTGCATGAAAAATACTCTAACGCTTTTGATGTCATTTTTTGCTTAGGAGTGCTATACCACAGAAAAAGCCCGCTAGAGGCTTTAAAAGCCTTATATCATGCTTTAAAAATAAAAGGGGAGCTGGTGTTGGATACGCTCATTATTAATTCGCCCCTAGACATCGCCCTTTGCCCTAAAAAAACTTACGCTAAAATGAAAAACGTTTATTTTATCCCTAGCGTTAGCGCGCTAAAAGGGTGGTGCGAAAGGGTGGGGTTTGAAAATTTTGAGATTCTTAGCGTTTCAAAGACCACGCCTAAAGAACAGCGTAAAACGGATTTTATTTTGGGGCAGAGTTTGGAAGATTTTTTGGATAAAACGGATTATTCTAAAACTTTAGAGGGGTATGACGCTCCTTTAAGGGGGTATTTTAAGATGCTTAAACCAAGCAAGCTTTAATAAAGGATTAAATAGTGCAAGAATCAGTCGTTCGTGTGGATTATGACTCTTTAGAGACTTGTAAGAATTTCAAACCAAGCGTTGGCACTGAACTAGTCGTTTTAGAAAAAGATATAGCCCATGCGCGTTTCAAGGGCAATGAAAGCATGGTGTATGAAGAAAATTTTGTGCATGCCGGGTTTGTGCTTATTGCGTGCAATTATGCGGCCTTGTGTGCGTTGAATAAAAGGCACAGCGTGGTGGTTTCTAATAACATCAATTTTTACGCCCCCCTAGAATTGAATCAAGAAGCGCTCATTAAAGCGCAAGTCATTCAAGATGGCGTGAAAAAAGCTGAAATAAAAATAGAGGCGTTTGTGTTAGACATTCAGGTTTTAGAGGGAATGATAGAAATTGTGGTGTTTGATAAAAAGCCTTTTAAATTCAATTTTAAAGAAGAGTAGTTAAATGGTTATTGTTTTAGTCGTGGATAGCTTTAAAGACACCAGTAATGGCACTTCTATGACAGCGTTTCGTTTTTTTGAAGCGCTGAAAAAAAGAGGGCATGTGATGAGAGTGGTCGCCCCTTATGTGGATAATTTAGGGAGTGAAGAAGAGGGGTATTACAACCTTAAAGAGCGCTACATCCCCCTAGTTACAGAAATTTCACACAAACAACACATTCTTTTTGCTAAACCGGATGAAAAAATTCTACGAAAGGCTTTTAAGGGAGCGGATATGATCCATACTTATTTGCCTTTTTTGCTAGAAAAAACAGCCGTAAAAATCGCACGAGAAATGCAAGTGCCTTATATTGGCTCTTTCCATTTACAGCCAGAGCATATTTCTTATAACATGAAATTGGGGTGGTTTTCTTGGTTTAACATGACGCTTTTTTCGTGGTTTAAATCTTCGCATTACCGCTATATCCACCATATCCATTGCCCGTCAAAATTCATTGTAGAAGAATTAGAAAAATACAACTATGGAGGGAAAAAATACGCTATTTCTAACGGCTTTGATCCCATGTTTAGATTTGAACACCCGCAAAAAAGCCTTTTTGACACCACACCCTTTAAAATCGCTATGGTAGGGCGCTATTCTAATGAAAAAAATCAAAGCGTTTTAATCAAAGCGGTTGCTTTAAGCCGATACAAACAAGACATTGTGTTATTACTCAAAGGCAAAGGGCCTGATGAGAAAAAAATCAAACTTCTAGCCCAAAAACTAGGCGTAAAAACGGAGTTTGGGTTCGTCAATTCCAATGAATTGTTAGAGATTTTAAAAACTTGCACCCTTTATGTGCACACAGCCAATGTGGAAAGCGAAGCGATTGCGTGTTTAGAGGCTATTAGCGTGGGGATTGTGCCTGTTATCGCTAATAGCCCTTTAAGCGCGACCAGGCAATTCGCGCTAGATGAGCGATCATTATTTGAGCCTGATAACGCTAAAGATTTGAGCGCTAAAATAGATTGGTGGTTAGAAAACAAGCTTGAAAGAGAAAGGATGCAAAACGAATACGCTAAAAGCACTTTAAATTACACTTTAGAAAATTCAGTCATTCAAATTGAAAAGGTTTATGAAGAAGCGATCAAAGATTTTAAAAACAACCCCAACCTCTTTAAAACCTTATCGTGATAAAAGGATAAAAAATGCAAGAAGTCCATGATTATGGGATTAATTTTTGGAGCAATAACGAATTTAAGATAGAAAAAGGCTTGGTTAAAGTTTGTCATGGCAAAAACCCCTCGCTTTTAGAAATCGTTCAAAGCGTGCGCGATAAGGGCTATAGAGGGCCTTTGTTGGTGCGATTCCCCCATTTGGTGCAAAAACAAATCAAAAGCCTGTTTGATGCGTTTTCTTCAGCGATTAAAGAGTATCAATACAGCGGGGCTTTTAAGGCGGTTTTCCCTTTAAAGGTCAATCAAATGCCCTCGTTTGTTTTGCCTTTAGTGCAGGGGGCTAAGGGCTTGGATTACGGGTTAGAAGCCGGGAGCAAATCCGAGCTCATCATTGCGATGAGCTACACGAACCCCACAGCCCCTATCACCGTGAATGGCTTTAAAGACAAGGAAATGATTGAGCTTGGCTTTATCGCTAAAAGCATGCAGCATGAGATCACTTTAACGATTGAGGGTTTGAATGAGCTAAAAACCATTATCGCTGTGGCTAAACAAAACGATTTTGTAGCATGCCCTAAAATTGGCATTCGTATCCGTTTGCACAGCGCTGGCACTGGCGTTTGGGCAAAGAGCGGGGGGATCAATTCTAAATTTGGCCTTAGCAGCACTGAAGTTTTAGAAGCGATGCGCCTTTTAGAAGAAAACGACTTGTTAGAGCATTTCCACATGATACATTTCCACATAGGCTCTCAAATCAGCGATATTTCGCCCTTAAAAAAGGCTTTAAGAGAAGCGGGTAACTTGTATGCAGAATTGCGTAAAATGGGCGCTAAAAATCTTAATAGCGTGAATATTGGAGGGGGGTTAGCCGTAGAATACACCCAACACAAACACCACCAAGATAAAAACTACACTTTAGAGGAATTCAGCGCTGATGTGGTGTTTTTATTGAGGGAAATTGTGAAAAATAAGCAAGAAATAGAGCCGGATATTTTCATTGAATCAGGCCGTTATATTTCCGCTAACCATGCCGTTTTAGTGGCCCCGGTGTTAGAATTGTTTTCGCATGAATACAATGAAAAATCCCTAAAAATTAAAGAAAATAATAACCCCCCCTTGATTGATGAAATGCTAGACTTGCTCGCTAATATCAATGAAAAAAACGCCATTGAATACTTGCATGATAGTTTTGATCACACCGAGTCGTTATTCACGCTTTTTGATCTGGGCTATATTGATTTGATTGACAGGAGCAACACTGAAGTTTTAGCCCATTTGATCGTCAAAAAAGCGGTGCAATTGCTTTATGTTAAGGATCATAACGATATCTTACGCATTCAAGAGCAGGTCCAAGAGCGCTATTTATTGAATTGTTCGTTTTTCCAAAGCTTGCCGGATTATTGGGGCTTGAGGCAGAATTTCCCGGTCATGCCCTTGAATAAACTAGATGAAAAGCCCACCAGGAGCGCGAGCTTGTGGGATATTACTTGCGATAGCGATGGGGAAATCGCTTTTGATTCCACGAAGCCCTTGTTTTTGCATGATATAGACATAGATGAAGAAGAATACTTTTTAGCGTTCTTTTTAGTGGGAGCGTATCAAGAAGTTTTAGGCATGAAGCACAATTTATTCACGCACCCTACGGAATTTAGCGTGGTTTTTGATGAAAAAGGCGATTACGAGGTGGAAGATATTTGCGAAGCCCAAACGATTTTAGACGTGCTAGACGATTTAGACTACGACACTAAAGAGATCGAGCGCCTTTTAAAGCAAAAAATTGAAGACAACAACCAACTGGACATGGAAGAAAAGAAAGAAATCATGGGACGCTTGTATGTCATGCTGAGCGAAAACGGGTATTTGCGCACGATTTCTTAAAAGAACGCTATAAATTGATTTAAATGGCTTTAATCGCTATAAATCAATAGAAGAATGTAAGTTTTAAGTGTTCTCTAAGTTTCAATCTAAGTCAATTAAAAAATCATTGAAAATGTAGCATAAATTTTTTAAACAAAAGCTTAAAGAATAATTTCATTCCTTTAATATTGATTGTGAGTTCTTATGAAATGGGCTGGTAATTCTTATATGAGTTGCTAGAGTTTTAATGGTGTTTTGCTCCTAGTTCTTAATCATACAAGCAACCTAGTTCATATCATTAGAGCAGATAAGTTCTTAATCTATTTTCCCCTTAGTTCTTTGCTTAATGTGAGCTATTAGGTTCTAACTTGTGGCTTTTAGTTTTTATCGTGTAGCCCTTAGTTCCCTAATTGTTGCTTACAAGTTCTTATTGGTAGGCTGTAAGTTCTTTTGCTTGTGCTATAAAGTTTTCATTCTATAGGCTACTAAGTTCTTACCATATGGCTATCTAGTTCTTAATGTTTTGACTACAAGTTCTTTCAGTGAAAATCTCTAAGTTTTTATAGCATTTCTAACAAGCCCTTGCCTAAAAAATTGAGTAATGGGGTTAAAGCTTTTGAATGAAATTTTTCTCTCTTACTAGATTAAAAATTTAATTCATCTATCAAAGCACTTTTTAAAAACTTTTTAGGCAAAAAGTTAGCAAAAACCCTTATTTTTTAAAAATCTAGCTCAAGTCCCTTGAATATGAAGTTTTAACCATATGTGTACGCACACATGGTGTTATCCTGCACCTTTTTGATTTAGTTCTAATTTCAATTCTTTGTGCTATGCTACAAAGAATTGAAAAATCGCTAGATTTAAAATCAAAAGTCTAGCTCTTAAATTAGCGTTAGCTTGAATAAAATTTGGGCGTTTTAAATGTCTTGTTAGTAAGGGAAAGAAGTTTAGCTTGAAAGTGTGCGAATTAGATAAAAATTTAGCAATGTTGTTAAGTCTTAAAGGGTTTGTATGCTAGATAGGGCTATATTAGATACTAAGCTAGATAGTCGCCCTATGGACTTATCTTTCTTAGATGATATTTTAAAGCATATGCAAAAGCCTAGATTTAGTGATAGCGATAAAGTAGATAAAAGATTGCTCATTAAGTTCAATCAATTTAACCCTAACTCAAAGTTTATTAAATCTAATCTAGTTGGCACAAAAACAGCTAGTCCTGTGCTTATTAAAAACATAGGGCAAATGAAACGCTCCCACTTAGAAAATGCCCTAAATTATGCTTTAGAAAATAGCGAAACAGCTTACAATGAAATGTTTTTAGAATGCGATAAGCAATTCATCTTAGAGAGTTGGCTCAATGACTTTGATTTGACTAAAGATTATAACGAGACTATGCACTTAGTTTTTTCTATCAAAGATAAGCCAGATGAAGAGACAATGCAAGGGCTTTTACATTCTACTTGGGAGAGCTTAAAAATAAGATTGCCTGAATACAAGTTTGCCCTTGTGCCACACGCTCATCAAGACCATGCCCATATCCATTGTTTTATCAATAAGACTAATCAGCTCACACGAAGAAGACTGCGTTTTAAGGGGCATGAAGATTGTAAAGAATTTTTTAATGAATTAAGAAGTGAGTTTGTTTATAGGTTGAATGACCACTTATTGAGCGAAGAATACTTGTATGTCAATGAGCCAAAACTTAAAGAGCTAGACAATATCAAACAACAATTACAAGACTTGGAAAAAGAAGAAAAAGCCTTAGAACAAATCAAATCCCCACAAGATGAGTGGGACTTAAACAAGGCTTTACAAAGCGAGTATTTACAAGAACTCAAATATAAAAACAAAGCAAAAGCCCTAGACATTCAAAATAACCACAGCACCCCTTTAAAACAAAAGATTTCTGAATTTAAAATCGCTCTGTTTAATCACAAAGACACAAGCGATGATGAAAAAGAACAGCTAGATATTGACAGGATAGATAAGAGAAAACCAGTAAGCGAGCACTTAAAAAACACTAACAAACACGAGCTATACGAACTCTTAGGCTTTTATCAAAAAGAATTAGATAAAAAACAAAACCATTCAGCCTTTAAGAATTTTGCTATTCTCAATGGTTTAGACAAAAACTTTGAAAGAGAGACTAAGGGCTATTCTGTTTTAAAGAAAAAAGAAATGCTTTTAAATAAGCTTGAACGCCTAGACAAACGCCTTTTAGATAAAAACTCACACTTACTATTAGCCCAGCTAAGAAATGAAGTTAAAACCAAGCAAAACACCCAATACAACACTCTAACTAATCCTATTCTTTTAGCCAAAGCCTTAGAACTTTCTAAAGATAAACGCCCCACTCTCAAAACTTTTAAAAACGCTTATTTTAGTGCTAGAAAATATCAATTCATGCTAGAGAGCTTTAAAACTAAGCAAAATGACCCCACTTACAAGCTTAATGATAACACTTATGAGCTAGTGAGTAAGCAACTACAAGACTATCAAAACACCATGCTTTTATTAGCCAAAGAGAGATTACTTTTTTTAGAACAAGATTTAAAACAAAAAGAAGAAGAGTTTGAAAGAGCCAAAGAACATTATGTGAAATCTTCAAAACATTATAGAGAAACTTCATTGTCTCCAAAAGAAAAACAAGGCTTTCTCAAACAAATTAAACAATTTTCTAAAATTTCTAAGGATATTCTCTATACTTGTAATGAGATCATAGGAGCTAATAGGTTTTTAACCCACTATGACAACTTAAACCTTGAAAAAGTCCTAGAACACGCTAAAGATACTAAGCTAGAGCAAAAAGAAATTCAAGCTATCACAAAAGAGCCTAATAACGATGAGCCTTGGATTGAGTTTGGTAAAAAAGAACAAGCTAGAGCAAAAACAAAGATTTTTGCTTAGAGTAAAGAAAAAGGTTAATGATAATAGGCAGTTAAAAGATAAACTTGACCCATTTCTAAAAAGACTTGATGTCCTACAAACTGAGTTTGGTGTAACTGACCCTACAGCTAACCATAATAAGCAAGGGATACATTATTGCACAGAAAATAAAGAGACAGGTAAATGCGACCCTATTAAAAATGTATTTAGGACAACTCGCTTAGATAACGAATTAGAACAAGAAATCCAAACGCTCACACTTGATTTAACCAAAGCCCCTAATAAAGACGCTCAAAGCCAAGCCTACGCAAATTTCAACCAAAGGATTAAATTACTTACTCTAAAATATTTAAAAGAAATTACCAATCAAATGCTCTTTTTAAATCAAACAATGGCAATGCAAAGCGAGATTATGACAGATGGTTATTTTAGGCAAAATAATGATGGCTTTGGGAAAGAAGAAAACCATATAGACAAACAATTAACGCAAAAAAGAATAAACGAAAGAGGAAGAGTTGGAAGATACTTTCAAAACCCTAATGTTAAATTTGACCAATTTGGTTTTCCCATTTTTAGTATATGGGATTAAGGGTTTAGTGATGAGAGATAGAATAAGTATTTTTTTTCCAAACTATTGCTATTTCAGCGGTAGTGTTGTCATAGGACTTTACTTTATTCTTAATACATTCCCAAATCTTATTTTTCCAAGTTTCTGGGACTTTTGCCTTACCAAAAAATCCCCAATCTTTATGAATGGGATATTTAGAACCATCTATTTCCATATTACAGCCCATAACATATTCTTTTTTGATATTGGTTAGCTCTATCATATTTAACAACTCTGTGTTTGACATTAAGGGTTTAATATTATTTGAACTATGGAGCTGATATTTGGGTTTTAACCAAGTAATTTTATAATCGTTTTCGCCACTCATATTAGCCATAGCAAATAAGGTTTGTCTAGTATCATAAGTGCTTTCTTCAAAATCTTTTTTATATTGTCTGATATAACTTCTTTCGCCAAAGGCTAATATCTTTCCTTCATCACTATATTCTTTAATGCCAAGTGCTTTATAAGTATTCTCTCTACTTATACCCCCAAAGCGTTCGTGCCAATCATCAATAAAACTTTCAGCTCCATTATCAAAAGCGTTCTCAAGCATGGTTTGAAGTTGCTTTTTATTTGGGAATTCTTTAGAGTGTTCTTTCATTTCAAAAGCCATAAATTTTTGCCTTAAAACTTTAGCTTTTTCTTTAATTTCTTTGATTTTTTTTGCAAGTTCTTCTTTATCTTTAGTGTCTTCTTTATTGATTAAATTAAGGGCTTGTTTATGTTTTTCTTCTTCTACGCATTCAAAAATCTTTTCTCTATATTCTTGCGGAAATTCTTTAGATAAATTCCAACCACTATTCAAGTATTGAGAGCCGTCCACCTTAGCATTACAGCTAGTCAGCGTATCTTCTTTGATATTGTGTAGTTTTACTCGTTTCAATAAGTCTTCATCGCTTAATAAAGGCTTTGCCATTAAGGGAGCAGTAGCACCTAGTAAAACCCCAGCTAATAAGCTTGTTTTTAAAGTTTTATTCAAACCATTTAATTTAATCATTTTTCTATTCCTTTTAACTTAACTTGAATTGTAATCATTATAGCATAGAAATTTAAAGAAATACTAATAACAATTAAATATTAAGTTATTTTGTATGTATTTAGTAGAATTTGGTTATTTTAATTACTCACTATATATTATCTTAACAAGTAATAACAATCTTTTATAACTAATTTTGTTTGTGTTATAATTTGGTTTAACAATTATTTTAAGAGACACTATGCAAGATTTACAAGATTTTAAAAATGATATTACGCTCATTCTATCCAAAGAAAGATTAGATGCTTATGACAGCCTAGAGCAATACAAAGAAAATTTAAAGCTCATTAGTCTAATCACACCTAAAATCTCTAATTTAGAGATTTATTTACGCAACGCACTAGATTATTGCCTAACTCAAATTAAAGGGAATGAGTGGGTGTTTGATGAAGTTTCTTTAATCCCCTTACATAGAAGAATTAAAAGAAAAGAAAAAAGAAATCACGCATTCTTTGATTTTATCTAAAATGTCTTTAGAAGCGGTGATTAAGCTTATCTTTTTTTACAAATTAGAGGGGGTAGCATTAGATTTGAGAGCCTATAGTCTTAAGGCTTATTACAAAGATAATAAGGATACTTTGCTTATTAAGGGTAGAAAACAACATCTTTCTAATTATGCTAAAGCCTATATTGCTTTAAACTTACTATGGACAATTAGAAATCGTGCGTATCATTGGGAAAAT
>NZ_MTWR01000150.1:0-251 GCF_001998165.1 Helicobacter pylori | reverse complement strand
GGGCGCCTCCTAAAAAGTAACGGAGGCTTGCAAAGGTTGGCTCATTGCGGTTGGAAATCGCAAGTTGAGTGTAATGGCACAAGCCAGCCTGACTGTAAGACATACAAGTCAAGCAGAGACGAAAGTCGGTCATAGTGATCCGGTGGTTCTGTGTGGAAGGGCCATCGCTCAAAGGATAAAAGGTACCCCGGGGACAACCCGGCTGAAATGGCAGCAGGGATCGCTGGGGCTTTTACGGCTACTGTTACAGG
>NZ_MTWR01000149.1:0-227 GCF_001998165.1 Helicobacter pylori | reverse complement strand
CACGGCTAATTCTAATCAAATGCTGATGGAGTTTATGGGGTTGCATGTGGCTAATTCTAGTTTTATCAACCCTAACAACCCCTTACGGAAGGTTTTAGTAGAAGATAGCGCACATGAATCTAGCGAGCTCTTGCGCTTATCCTAAATACGCCCCTAACCCTTTAAAAGGGAGGGATTTATTGACCGGCTCTTTAGAGCCAACGAATGAAGGCTACGCTTTAGCCAAA
>NZ_MTWR01000148.1:0-276 GCF_001998165.1 Helicobacter pylori | reverse complement strand
AACGATTATCGCTTCGTATGTGGGAGAGAATAAGATTTTTGAATCGCAAATGTTGACCGGTAAAATTGAAATCGTTTTAGAAGAGTTAGTCATTGAAAATCCCACCGATTGAAATTGGCAATAAAAATGTGAATGAAGATTTGCGCTTGAAATACCGCTATTTGGATTTACGCTCTTTGAATGCTTATGAAATCTTTAAATTGCGCTTATTCGTAGCCCCATGAGAGACACCCCCACCCACAAACACAGGCGAAGTGATGTTCCCTGTTCTGGCTC
>NZ_MTWR01000147.1:0-247 GCF_001998165.1 Helicobacter pylori | reverse complement strand
TATGGCGTAATCGCTAGGAACACGCCCCTACTCATCCAGCTTTTCTTTTTGTATTACGGGTTGAATGAAATCGGTTTGAGCACTTTAGAGTGCGCGATTTTAGCGTTAAGCTTTTTATTGGTGGTGGCGTTATTTTTGTGTTGCGTTTTTATCATCGGCGTACCTTTTTTCATCAACGCTTTGTTTAGGGTGCAAAACAGTCTCAAAGAAACTTACAAACTCGCCACCAATTTGAGCGCTAACCTCA
>NZ_MTWR01000146.1:0-270 GCF_001998165.1 Helicobacter pylori | reverse complement strand
GCGTTTTTAAACAACAAATTAGAAGGGAGCTTTAAAATAGGGCCTTGATCAATTTGCTCTAAAACACTGCCTTCGCCTTTGCGAGCGATAGTGGCTTTTGTTTCGGTATTTTGCGAAGCCGGTTTGGAGCTTTCACTCGCCATTTCAGCGGTCAATAAATCCAAAGTGGAAGCCTTAAAAACCGAATTTATTAAGATTTTTAATTACGCTCCCAAGCCAGAGGCGATGCAGCCGGTTGTAGTGATCCCCCCTGATTCAGGGAAAGAAGAA
>NZ_MTWR01000145.1:0-340 GCF_001998165.1 Helicobacter pylori | reverse complement strand
ATTTGAGCTTGAAAACGGCGTTTTTTAACCATGACAATCTCAAAAACCCCATGCCCTTATCGCTTTATACGCATTTGCCCTTTTGCAGGAGCGCGTGTTATTTTTGCGCATGTTCAGTCATTTACACCAGTTTAGAAGAGAAAAAAGCAGTAGAGGAGAAAAAAGAAGAGAAAAAAGTGGTAGAACAAAAAGTAGAGCAGAAAAAAATAGAAGAGAAAAAACCTGTCAAAAAAGAATTTGACCCTAACCAGCTTTCTTTCTTGCCTAAAGAAGTTGCACCACCCAGAAAAGAAAATAATAAAGAAAATAATAAAGGCTTAGACAACCAAACCAGAAGGGA
>NZ_MTWR01000144.1:0-462 GCF_001998165.1 Helicobacter pylori | reverse complement strand
TAAAATTGGCATTCGTATCCGTTTGCACAGCGCTGGAACTGGCGTTTGGGCAAAGAGCGGGGGGATCAATTCTAAATTTGGCCTTAGCAGCACTGAAGTTTTAGAAGCGATGCGCCTTTTAGAAGAAAACGACTTGTTAGAGCATTTCCACATGATACATTTCCACATAGGCTCTCAAATCAGCGATATTTCGCCCTTAAAAAAGGCTTTAAGAGAGAGCGTGTGTGAAGGCTTAGAAAATTTAGGGATCGCTTTATGTAAGCCCACTAATGATAATCCGGGCAGTGGGTTGGTGAATTTAAGCCAGCCTAACACCAAAATTCAGGTTTTACGAATCCCTACTGATGAAGAATTAGAAATCGCTTTGCAAACCAAAAAGGTTTTGGAAAAAACAGAATAAAGAATTGTTTAAGAAATCTATAATGAAATTTTTGGGTAAAAATTTAGCTTTCTTAAATTAAG
>NZ_MTWR01000143.1:0-306 GCF_001998165.1 Helicobacter pylori | reverse complement strand
GCTCAAGCTCGTGAATGATAAGATAGTTGCGCATAATGTAGGAAGCGTTCCTTTGTCAGAGTATGATAAAATTGGCTTCAACCAGAAGAATATGAAAGATTATTCTGATTCGTTCAAGTTTTCCACCAAGTTGAACAATGCTGCAAAAGACATTAAGTCTGGCTTTACGCAATTTTTAGCCAATGCATTTTCTACAGGATACTACTGCTTGGCAAGAGAAAATGCGGAGCATGGAATCAAAAATGTTAATACAAAAGGTGGTTTCCAAAAATCTTAAAGGATTAAGGAGCACCAAAAACGCAAAAA
>NZ_MTWR01000015.1:0-29344 GCF_001998165.1 Helicobacter pylori | reverse complement strand
TTAAAAATGCAAAAAGAGTTTGAATGCAAAAAGTTTTCATCGCCCCTACCCATTACAAACGCCTTGATGAATTTTTAGCCAAAGAATTGCAAATTTCTAAAAACCAGGTATTGAATTTGATTAAAGAGGGGCTAGTGTTTTGTCAAAAAAAGGAGGTGAAAAAAGGGGGGCTAGCCTTAAAAGAGGGCGATGAAATCACGCTTTTAACGCCCAAAATCACGCCCAAACCCTTAAAAAGAGAGCTTGATTTAGAAATAGAAGTCATTTTTGAAGATGAAGACTTGTTGGTGTTGAACAAGCCCCCTAATTTAGTCGTCCATAAAGCCCCAAGCGTGAAAGAGCCTACTTTAGTGGATTGGTTAAAATCTCAAAATTACGAGCTTTCTAATCTTGGCTTAAAAGAGCGCTATGGGATTGTGCATCGTTTGGATAAGGACACAAGCGGAGGGATTGTCATCGCTAAAAACAATTTTACCCATGTTCATTTGAGCGAGCAGCTCAAAACTAAAATGATGGGGCGCTACTATATCGCCTTGCTTTCAACGCCCTTAAAAGAAGAAAAAATGAGCGTGGAATGCTATTTGACAAGAAACCCTAATAACCGCTTAAAAATGATAGCGCTCAAAGCGGCCAAAAAAGAAAAAAGCCGTTATTCTAAAAGCGAATTTACTAGCTTGCTGACTTCTCAAAATGGCATGAATTTGATAGGGGCTAAACTATTCACTGGGCGCACGCACCAGATCAGAGCGCATTTAGAATATTTGAACAGACACATCATAGGCGATAATCTTTACGGGCTTAATGGGGCGCTTCCTAAAGAAGAAATAAGGATCATGCTGCATGCCTATTTGATAGAGTTCAAACACCCTAGAAGCGAGCAAAAACTGCACTTTAAAGTTCCCCTATTAAAGGATATGTTAGAATATCTTAAAAAAGTTTTTGACAAGGAGAATTTAGATGAGGTCTTGGATGAAGAAAAAATACTTCACGCTTTTATTGCAAAGTAGTGTGGTATTAGCGGTTTTTATAGGGTGTTCTTCTACCAGGAATCATACTTTTTCAGCCCTTAATAATCAAGAAAATATAGACACAAAGCTTCCGGTAGTCCATTCTATTAAAACCATTAACGATGTGAGTTCAGTGGGTTTTGAATGGCCTAAAATCGCTGATACTTATGATATTGATGGGTTTATTTTGTATCGTTTGAAAAAAGACTCCAAACTTAAAAGAATCGCCACGATTAAAAACCCTTATGCGACCCACTATTATGATGAGGGGCTAGAAACAGAGAGTTCTTACACTTACCAGCTCGCTACTTACAAGGGCGATAAAATCTCTAATCTTTCAGAACCCATTTTAGTAAAAACCTCTTTTATCAATCCTGTAGAAAGCGTGTTCGCAAGCCTTGAATACCCTAAAAGCGTGAAAGTCTTTTGGAGTCCGCACCCAAATCCCAGCGTTTCTAAATACATCATTCAAAGGCAGAATAAAGACGGCAAATTTTTAAATGTAGGGGCTGTAAAAAACCGCTTGTTTGTGGAGTTTTTTGATAAAGATTTAGAAGATGGGAAAAAATACCGCTACCAAGTCATTGCTGAAAATTTCATGGGGGATAAATCCAGGCCTAGCGTCATAGTGGAGGGGAAAACCAAAGATTTACCCAAAGAAATCGCTAATGTTAGAGTGAGCCAAAACCTCACACGACACATTGAATTGAGTTGGGATAAATCCCCAGAAGAAGATGTGATAGCTTATCGCATTTACGCTTCCAATAACCGCAACGATAAATACAAATTCATCGCTCAAACCACTAACACTTCCTATGTGGATAAAATAGAAAAAGACAACCTTACGCGTTATTATAAAGTCGTCGCCCTTGATAAAACGCATCTTGAAGGGGCATTACCCAAAGAGCCTGCCATGGGTGAGACCGCTGACAGACCCGAAGCCCCTATCATCACTAAAGGGACTATTCAAGATTCTTCAGCCTTTATCCAATGGGAAAATAACCCAAGCGCTAAAATAGCCACTTATGCGGTGTATCGTTTTGAAGCCAATTCTAAAACCCCTTTGCGTTTTGGGAATATCACACAAAACCAGTTCGTGGATAAGGACATGAAAGTGGGCGTGGCTTACCGCTATCAGGTGGTGAGCGTGGATAAAGATGGTTTAGAGTCGCACCCAAGCAAAGAAGTGCGTTTGTTTTTAGAACGCTAAAAGGGTTTTAATGCCCCATTTTTTAGCCAAGCTAGACTCCAAGCCTTTAGAATACCCCTTAATAAGGGGGGATTTTTGTTTTCATAAGGAATTTTTAAGCTTAAAACACCCCACTAAAAGCTGTGTGTATGCGAGTTTTAAGAATGATGTTTTTTTATTGCAAAAAATCCGGCGAGCGGGTGATTTTTTGATCAAAAGCGAAAAAGCAACGCCCTTAAAACGAGAAATTTTAAAACAAGCTTTGAGGATTTATTCGCAATCTTTTGAAGTCATTTCGCATAATTTGCAAGAAAATTCTAAACATGCGAGCCAAAAAAAAGCCCTTGATTTAGAGGTTTTTGAAGATTTTATCCAAAAAAATCAAGCCCCTATTTTAGCCGAAATTGGTTTTGGGAGCGGGAGGCATTTGATAGAATTAGCCAAAAACAACCCCACTAAAACATGCTTAGGGATAGAGATTTACACCCCATCCATCGCGCAAGCGTTAAAGCAAATTGAATTGCTGGATTTAAAAAATCTGCACATCTTGCAAGGCGATGGCCGTTTGGTTTTAGAAAGCATGCCAAATCACAGGTGCGAGAAAATTTTTGTGCATTTCCCTGTGCCATGGAATGATAAAAAACACCGCCGGGTGCTAAGCGAAAAGTTTTTAAACGAAGCTTTAAGGGTTTTAAAGCCTAGAGGGTTTTTGGAATTACGAACCGATGATAGTCTTTATTTTGAAGACAGCCTAAAATTAGCCCTAAAAAACTTTCAATGCGAGGTAGAAATCAAAAAAAACGCTCAAATCCCGGTTATCAGCAAGTATGAAGCGCGTTGGAATAAACTCAAAAAAGATATTTATGATTTAAGAATTTATTCTTTAGAATTAAATGAAACCCCTTTTGATGACCATGCATTTGATTTTTCTTTTGATACAATAACAATTGATAAAGAAAGCGTTGGAGCGATTTTAAAAACCCCAAAAATCATCAAAGAAGGGTATTTTGCGCATGTTTGTAATATTTATGAGAATAAGGGGGATTTTTTAGTGGAATTGAGTATGGGGGATTTTGATTGGCCTGTGCGTTTGTTTGTTTTATTGGCAGAAAATAAGCTTTTTTACCTCAATAAAAGCCCCTTAAAAACCTTAAACAACCACAAAGCGCATCTTTTGCTTCAAAATATCCTAAGCCAAAAGGGAATTGGATGAGTGTGATCATCGCAGCGAACAATCTATGCTTACAATACCAGCAAAACGAACCGGTCATTAAGCATGCTAATTTGCGCATCAAACGGAAGGATTTTGTGTTCATTTCAGGGCCTAGCGGGAGCGGTAAAAGCACGCTTTTGCGTTCGTTTTATGGGGATTTAAAACTTTTTAGCGGTAAATTAGAAGTTTGCAATATCAACATGAACAACGCTTCAAAAGCGACGATTTTAGATTTGCGTAAAAATATTGGCGTGGTTTTCCAAGATTATAAATTGATTCAAGATTACACGATTGAGCAAAACATCAAACTGCCGATGGTAATTTGTGGGATCAAAAAAGAAGAATGCCACTTGCAGCTAGAAAAACTTTTAGGGCATATTGATTTACGCCATAAGGCTAACCGCTACCCCAAAGAGCTCAGCGGAGGCGAACAACAGCGAGTGGCTATGGCTAGGGCTATGGCGAACTGCCCTGAACTCATTTTAGCCGATGAGCCTACCGGGAATTTAGACGATTATTCTAGCGATAAAATCTGGAGCCTATTAAGGGGCATGAACACGCAATTAAACGCTACGATCGTGGTGGTTACACACAAATTCCCTAAAAATTTTAGCGCTTATCACCGAAAATTTTATATAGAAGATGGGGAAGTTTATGAATACTCTTAAAAAGCATTTAGCCTTTATCATTCCCCTAGTAGCGTTATTGTTTAGCTTGGAGTGTGTGTTATTTATCAATCAAGCGATCGAACAGAAAGAAAAAAAATTGATTGAAGATTATTCAGTCGTGTTGGCCAGCACGCAAAAATTAGGCTTGGAATTGTTGCGTCAAAATTTTAACGAAATCATAGCGTTAAAAGAAATTGATCCTAATTATTCTTTAGAGCCTCTTCAAAAAACTTTAGGCACAGACGGGCTTAAGGAATTAAAAAAAAATTTACCCTTTTTTTATTCTTTACAACTTTCCACATTCCCCACTCAAGAGCGTTTAGAAAACATTAAAGAAAAATTGCTCAAAATCCCTGGCGTTCAAAAAGTTGAAGTCTTTGCCAAAACTTACATGCAAGTGTATGATCTCTTGAGTTTTATTAAAGCAGCGGTCTATATCTTTGCGTTAGTGGTCTTTGTTTTATCGGTTTTATTGATGTTCAAGCAAGTCCGCATCTGGATCTATCAATACCATGAGAGGTTAGAAATCATGGATTTATTAGGGGCTTCGGTGTCTTTTAAAAACGGGTTTTTGTATAAAATAGCTTTAATGGATTCTCTAATCGCTAGCTTTTTAGCCCCCATGTTCATGCTCTATATCACTTCGCAAAAAGGTTTTGAAAAAACAATGGATACTTTGGGTATTATAGGAGGTGCGTTTGTTTTAAACCATTTTTTATGGGGACTGCTTTTTAGCCTTGTGGTCTCATTTGTTTCTGTTTTACTTGTAGCTTGGAGGACTAGGCATGTATAAATTAGGAATATTTTTATTAGCCACCTTACTATTGGCTAACACGCAAAAAGTGAGCGATATTGCTAAAGATATTCAACACAAAGAAACCCTTTTAAAAAAAACCCATGAAGAAAAAAACCAACTAAACAGCCGTTTGAGTTCTTTAGGCGAAGCGATCCGCTCTAAAGAGCTTCAAAAAATGGAGATTGAGCGCCAAATGGTTGCCTTAAAAAAGAGTCTTGAAAAAAATCGTAACGAAAGTTTGGCGCAAGAAAAAGTCCTAACCAACTACCGCAAGTCTTTAGATCATTTGCAAAAACAGCGATCATTTTTACAAAAGAGGGTGTTTGATACGCTTTTACAGGATTTCCTTTTTTCACAAGCCCTAAAGGGGCAGAATTTAGCCTCTTCTAACGATGTTGTTTTACAAGTAGCGTTTGAAAACTTGCACCAAAGCACTCTATCTAAAATGTCGCAACTAAGCCAAGAAGAAAAAGATCTCAATACGCAAGCTTTAAAAGTCAAAAGCAACATTCAAAAAATCTCATCCATCATAGACGAGCAAAAAACTCGTGAAGTAACCTTAAAATCCTTGCAAACCGAACAAAATAAGCTCATTTTAAGCATGCAAAAAGATTATGCGATCTATAACCAACGGCTAACCCTTTTAGAAAAAGAGCGCCAGAATTTAAACGCTCTTTTAAAACGCTTGAATATCATCAAGCAAAACAGAGAAAATGAAGAAAAAGTCAGTTTGAAAAAATCTTCTCAAGCTTTAGAAGTCAAACAAGTGGCGAGCTCTTATCAAAATATCAACACCACGAGCTATAACGGGCCAAAAACGATCGCCCCCTTGAACGATTATGAAGTGGTGCAAAAATTTGGCCCCTATATTGACCCGGTTTATAATTTAAAAATTTTTAGCGAGTCTATTACGCTAGTGTCAAAAACCCCAAACGCTTTGGTGCGTAATGTTTTGGACGGGAAAATCGTGTTCGCTAAAGAAATCAACATGCTTAAAAAAGTCGTTATCATTGAGCATAAAAACGGCATCCGCACGATTTATTCTCAACTGGATAAAATCGCCCCCACCATTAAAAGCGGCATGCGAATCCAAAAAGGCTATGTTTTAGGGCGCATTGATCAACGCTTGGGCTTTGAAGTTACCATGAGAGAAAAACACATCAACCCCTTAGAGCTCATTGCACGCAATTAAACAAATCATTTTTATTGCCGATATTGGCTAAAGAGTTTATGCAAACAAAGAAATAGTTATACTTGTAGGCATGGAAAAATTTGGAGGTTTTTATGGTCAATGAAGTTCAAGGGATTGGGATTCCCACATCTCACACAAGCGTTCAAACAACCCCCACAAAAGAGATCAGTCGCACAAATACTATAAACACCGTTGATGAATCTAAGACAACGATAGACCCTGATCAATACAAACCCAAGCTAGAGCTATTGAGCGAGCGTCTGAATGAAGAAATGAAACGCATTGGCACGGATATTAATTTTAGTTATAACGATACGATCAAAGGGTTAGTGGTTTCAGTCAAAGACGCTAATGGGGATAAGGTGATAAGAGAAATACCCTCTAAAGAAGCCGTGGAGCTTATGCAAAGAATGCGCGATGTGATAGGCATTATCTTTGATAAAAGAGGCTAAACATTAGAGGTAAAACATGGCAATAGGTTCATTAAGCTCATTAGGGCTTGGCAGTAAGGTTTTGAATTACGATGTGATTGACAAGCTTAAGGACGCTGATGAAAAAGCGTTAATCGCCCCCTTAGACAAGAAAATGGAGCAAAATGTTGAAAAACAAAAAGCCCTTGTAGAAATTAAAACGCTCCTTTCAGCTCTAAAAGGTCCGGTTAAAACGCTTTCGGATTATTCCACTTATATCAGCCGAAAAAGCAATGTTACAGGCGATGCGTTGAGCGCGAGCGTGGGGGCTGGCGTGCCTATTCAGGATATTAAAGTGGATGTGCAAAATTTAGCGCAAGGCGATATTAACGAATTAGGAGCGAAATTTTCTTCAAGAGATGATATTTTTAGCCAAGTGGATACCACGCTCAAATTTTACACGCAAAACAAAGACTACGCCGTGGATATTAAAGCAGGAATGACTTTAGGCGATGTGGCTCAAAGCATCACGGACGCTACCAATGGCGAAGTGATGGGCATTGTGATGAAAACAGGAGGGAATGACCCCTACCAATTAATGGTGAATACTAAAAACACCGGCGAAGACAACCGCATCTATTTTGGCTCACACCTCCAATCCACGCTCACTAACAAAAACGCCCTTTCTTTAGGGGTTGATGGAAGCGGAAAGAGTGAAGTGAGTTTGAATTTAAAGAGGGCTGATGGGAACATGCATGAAGTCCCTATCATGCTAGAACTCCCTGAAAGCGCTTCTATCAAACAAAAAAACACAGCGATCCAAAAAGCGATGGAGCAGGCTTTAGAAAATGACCCTAATTTTAAAGATTTGATCGCTAATGGGGATATTTCCATAGACACCCTTCATGGGGGGGAATCTTTAATCATTAATGACAGGCGTGGGGGAAACATTGAAATTAAAGGGAGTAAGGCTAAAGAGCTTGGGTTTTTGCAAACCGCCACCCAAGAAAGCGATTTGTTAAAAAGCTCTCGCACCATAAAAGAGGGTAAATTAGAAGGGGTGATTAGCTTGAATGGCCAAAAACTGGATTTAAAAGCCTTAACCAAAGAGGGCAACACCAGCGAAGAAAACACAGACGCTATCATTCAAGCGATCAACGCTAAAGAAGGCTTGAATGTGTTTAAAAACGCCGAAGGCAAGCTTGTGATCAATTCTAAAACCGGAATGCTAACGATTAAGGGCGAGGACGCTTTAGGCAAGGCCAGTTTGAAGGATTTGGGTTTGAGCGCTGGCATGGTGCAATCCTATGAAGCTTCACAAAACACGCTTTTTATGTCTAAAAATTTACAAAAAGCGAGCGATTCAGAATTCACTTATAATGGGGTGAGCATCACACGCCCCACTAATGAGGTCAATGATGTGATTAACGGGGTTAATATCACTTTAGAGCAAACCACAGAGCCTAATAAGCCTGCCATTATCAGCGTGAGCAGAGACAATCAAGCTATTATAGACAACCTTAAAGAATTTGTCAAAGCCTATAATGAGCTTATCCCTAAATTAGATGAAGACACGCGCTATGACGCTGACACTAAAATCGCTGGGATTTTTAACGGCGTGGGCGATATTCGCGCCATTAGATCCTCTCTTAATAACGTGTTTTCTTATAGCGTGCATACGGATAATGGGGTAGAAAGCTTGATGAAATACGGGCTTAGTTTGGACGATAAGGGCGTGATGAGTTTAGATGAGGCTAAATTGAGTAGCGCCTTAAATTCTAACCCTAAAGCGACTCAAGATTTTTTCTATGGGAGCGATAGCAAGGATATGGGGGGCAGAGAAATCCACCAAGAGGGCATTTTTTCTAAATTCAATCAAGTCATCGCCAACCTCATAGATGGAGGGAACGCTAAATTAAAGATTTATGAAGATTCCCTAGACAGAGACGCTAAAAGCCTGACCAAAGACAAAGAAAACGCTCAAGAGCTTTTAAAAACCCGCTACAACATCATGGCGGAGCGCTTTGCGGCTTATGATAGCCAAATTTCTAAAGCCAATCAAAAATTCAATTCCGTGCAAATGATGATCGATCAAGCGGCGGCTAAAAAGAATTAAAAAAACAGAGAGTCATCAATCTTAAAGGATAAAGGAACATTATGCAATACGCTAACGCTTATCAAGCCTACCAGCATAACCGAGTGAGTGTGGAATCCCCGGCAAAACTCATTGAAATGCTTTATGAAGGGATTTTGAGATTTTCCTCGCAAGCCAAACGCTGTATTGAAAATGAAGACATTGAAAAAAAGATTTATTATATTAATAGGGTTACGGATATTTTCACGGAATTGTTGAATATTTTAGATTATGAAAAAGGGGGGGAAGTGGCGGTGTATCTTACAGGCTTATACACCCATCAAATCAAAGTTTTAACGCAAGCCAATGTGGAAAATGATGCGAGTAAGATTGATTTGGTGTTGAATGTGGCTAGGGGGTTGTTAGAAGCTTGGAGGGAAATCCATTCAGATGAACTCGCCTAATGCGTTATTAGATTCCTTTAAAATCGCTCTTGTTAAAAAAGATTCTAAGCTCGCTTTTTCATTGATAGAGCGCCTTTCTTTAGAGCAAATAAAAAGCTTGGATTTAAACACGCTTTTAAGCCTTAAGGAAATGATAGCCCAAAGCATTGAACTATTAGAAAAAGAAAAAGAAGAACTGCAATTGCAAATGCATAAGGCTAAGAAGATTCAAAAATTTTTGTCTTAGATTTTTTAAACTACGATACAATAAAAGCACTATTTTTATTGAAGGCTAAAGATTGTCTGAACCCATAGATAGATTCACGCGCATAAGGTGGTTGTTTAAAAACGATTTTGAAAAAATCCGCCAACAAAGGGTTTTAATCTGTGGTGTGGGGGGCGTTGGGGGCTTTGCACTAGACGCTTTGTATCGTGTGGGGATAGGGCAAATCACTATCATTGATAAAGATGTGTTTGATGTTACCAATCAAAACCGCCAGATTGGCTCAGAAAGGATAGGAGAATCTAAAGTGTTCGTGTTGCAAGATCTCTATAAGGGCATTCAAGCTTTGAATTTGCATATAGATGAAGCGTTTTTAAATTCATTTAATTTTAGAGATTATGATTACATTTTAGATTGCATGGACGATTTGCCTATTAAAACAAGCTTGGCGATAAAATGCCAGAATTTCGCTTACGGAAAATTTATCAGCTCTATGGGAAGTGCAAAACGCTTGAACCCTAAACACATCCAAGTGGGGAGTGTGTGGGAAAGCTATGGCGATAAATTCGGGCGTAAATTTAGGGATTTTTTAAAAAAACGCCGTTTTAAAGGGGATTTTAAAGTGGTTTTTAGCCCTGAAATTCCGCATTGCATAGAGCTTGGGAGTTTTAATGCGGTTACAGCGAGTTTTGGTTTGCAAATAGCGAGTGAAGTCGTGCAAGATATTATCAAACAAGGTATTAACAACGAAAGGCAGTGGAATGAAAGATTACGAAGACGAATTGGAAGATTTTGAAGAAGAAGAATTAGAGGGCTTTGAAGAAGAAGATGAAGAGTATAATGATTATAAGAATGTCTATGATGATGACGATTATGAAGACTATAACTCTGATTATGAAGAAGAGTGAAAAATGATTTGTGCGAGCGTCCTCCAGCATGCTTATTGCGGCTCTAGAAAAAAAACTATAGAGCATACAGCGAACTTGCTTGAACAAGCGCTAAAAAAACACCCTAAGACCAATTTAGTGGTGTTGCAAGAATTGAACCCTTATAGTTATTTTTGCCAGAGCGAAAACCCTAAATTTTTTGATTTGGGCGAGTATTTTGAAGAAGATAAGGCTTTTTTTAGCGCTTTAGCTCAAAAATTTCAAGTGGTGCTTGTCGCTTCTTTGTTTGAAAAGCGCGCTAAAGGGTTGTATCACAATAGCGCGGTTGTGTTTGAAAAAGATGGATCAATCGCTGGGGTGTATCGCAAAATGCACATTCCTGATGACCCAGGGTTTTATGAAAAATTTTATTTCACGCCGGGGGATTTGGGCTTTGAGCCTATTGTTACAAGCGTGGGTAAATTAGGGCTTATGGTGTGCTGGGATCAGTGGTATCCTGAAGCAGCAAGGATTATGGCTTTAAAAGGGGCAGAAATTTTAATCTATCCTAGTGCGATAGGGTTTTTAGAAGAAGACTCTAATGAAGAAAAAAAGCGTCAGCAAAACGCATGGGAGACGATCCAAAGAGGGCATGCGATCGCTAATGGCTTGCCTTTGATTGCGACTAACAGAGTGGGCGTAGAATTAGATCCTAGTGGTGCGATTAAGGGGGGTATCACTTTTTTTGGCTCTAGTTTTGTGGTGGGGGCTTTAGGCGAGTTTTTAGCTAAAGCGAGCGATAAAGAAGAGATTTTGTATGCGGAAATTGATTTAGAACGCACCGAAGAAGTGCGCCGAATGTGGCCGTTTTTAAGAGACAGACGCATTGATTTTTATAACGATTTGTTGAAACGCTATATTTAATCAGTCAATCAGTTTAAAATTAGAAATTAAGGTTAGAAAGGATTAAACATGGTAGGTGTAATTTTTTGCGCTAAACAAGCGCAAAAGTTCTATCATTTTTGTGCGGTATTTTCATTTTAATAAGGAGCAAAAATGCTAGAAAATAGCTCTATATGGAGCAATCCTGCCTTTGTGGCCATCATTTGCATGTGCGTTCTTAGCCTTTTAAGGCTCAATGTCATGCTTTCTATGATTAGCGCGACTCTCATAGCAGGACTTATGGGAGGGCTTGGAATCACAGAGAGTTTTAATGTAATGATAGACGGCATGAAAGGCAATTTAAACATCGCTTTAAGCTACATCCTTTTAGGGGCTTTGGCGGTAGCGATCGCTAAAAGCAACCTCATTAAAGTCGCTTTGAGCAAATTAATAGGCTTGATGGATTACAAGCGATCCATTTTTTGCTTTTTGATCGCTTTCATCGCATGTTTTTCGCAAAATTTAGTGCCGGTGCATATCGCTTTTATCCCTATTTTAATCCCCCCTCTCTTGCATTTAATGAACCGGCTAGAATTGGATAGAAGAGCGGTCGCTTGCGCTTTAACCTTTGGCTTGCAAGCCCCCTACTTGGTGCTTCCTGTAGGGTTTGGCTTGATTTTTCAAACCACCATTTTAGAGCAATTAAAAGCCAATGGCGTTAGCACCACCATAGCGCAAATCACAGGAGTGATGTGGATAGCAGGGTTAGCGATGGTTGTTGGACTGCTTGCCGCCGTATTAACGCTATACAAAAAACCCAGGCGTTACCAAGAAAAATCTTTTAATATAGAAGATTACGCCTCGCTTCAATTAAACTACCATGACTATTTGACTTTTATAGGGATTATCGTGGCGTTTGTGATCCAATTAGCCACCGATTCTATGCCTTTAGCCGCCTTTTTAGCGTTAGCGATCATCTTACTAGGGCGTGGCATTAAGTTTAAAGAAACAGACTCGCTTATGGATGATAGCGTAAAAATGATGGCGTTTATCGCTTTTGTGATGCTAGTGGCTAGCGGGTTTGGAGAAGTGTTGCAAAAAGTGCATGCGATAGAGGGCTTAGTGAATGCGATCACAAGCATAATCCAAGGGAAGTTTTTAGGGGCTTTTTTGATGCTTGTTGCAGGGCTTTTTATCACTATGGGGATAGGGACTTCTTTTGGCACGATTCCTATCATCGCTGTGTTTTATGTCCCTTTATGTGCGAAATTAGGATTCAGCATAGAATCTACGATTTTACTCATCGGCATAGCCGCAGCCTTAGGTGATGCAGGCTCACCGGCTAGCGATAGCACCATGGGGCCTACTTGCGGGCTTAACGCAGACAACCAACACAATCATATCTATGACACATGCGTGCCGACTTTTTTAGTCTATAACCTTCCTTTGATTGTTTTTGGAGTTCTTGGAGCGTTACTATTAGGCTAATCTATCAAGTTAAGAAAATCTTTTCTTTAGCCTTACTCTCTGGGGTCAATGCTTTTTTAGATGTGCTGGTGGTCGCGCTCTCGGTTTTTTTTGTGGGTAAGATTTCGCACCATCACATTGTGGCTTTAGGGGTGGGCTTGCAATTTTTGATGCTTTTTTATGGCATCAATACGATTTTATACACCGGCACTAACGCCATTCTTTCCAGGCTTGTGGGAGCTAGGGACTTTGCTCAAATCAACCACGCTTTTTCCAGTATTTTTATAGGGGCGTTTGTGATTTGTTTGGGCGTGCTGTTTGTTTCTTATTTTTTGATTGAGCCTTTTTTAAATTGGATGCAATTACAAAATCCTTCGCGCCAATTGACGCAAGACTATTTAGAAGTCTTAGTTATCGCGCTACCGAGTATTTTTTTAAAAAATGTTTTAGTTTCAGCACTCGCTAGTTTTTCAGATACCCTAACCCCCTTTATTGTCAAAATCATCATGGTCATAGCATGCATTTTTTTGAATCAAGCCTTGATTTTTGGGGATTTTGGTTTTAAAAAAATGGGGATTGTAGGCTCTGCTTTAGCGAATGTGGTTGTCTCTTATTGGGAATTACTCGCGCTTAGCGTTTGGATACAAATCAAAAAAATCCCTTTAAAATTTAAAATAACCTTTCATTTTTCTTTTTTAAAAACCATGTTTAGAGTGGGTTGGCCGGCCGGGTTTGAGCGCTTATTGAGCTTATTTTCTTTAATACTCTTATCCAAATTTGTAGCGAGCTATGGGGATAAGGTGTTAGCGGGCATGCAAATAGGCATCAGGGTGGAAACCTTTTCGTTCATGCCCGGATTTGGGTTTATGATCGCAGCGATGGTTTTAACAGGGCAAAATTTAGGAGCGAACAAGCCAAAAATCGCCACAGAATATGCGCATTTGATTTTAAAAATCTCTATGGGTTTAATGGGGGTTTTAGGGATTGTTTTAGTCTTATTCGCTAAAGAATTCGCGAGCCTTTTTTCTCAAGATGGAGAAGTTTTGGAAGTGGCGCGATCTTATTTGATCGCTGTGGGTCTCTCTCAAGCCCCCTTAATTGGGTATTTTGTGCTAGATGGAGTTTTTAGGGGGGCTGGCATTTCTAAAGTCTCACTATATATTAACACCCTAAGCTTATGGGGGTTAAGGATCATGCCTATTTACTTGCTTTTAATCTATCATTTTAAGGTGGAATTTATTTTTGTAGTGATCGCATCAGAAACTTTTTTGCGCTCATTCATCTACTATAAAGTTTTTTCTAAAGGCATATGGAAAAGGTGCGGGAAAAAGGCTTAATCATTGCTTGAGCGTAGCGGTCGTTTTGAAACGATTTTCTCGCACCACTTGCACGCCCACTTCGCCCACATACTGAGCACTCTCTTCTATCCTTTTAGCGATCTTTCTGGCAATAATAGGCACTTGATTGTCCCTGACTTGGTTGGATTTGACAATCACTCTTAATTCTCGCCCACTCTCCATCGCATACGCCTTTTCCACCCCATCAAATTCTAGCGCGATCTCTTCTAAAGCTTGCATGCGTTTAGCGTATTCTTCATCGCTCTTTCTCCTAGCTCCAGGACGCCCTGCTGAAAGTGCATCAGCCGCGCACACGCTCGCGCACTCCACGCTCATGATCTCTTCATGCCCATGGTGGGCATAAATCGCATTGATCACGACCGGGTCTTCTTTATGGCGCTTGCACACCTCAACGCCTAAATTCACATGATCCCTCCCAAGCTCTTGAGTGAGCGCTTTACCAATATCATGCAAAATACCGGCTCTTCTGGCGAGTTTTTTATCCCCCCCAAGCTGTTCTGCAATCAAGCCGGCTAAAAGGGCGACTTCCTTAGAATGCTGTAAGGCGTTTTGCCCAAAACTAGAGCGGTAACGCATTTTGCCTATTAAAATTTTAAGCTCATCTTCCATAGCCCCAAGCTCTAATTCTAGCACCACGCTCTCTCCTTCAAAAAGCAGTTCTTTTTCCATGTTGCGTGCGACTCCGTGATAAACCTCTTCAATCCTGTTAGGCTGGATACGACCGTCTTCTATTAAAATTTTAATCGTCTCGCTCGCCACTTCACGCCGATAAATATTGAAACTGGACAAGCACAATTCGCTACTATCTTCGCTAAATTCTATATCCACCCCACTAATCTTTTTAAACGCTTCAATGTTTTTCCCGTCTTTGCCTATCACACGACCGATATAATCTGAGCAAGGCAAAGCGATACGGCTTGTTAAATTCTCTGTCGCATAATCACCCGCAAAACGGGCTGTCGCTTCCGCTAAAATGGCATACGATTTTTTCTTGCCCTCTTCTTTGGCTTCTTTTTCATAACGCCTGATCAAGGCGCTTTTTTGCGCTTCTAGTTCCTCTTCTAATTGCTTTAAGATCATGCTTTTAATTTCATCTTTGGTGTAAGCCATGTAATTGAGCATCGTGTCTAGCGCTTTGGCTTGAGCTTCTTTACAAACAGCGCGCTGTTTTTTGAAATTTTCTTTTTCGTGTTCTAAAATTTGGCGTTCTTTTTCAAGCTCTTTTTTTTCCTTTTCTAAATAGCGTTTTTCATCTCTTACAAATTCTTTGTGTTGCGCTTCTAAATGCTTCAAATGCGCTTCTTTTTTGTCAAAATGGGTTTGGAGTTGCAAGTTCTTGTTTTCATATTGCTGTTGCAATTTGCATTCTTGGCTTTTCATGCGCATCTCTTCAGCTTCCACGAAAGATTTCGCTTGAAATTCCATTAATTTGGCTTTGGCTGAAGCGCCTTTTAAAACGGCTTGCCCTCTAGCGTAATAGATCTTTTTCATCACATAATACATGACTAGAGCGGTAATCAAACACGCTACCAAAACTTCTAATGAAATGTAAATTAACCCGCTGCTCATAATGTTTCCTTCTATTATTCTTCATAACGATACGAGCATTCATGTAAAGATCCGCTTCAATGTCATAGGCGTCTGTAAGAACACCATTAGCTATCGCTAACTCTCTACTCACAAACACGATTAAGGGGCGTTTTAGTTGTTTTTTGAGTAATTTTGGCAAACTCCTATCATACATGCCTAGCCCAAAACCCACGCGCCTAAAGCTTGTATCCATTCCTAAAATCGGCACGACAATGCAATCTAGTTCCCGCTTATAATAGCGCGACAAACTCGGCTCATCAAACCACCCCAAACGCCTTAAGGGCAACCTAAAGGGCACGATAGTAAAACCCTCTTTAGAAAAATGAGCGCCTTTTTTGATGCTTTTAGGCAACCACACGTGCTTATTTTTTTGTCTTAACTTCAAAATCAAAGGCCTAATGTCAAGCTCATGCCCTAACGGGCTATACAATAAAATATTTTGATAATCTTTAAGTTTCCAAAACAAAAGCCTACAAGCCAATTTATCCCTGACTGCTTTATCTTTGGTTGGTTTAGCCCTTTTCAAGCGTTCTTTACAAAAATCTCTAAAAATCGTTTTAATGGTTATAATCCTTAAATTTTAGACTTACATTATAGTATAATTTTAGGTTATTAGTTACCATTTTATTATTCTTAAGGATGTGTTTATAATGAGAATTAAGGCTTATTTTTTGCGTTTTATCGCGCTGGTTTTGATTGTTTTGTTGGGTTTTAGTGCTTGTAAAAATTCTCAAAAATCTCAAGATTCTCAAAACAATACCACCCAACAAGATAGCCCTAAAACCTACACCGCTATGGATTTGAATAACCAAGAATACAAAATTACAGGCGATTTAGATTCTCTCAATATCAGCCCGGATTCCAACACCCCTACTCTATTAGTTTTAAGCGCTTTAGATAATTCTTTAAAAGATTACGCCCCCAGCTTTAACGTCTTAAAAAAAACTTTTAAAGATCGTTTGAGGGTGCTTATTTTACTCAATCAACCCTATTCAAGCGATGCAATCAAAGACTTTATTGCACCCTTTCAAGCTGATTTGATGATTTTAAACCCTAAAGATACCGCTCTTTTTGATCATTTAAACCATGACGCTTTAAACCATTCTTTTAACATGCTCTTATATGATAAACACCAATTGATTAAAGTGTATCAGGGGATCGTGCCAGCAGAAATGCTCCAATTTGATATTTCCAATTTAAAGGATTAAAAAACCATGTTTAATTTTTTCAAAAAAATTGTCAATAAAATTAAGGGTGAAGAGGCTAAAGAAAAAAAGCGTGAAAATATTCCTAAAGAGGAATTAGAAGAAATTTTGATTAGTTTTGACATCCAATACGATTTGATAGAGAGCTTGTTACAGCATTTAGGCGATTTAATTACGCCCAAGCAATTGGAAGTCGCTTTGTTGCGTTTTGTGCGTGGGGAAAGTTACTATGATAAAACCCGCCTAAAGACTATCACCACAAAACCCTTAGTGCACTTAATCGTGGGGGTTAATGGGGCGGGTAAAACCACAACGATCGCTAAATTAGCCAAACTCTCTTTAAAACAGCATAAAAAAGTGCTTTTAGGGGCAGGCGATACTTTTAGAGCGGCCGCAGTCAAACAGCTGCAATTATGGGGTGAAAAGCTTAACATTCAAGTCATTAGCGCTAAAGAAGGGAGCGATCCAAGCTCTCTAGCTTACAACACCATAGAAAGCGCGATCGCTAAAAATATAGATGAAGTTTTTATAGACACCGCCGGGAGGCTGCACAACCAAACCAACCTTAAAAACGAGCTTTCTAAAATCGCTCGCACCAGCTCTAAAGTTTTAAAAGACGCCCCCTTTTATAAATTCCTTATTTTAGACGGCACGCAAGGGAGTTCTGGGCTCACGCAAGCCAAAATTTTCCATGAGACTTTGGCGTTAGACGGCGTGATTATGACTAAGCTTGATGGCACTTCTAAAGGCGGAGCGATTTTAAGCGTGCTGTATGAGTTGAAATTACCCATTCTTTATTTAGGAATGGGCGAAAAAGAAGACGATTTGATCGCTTTTGATGAAGAACGCTTTATAGCAGACTTGGTTGATGCGGTGTTTGTGGAACAATAAATTAAAAATTATTTCTTAAGAATGACCCTAAAGCTCTTATTCATATGGTTTGCTTCTTGCAAAGCGTTACAAACTTCTGCGTTTTTGGCATAAAACTCCTTAAGTGGGATGTGGGGATAAAGCTTTTTGCGTGCTTCATCAATCCTGCAAATTAACGGGCGCGATTCATAAATCTTGCACAGATTGGTTTCTAAATCCAAAAACTTGCACACCCCATTGCTAACATCAAACCCAATAAGCTCAATAATCCCGGTGATATTCTTGCAGCAAAGCCCGCAATAGGAAGCTCTGTTTTTATCAATCTTTCCAGAAAAATAGCGACCTAATATCGTGGCGTTTGCCACACAAGCACCCACAATCATTGCAGGCACTGAACCCTTGCCAAGGCTTTGGATGATTTTATTAGCGCTGCTTTGCATCAAACCTCCCAAAGATGAGCTTGCAAATGCGCTAACATAACTAAGCGCTCCACCCTTTAGGGTAGCAATGGCGGTGTGCTTGATCGCTTTCTTAGGATCCTTGCCATTTGCGATACATTCATAAACATTCGTTACGAGTGAGACACAACCACCTATCCACGCACCGGTTTGTGCGGCGTTCATTCCTGCTTGATGCGAAATGCTGGTAACATCTTTGGCAGTAGAGAGATTTGGGTTCAATCTGGCTTCAATCGCCTCTCTTTTAGTGGCACTCGCAGGCCTTGTATGGGCTTTGATTGTTTTGCAATGTTGGAGTTTTTCCTCTAAATGAGCGACTTTTTGAAAATCGCCAAGCCCCTTTTGTTTAGCGATTTGAGATTCTAGGCCCTTGATCCTAGTATTGACCGCTCTTTGAAAATCCCCATAATGATTCCTAGCGATTTTCATCTTCGCACCGTTTTCAAAGTATTTTTCATAGTCTTTAGATAAGAGTTTTTTAAAACACTCTTCACCATTTCTGCCCACAAATTTACTCTGCACAGCCGTGCCAGGAATGACATTCCCCTTTTCATCCACACTGATATAATCCACGAGTTCGTGGTTCTTACTGGGCGTGGCATAGTTTGGGAAAAGCTTTTTAACTTGAGCCTTTTTCTCACTAAAAAGATCATCATACTGCACTATCCTTTCTTTTTTTTGCAAGGATATTATTCGCATTAACACGGGCTTGCTCTTTGATTTCAGCAGAATACCCCGCCTGTTGGTTGATATTTTGTTTAATATACTTGGAGTTTATCTTCCTTTTTGAGATCTCTTCCAATCTATCCAAGACAGACAGATGCTCCCTATTGGCACTAGCATGAAGTGCACTTTCTTCGCCAGTTGAACCCATGATAGTGGCATCTGTAATGTTGCTGTATTTTTGTTTTTTCTTTCGATCTTTTTTCATGACTCAACTCCAAAAAAGAAAGATTTAAAAAAGCGAGAGATTTTGGGGATTTTAAAAGGTTCAGGGTAGGCTTATAGTAACCCCCCCCCCAAAAAAAAGCTAGGGATAAAAAAGCTAGGACTAAAAAACGCTAGGACTTTTTCCATAAAGACCTCCTTATTGTTTGATCCTAGCCACTATAACCAAAAATCCTAAATAAACCGCCTTATTTTTAATAAAAAGGTTTAAAATAATAAATATTTTCCCTACCCCCCTGTGTAGTAAAACGCCCTTGTGGGAGTGTCGTTATTTTTATCATTCCACATGTTTTTTTCTGGTTTATTGATGACAGATTGTTTTAAAAGCCTTTTCATCATTTTTGTATCTTTATTTATGATCGCTTCTTTAGCGTCTATGGCGTCTTGATAGTATAAACATGGGCAAATCTTGCCATCAGAAGCCAAGCGGATACGATTGCAAGATTGGCAAAAATCATCGCTATGCGGAGCGATGATGCCAAATTGATAGCCATTTTCTAGCGTGTAGATTTTAGAAGACCCTTGTTTGGGTTTTTCTGTTTCAATGATTTTGTATTTTTGAGCGATCAAATCTAAAATTTCTCGCTCTTTCAAGCCTTTAACCAAACTTTTAGCATGCGTATTTTCCATAAATTCAATGTAGCGGATTTGTATATGCCTATTTTTTGCGTATTCTAAAAGCTCTAAGATTTCATCATCATTAACGCCTTTCATCACAACCATGTTTAATTTGAGTTTTAAACCCACCTTTAAGGACTCTTCAATCCCTTCTAGCGTGTTTTTAAGAGCGTCTTTTTGAGAGATTTTTAAGACCCTATCGCTTTTTAAAGAATCCAATGAAACATTCACCCGTGATAACCCAGCATCTTTTAAACCCTTAGCCATTTTTTTGAGTAAAAAACCATTAGTGCTTAAAACTAACGCCACTTCCTTATTGTAAGCGTGCAATTTAGCGATAAACTCGTCTAAACCCTTGCGTAACAATGGCTCACCACCCGTGATTCTGATTTTTTTAACGCCCTCATCAATAGCGATTTTAAGAAATTCTAAAACATTATCCAAAGGCAATAATTCTTCACCATCAAAAAAATCTAATGGCGTAGCAGGCATGCAATACTGGCACCTGAAATTACATTGTTTGGTTACAGAAACCCTAATATAGTCAATAACCCTATTAAAACTATCTACTAACACTCCCTTTGTCCCTTATGCTCTTTATTTAAGCTTTTAGTGTAACATGATAAACAATAACTTAACAACATCAAAATGGATAGAACTTTTGAAAAACCCTATCATTGATAACATTCCTTGCGTTTTATTAGCTGGGGGCAAAAGCTCTCGTTTCATCATCAATGACGTTCCAATCAATAAGGCTCTCATGCCTTTAAAATCGTATTCTAGCCTTTTAGAATACCAATACACACGCCTTTTAAAACTTTTCAAAAAAGTCATTATCAGCGCTAAAAAATCGTATGAATTAAACACTCCCTACCTTTTAGAAAAAGAGAGCGATCTTTTTTCACCCCTTTTTGGCATTCATAACGCTTTTTTAACGCTACAAACCCCTTATATTTTTTTTATCGCCATAGATGCGCCTTTAGTGTCCTTTGAAAGCATCAAGGTTCTTTGTGGGATTCAAAACTTTAGCGTAGTCTATGCTAAAAGCCCTACAAAAGAACATTATTTGATTTCTTTGTGGCATCAAAGCATCCTTAACGCCCTTAATTACGCCCTTAAAACGCAAAATTATCGCTTGAGCGATCTTATCAAAAATGCCTCTTCAGTCGCTATCCATTTTGACAAAGAAGAAGAATTTTTAAATCTCAACACCCTAAAAGACTATGAATTAGCCGTTCAAATTTTAAAAGAGGGATCAAATGGCTGAAGAAGAAAAAACCGAACTCCCTAGCGCAAAAAAAATCCAAAAAGCCAGAGAAGAAGGCAATGTGCCTAAGAGCATGGAAGTGGTGGGGGTTTTGGGGTTATTGGCTGGGCTAGTGAGTATTTTTGTTTTCTTTATATGGTGGGTGGATGGCTTTAGCGAGATGTATCGCCATGTGTTGAAAGATTTTTCCCTAGATTTTAGCAAAGAAAGCGTTCAAGAGCTGTTTAACCAGCTGGCTAAAGACACTTTTTTATTGCTTTTACCGATTTTAATCATTTTAATGGTGGTGGCGTTTTTATCTAATGTCTTGCAATTTGGCTGGCTCTTTGCCCCTAAAGTCATTGAGCCTAAATTTTCTAAAATCAACCCTATCAATGGCGTCAAAAACCTTTTTTCTTTAAAAAAACTCCTTGATGGGAGTTTGATCACTTTAAAAGTTTTTTTAGCTTTTTTCCTAGGGTTTTTCATCTTTTCTTTGTTTTTAGGGGAATTAAACCATGCGGCTCTTTTGAATTTGCAAGGCCAGTTGTTGTGGTTTAAAAATAAGGCGTTATTACTCATTTCTTCGCTTTTATTTTTATTTTTTGTCTTGGCTTTTATAGATTTAGTCATCAAGCGCCGCCAATACACCAACTCTTTAAAAATGACCAAGCAAGAAGTTAAGGACGAATACAAACAGCAAGAAGGAAACCCAGAAATCAAAGCCAAAATCCGCCAGATGATGGTAAAAAACGCCACGAATAAAATGATGCAAGAAATCCCTAAAGCCAATGTCGTGGTGACTAACCCCACCCATTACGCCGTCGCTCTCAAATTTGATGAAGAACACCCTGTGCCTGTGGTAGTGGCTAAAGGCACGGATTATTTAGCCATCAGGATTAAGGGTATCGCCAGAGAGCATGATATAGAAATTATAGAAAATAAAACGCTCGCTAGAGAGCTTTATAGAGATGTGAAATTAAACGCTACTATACCAGAAGAATTGTTTGAAGCCGTGGCGATAGTCTTTGCTCAAGTGGCCAAATTAGAGCAAGAACGCCAAAAACAAAAGATCATTAAACCTCTTTAAGATTTTTTAAACCCGCTTTTAAGCCCCAAAAAGACACTCAATCAAGGACACTCAACCAAAAAACTTTAACAATCCCTATTGATGAAAGCTTTAAATCTTATGCTCCAAACGCCTTAAAGTGTTATGGATGTATTCTAAAAGCCACCCTAACAAGCCTAAAAAATAAAAACCCAATCGCATGCCATAGTATTCTTTAGTTTGAATGAACATGCTAGAACACAGCACCACCACACAAAGCCCCACGATCAAAATAAGCGTGTTAGCGTATTCATACAGCCCAAAAAGGCGTTTGTGATAGATTAAAACCAGTATCAATAAAATAAGAGCGAGTATAAAAAGCGAAAAATCCACGCAATCAGACACGCTTAAAAATCTAAAGCTCTGTAAAGAAGAAGCAAAAACCCACACGACGCAAATATTCATAGAGGGCAAGAAAGATTGCTTCATGCTAGCCCCTAAAAAACGCCACAATAAAGTCCCTAACAGCGCAAAATAGAAAACATAAAGCGCTATTGAAGAATTTTTAATAGGAAAATTCCAAGCGTAAAAAGAAAGGCATAATATCCCTATACAAGCGCATTTTTGGCGCGTGAGAGTGAAAGGCTTTAGAATAAGTGCAAGCAAATAAATTGAAGAAACGCCTATCAGCCCCAAGTAATCTAATTTGATAATGAAATCATAAACATGGTTTTCAAACAAAAAAAACAATTGCGAAAAATCATCGCTGAAATGCGAAAACAACAAAGTTTCCACGTTGAACAAAAACAACAAAAAAAACAATGAAGAAAAAACGACTTTATGCGTGTATATCTTTTGGTAAAAATTCATCTATAGCCTAATCATTCTTGCTGAAGAAACTATCAATGCCATCAGCAATGCCCTTAGCCAAGATTTTTTGATACGGTTTGCTTTGGATGCGTTTAGATTCTATCGCATGGGAATTATAACCAATTTCTATTAAAATTGAAGGCATTAAAGCCCCGGCTAACACCCAAAAAGGCCCCTCCCTAACACCCCCATCCACCACATCAGGGTAATTTTTGCGGACACTTTGGAGCATGCCGTATTGCACGTCAATCGCTAATTTGTTAGAAACGATCAATCGCTGCGTGTTCAATGAATTTAAAAACAAACTTTTAGAAAAATAATCCATTAAATTCACATCGTCTTTATTTTCTTGCTCAGCCACTTTCCTAGCCCTTTCGCTCCTTGCGGTGGATAAAAAATAAGTCTCTATGCCATGGGCGTTAGAGGTGGAGCGTTTAGGGATGGAATTGGCATGCACTGAGATGAATAAATCCGCGCTTTTTTTATTGGCTAATTCCGTGCGAGCCACTAAATCAATGTAAATGTCCTTATCCCTTGTCAATAAAACGCTATAACCTCTTTTTTTAAGCTCTTTATGCAAAAACTTCACCACTTCTAAAACAATGTCTTTTTCACACACTAAATTCGCGCTCATCGCCCCGCAATCTTTCCCCCCATGCCCAGCGTCCAAAACGATCTTTTTGTGTTTTTTGCGTTTGGTTTTGATGAAAGTATCATTTTTTTCTGCTATAAAGATTTGGTTCTTACTCTCATTTTCCGCTTCTTTTTTAGGAATTTCTTTTTTAGGAATTTCTTTTTTAGGAATTTCTTTTTTAGGAATTTCTTTTTTAGCGCTCCTTTCGTTCAATGGAGAATGCGCATGTTTTGAATGTGCATGCTTAGTTGGCGTTTTTTCTTTGGTCTCTTTAGACTTTTTAGCCTCTTTTTTAATGGGCTTAAGGATGGGTTTTGGCGTCTGGTGTTTTAATGCATGGTGTTTGGGTGGTTTTAACACCATTTGATGCCTAATTAAGGGCTTTTTCTCCACGATAGAAACATAGAGCTTGTCTTTAAGGATTTTAATCTCATAAGTCATCTTAGGAGCATAGCCGATAACCACTCGCGCTAATTTAGGGCTGAATTGCGCGATCGTGATAAAAGATTGTTTGGAAAATTGGTAATGCTTTTTAGGAATGGTTAAAATGGCTTCTAATTCCAAATAACTCTTGAAATTTTTGAGCGGAACTTCTTTGAATTTTTTAACCTCTTGATTGAACAGAATTTTAACGCTGCTAGAGCCAAAAGGCACAATGTTGGTAATTTTAAGGGTTGTAGCATAAGCAAAATGCAACCAAAAAAGACATGCAACAACCCCTAACCTCACAAGCACTACAAATTAACCCTCTGTAAGCTCTTTGATGAGTTCATGCACGCTAATAATCTTATCCACTCTATAACCATTAGCCCCGGTAAAATAAAGCCCCTCTTCTCTGTTTCCTAAATAACTGCGCCCCAAGCCATCAGCGATACAATAGCCCACCTTTTTAGCTTCTTCACCTCTATTACAGGGCGCTACACAATTGCTCACGCATGCGATTTTAGGCGCGTTACCCTCTTCAATGCGTTTGATCACCCCCGTATTAATAGCCCTAGCCGGATAGCCTACAGGCGATTTAATGAGTAAAATATCTTCTTTTTTGAGCGTGGGCAAAAGATCGGCATACGCTTTAGCGTCGCATTCTTTCGTGCCTAAAAAACGAGTCGCCATTTGCACCCCACTCGCTCCAAGGCTTAACATGGTGTCTATATCTTTCCTGTCCCAAATCCCCCCAGCTGCGATGATAGGGATATTCCCCCATTCCTTAGAAGCTTCCACGACTTTAGGCACTAAGTTTTCTAATCGGAATTCTTCTTTGAAACAATCTTCGTATTTAAAACCCTGATGCCCCCCACTCAAAGGCCCCTCTACAATGAATGCGTCCGGGATTCTTTTATACCGATCGCTCCATCTTTTACAAAGGATTTTTAAAGCCTTCGCTGAAGAAATAATAGGAATGAGCGCCACATCGCTAAAATCCTTAGCGAATTCAGGCATGTTAGTGGGCAAACCAGCCCCTGTAATAATGATATTCGCTCCTGCTTCACAAGAGTCCCTTAAAACACGGCCATAGTCATTGATAGCGTATAAAATATTCGCTCCTAAAGGGTTGTTCCCACAAATTTTCCTAGCGTTTGCAAAAATCTCATTCAACGCTTTTTTGGAGTAAAAATTCAAGGCTTCAAAGGGTTTTTTAGCCACAATCCTTTCTACAAAACGCATGTTTTTATAATAACCAGTCCCTACGGCTGAAATCACTCCTAAAGCCCCTTCTTTGGCAACATTTCCAGCTAGTTCATCCCAGCTAATCCCCACACCCATGCCCCCTTGAAAGATAGGGAATTTTATGGTGTGCTTACCGATTTTTAGCGGTTTGAGTGTTGATACCATAGCTCTTTCCTTAATATTAGTTAATATTTAATTTCATAAATCTTTTCTTACCAAGCTGTATAACATAATTTCCTTTAACAAAACGATAACTCTCATCTTTTACCACTTCTTGATTAATCTTTACCCCTCCCCCTTGAATATCACGCCTGGCTTGTGAAGTGGATGGGCAAAAGCCAATCTGTTTTAAAACATCTAAAATCCCAACCCCCTCATCAAAATCGCTCTCTAATAAAATTTCGGGCAAAAGGTTTGCGCTAAACACTTTAGAAAATTGCTCTTTCGCCTTGAAGGCTTGATCATTGTTATAATAACGAGCCACGATTTCACCAGCGAGATCCTCTTTAACGGCTTTAGGGTGCAAGGTTTGGTTTAAAATACCATGTTTTAAGTCTTCAATTTCTTCTAAAGTCTTAGCGCTCAAAAGGATATAATAGCGCCACATGAGATCATCGCTCACGCTCATGATCTTCCCAAACATCGCGTTAGGCTCTTCAGTGATCCCCACATAATTCCCCAAGCTTTTACTCATTTTTTGCACCCCATCAAGCCCCTCTAATAAAGGCATGGTAATAATAGATTGCTCTTTATTCAAGCCGTAAGCCCGTTGCAAAAAACGCCCCACCAGCAAATTAAACTTTTGATCATTGCCCCCAAGCTCAATATCCGCACCCATCGCCACTGAATCATAGCCTTGCAACAAAGGGTATAAAAATTCCACGATGCTAATGGGGCGGTTTTCTTTATAGCGTTTAGCAAAATCGTCCCTTTCTAGCATTCTAGCGACTGAAAACTTCGCGCACAATTCTATCATGCCCTTTGCGCCTAAAGTATCCAACCAAGTGGAATTAAAGCACACTTCGGTGTGTTGTTGATCTAAAATTTTATAGATTTGCTCTTCATAAGTTTTAGCGTTTTCTAAGACTTGCTCCCGGTTTAGGGGTTTTCTCGTTTCATTTTTCCCTGTAGGATCGCCTATCATAGCGGTAAAATCCCCAATCAAAAACTTAACCCTAGCCCCATATTGTTGCAACAAAGCCAATTTTTGGATCAATACCGTATGCCCTAAATGCAAATCGGGAGCGGTAGGATCAAAACCGGCCTTAACGATAAAGCGTTCATTGGTTTCATAATATTTTCTCACCAGCTTTTCAATGTATTCTAATCCAATGATTTCATTAGCGCCTCTTTTGATCTCTTTTAAGGCGATACTGATTTTTTGTTCCATGTTTATTCCTTAATTAGGGCTTATTATGACTCATAAGCGTCATCTAGATTGGATAATTCTACAATCCTATCCTGATATTTGCGATTGATTAAGGCTCTGATCCAATCCGCCTTATCCGTGGCTATTTCAAAACTCACTTCGCAATGGCTAGAATACTTGTCTTTATAGCCTAAGTAAGACACGCCCACAATATTGCATTCATTCCTGTTTAAAAAAGTCAATAAACTCGCTAAAACCGACTTTTTTTCGCCCAAATAAAACATCATTTTATAAATCGTTCGATCCCGCTTGTGCCATTCTATATAAACCATAGGCGCTTTAGCATCCACTTCCGCCATCGCTTTTTTGCAAAATTTATGGTGCACAACCGCCTTTGGATCTTTCAAATCCGTTACAATCGCAATGATTTCATCGCCATATTTAGGGTAACAACAATCATTCAACAACACCTGTTTGATTTCTAAAGCGTTGCTTGAACAAACGCTGAAATGTTCTAATTCCTTACACTGCCACTGCCGATTGGGGGCTAAAAAATTCAAGACATTGGTTTTAAAACCCAAATACCTTAAACCTCGAGTCCATAAGCTCATCTCTTGGTATTCTAAAATCGCATCTTCTTTTAAAGAAAACACCTTATTTTCAATTTCTTCAGTGAGTTTGGCTAAATTCTCAAAGCTTTTCATCGCTTCTGTTAAAGTGGTCTCCACCCCGCAATCTGTTAATTTTTCTTCAAAGTTTTTATAATCTTTTAAATCCATGTCTTCAAAAACAGATCGCCCAAAAAAAGTCGCTAAGATATTAATCATGCTTTTAGTGTCAATTTCTTTCAAGCGGTTTCTTCTTTGGATGCGCAAGTGGTTTTTAGCCTTAGAAGTTTTAAGCTGATCCATCCAAATGAAACGAGGTATTATTTTATCGCCTTTAACGATTTTAACCACATCCCCACTCCTTAATTCCTGATTGAGTAAGGCTTTTTTACTATTGATATAAGCGTCCGTGGCTTTATCGCCCAAATCGCTATGCACCATGTAAGCAAAATCTAACGCGATCGCGCCCACCGGTAAGGTGTAAGTGTCCCCATGAGGCGAAAAAACGACAATATCTTCACGATACAAATCGTTCTTAGCGAGTTCGTAAAATTCTTTAGGGTCGTTTTTCAAATCGCTGTCATGGTATTTAAAATTTTGCAACCACCGCATGCCCTCATGGTGATCTTCATGATCCACGCCCCCGGCTTTATACTTCCAGTGGGCTGAATTACCATACTCCGCCCCCATGTGCATATCAAAGGTGCGGATCTGCACTTCATAAACAGAAGATTCATCAAAAATGGTCGTGTGTATCGTCTTATAGCCATTTTCTTTGGGCAAAGCGATGTAATCTTTAAAACGAGAGACAATGGGTTTGAAATTCAAATGGATAATCCCTAAAACTTTATAGCAATCAATCGGGTTTTTCAACAAAATCCTAATGGCTAACAAGTCTAAAATTTCATCAATATTGACCGCGCCCTTCCGTTGCATCTTAAGATAGATAGAATAAGGGCGTTTCACCCTTGTAACGAGTTTGAAATCTGAATGGCTAAACCCGCTATCAAAAAGTTTTTTTTCTAACTTGCTCGCAAAAGCGTTGAGTTTTAAGAGCAAAGACTGCTTGTTTTTGTGCAAATATTCCTTGATATTTTTATATTCTTCTGGATAAGTATAATAAAAGCTCTTGTCTTCTAATTCATTTTTGATTGAAGACATGCCCAATCGGCTCGCTATGGGGGCATACACCGCTAGAGTTTCTTTAGAAATACGCACTTGCTTGTCATGAGGCAAGGCGTCTAAGGTGAGCATGTTGTGCAACCTGTCGCTAATCTTTACCACTAAGGCTCTTGGATCTTGTATCGCGCTAATTAAAATCTTTCTAAAAGTGAGCGCTGAAACCACCATTCTGGGATCTTGAGAGCTCACGCCTAATTCTTCTTTCCTGATTTCAGTGATTTTAGTGAGCGCATCCACTAAATTGGCCACATCTTGCCCGAATTCTCGCTCAATCGTTTCAATCTCACAAGGCGTGTCTTCTACCACATCATGCAAAAGCGCAGCGCACACCATCGCTTCATCGCCCCCACAAAACGCCACCACGCTTGCCACGCAAATAGGATGGACAATATAAGGCTCGCCGCTCTTTCGGTATTGCCCCTTATGGCTTTTGGTCGCTAAATTTAGGGCGTTTTCAATCTTGGGCGTGAAATCAATTAAAGTCCTTAAAACTTCAATGCCACCCTTTGGGGTCGTAACTTTTTTGATAACATCCAAAATCCGTAAGAATCCGATATCAACGGATTTATCAATTTCGTTCATCTATCCTGTCTATATCAATTTTCCCTTCAGCGATTTCTCTAATAGCAATATCCACTAATTTATGACGCTTAGGGTCCATATTCACTAAAGTTTTGGCTCCAGCGTTTAGTTGCTTCACCCGAGCGAAAACCAAATTATCTAGCATGTAGCGGTCGTTCCCAATATTTTTTAAGGCTTGAGCGACTAAACTCTCTGTTCTCTCTTTTTTCAAAATGATCCTTTTATTTTGAGTTCTATCCAATGTTAAAGGGCTTATTTTACCATAGAAAACACGCCTTGTTGGTGCTTGATCACTTGCAACAAATTCCCTTTTTTAAACATGTTACACACCACAATGGGGAGCTTATTGTCTTTAGCTAAAGAAATAGCGGTATCGTCCATCACTTCAATATCCCCTATCAAGGCATCGTTATAGCTTAAAGTGTCTAATTTTTTAGCGTCTTTGAATTTGTTAGGGTCTTTATCATAAATGCCATCCACTTTAGTCGCTTTAATGATTAAATCCGATCCAATTTCAATCGCTCTTAAAGTGGCGGCTGTATCGGTGGTGAAAAACGGGTTTCCCGTGCCAGCGCCAAAAATCACCACCCTACCCTTTTCTAAATGCCTGATCGCTTTCCTATAAATATAACTTTCACAAATCTCTTTAATTTCAATGGC
>NZ_MTWR01000142.1:0-374 GCF_001998165.1 Helicobacter pylori | reverse complement strand
CCTGAGTTGGCTGAAAGCTATAGGGTGAATTACAAAAATCAATACAATAAAACACAGATCCCACAAAAATAAGGAATGAGCGATGTTTTTAGTATTTGGTTTAGGGGTCCAATACACACACGTGATTGCTAGAAGTTTGAGAGAGAGTGGTATTTATGCAAAAATATTCCCTTTTTTTGAAAGCGTAGAAAACCTTCAAAAAAAAGCCCCTAAAGGGTTGATTTTGAGGGGGGTGACAGCGTTCGTGTATGCTAAAGACGCTTACAAGCCTAGCGAGAAAATCTTTGATTTGGATTTGCCGATTTTAGGGATTGCAGTCTTTTTTGGCACGATATTAGGGCTAATAGCGGGGTATTTTGGAGGGAAAACAGATG
>NZ_MTWR01000141.1:0-238 GCF_001998165.1 Helicobacter pylori | reverse complement strand
TTAATTCCATTATATCCGCTTGGATAAGAATGGTTTTTAATATAAAAGATCTTTGATCGCCCCTATTTCAAAAACAGGGTTAGCAATCCTTTGAGCGTCATTTTCTGGCTCTCTCAAATCAATCCCCTTAAACACCCCTAAAATTTGGTCCCGGCATTGCTCCTGATAGTCCAATCGTTTGAATTTGATTTTCACCTCTACCCCCTAATCTTTAAATCGCCGCTCTCTAATTTCAAAT
>NZ_MTWR01000140.1:0-235 GCF_001998165.1 Helicobacter pylori | reverse complement strand
ATTTGCTCTATGAAATCAGTCTGATCATTAGAGGCGAAGATCATGTGAGTAACACCCCCAAACAAATTTTAATCCAGCAAGCTTTAGGCTCAAACGATCCGATTGTTTATGCGCATTTGCCCATTATTTTAGATGAAGTAAGCGGTAAAAAGATGAGCAAAAGAGATGAAGCGTCCAGCGTGAAATGGCTTTTGAATAGTTTGTTTGAAGCGAATGTAAGCACAATATCGTAAAA
>NZ_MTWR01000139.1:0-326 GCF_001998165.1 Helicobacter pylori | reverse complement strand
GTATTTTTATCGTGGAATCTTTAGTGAATATTTTGGGGTTTATTTTAGCTAAAATGCCCCATTCGTGGTTTTTAAGGTGCATTAAAGCTGTGGCGTGGCTGATGAGAACCTTTGATAAGCGCCGTTATTTTTCTATCCAAAACATAGAGCCTAAAAAAATTAAAGAATGCGTTTTAAACATTTTAAAGGAAAAAGAATGACTTATAAAGAACGACTCATACACGAAAAAATATTGAACCAAGACGACAAGGGTTTTAAAACAGAACTGTGCATTTTGAGTATTTTTATCGTGGAATCTTTAGTGAATATTTTGGGGTTTATTTTAG
>NZ_MTWR01000138.1:0-242 GCF_001998165.1 Helicobacter pylori | reverse complement strand
ATCTGGATTCATCCAAGTCCCTTTTTTGAGTCTGAATTGAGTCGCGAAATAAGCACCATCGTTGATACGAGAAGTGGGGATTAAGGTTTGAGTCATCATCACCCAAATACCACTAGTAAAGGACACTTGGTTGTTTTCAATCTCTACATAGAGTTCTTTTTGAGAATTTGTTTAAGCCCCATAACAGCACCCCATTTTAGCTTATGCTATGCGTTAGGGTTGAGTTTTAAAGAATACACTCG
>NZ_MTWR01000137.1:0-247 GCF_001998165.1 Helicobacter pylori | reverse complement strand
ATTTTTTCCCCCGCAAAAGCCTCTTTAGCCTTTTTTAAAAAATACAGGTTATCCCCTGAACAGCAAATATGAATGAGCATTAAAACTGCTTTTTATTCACATCTTCTAAAATATCGTTAGAGACTTTGTCAATTTCTTGACTGATTTCTAACGAATCGCTAGCGATTTTTAGATTGCCCTCAGTAACCGATCTTAAGGCTTCAATAGAAGCGTTAATCTCTTCTACTTCTTTAACCTGGTTTTTAAT
>NZ_MTWR01000136.1:0-457 GCF_001998165.1 Helicobacter pylori | reverse complement strand
AACAACCCGCTATTTCTTCCTCTTTTAACTCTAATTCTTTCCTGTTATAGGCCATCACCTCTAAAGTCGTGGCTTTGTCGTCCGCTAAATCTTCTAAAGTGTCAATATCTTGGACTTCTAAGGGCGATAATTCTAAAGCGATAGAATTTGGGCTAAAAATAGGCCGCATTTCTTTAAAGGCTTGAGCCTTCCCCATATAAAGCAACCCTGCGTCATGATAGAGCGTTTTAATAGTTGGTGTTACAAAAAAAGCGAGCTTGATATTGATGATAAAAAAACGCTTGAGATTGAGAGTGAAGCGACCAAGCCCCTTTTTAATGGCTCAAGTTTGTTTGAAGCGAATGTAAGCACAATATCGTAAAATCGCTAGCCTAACGCCTAATGGCGGAGCGTTTTTATAGCTCTATAAGAGCCTTGATTTTAGATCAAACCTCTAAAAGCTTCAAATAATACTCAT
>NZ_MTWR01000135.1:0-265 GCF_001998165.1 Helicobacter pylori | reverse complement strand
AATAATATGGCTGTCTTCAGGAATGATCCCAATTAAAGGCAAGCATAAAATCTTAAGCACTTCTTCTATAGAAATCATCTCGCCATTTGCCACCAATTCAGGTTTTAAGCGATTGATTATCAAATGCTTATGCACTTCTTCGCCCCTTTTGGCCCGATTAGACTTTGCGTCAATAATGCCAATCACTCTGTCGCTATCCCTTAAGGAACTCACTTCCGGCGTTACCACCACTAACGCCATGTCCGCATGCAAAATCGCATGCTCA
>NZ_MTWR01000134.1:0-252 GCF_001998165.1 Helicobacter pylori | reverse complement strand
ATAAGGCGAAGTGGAATGGAGCAATTGCCCTAAATTAGTCTGTCTGAACATCTGGCAAGTATTATCCCCAACCGCGCATGGCTCTTTATAGCCATCGCCTCCAAACCACACCACGCTTTTAGTATTGGTTTGCCCTTCTTTGATCGCCCCCACAACGAGACTGCCTTGAGAAAAATGATAATTAGTCGTGTTAGAAAAATTATTGATGATCTTCATTAAACTCTTCCAATTGGCTTGGTTTAAAGTAATGCC
>NZ_MTWR01000014.1:13196-34517 GCF_001998165.1 Helicobacter pylori | reverse complement strand
ACTTGTTTGTTTTTAATGGCTTTGATGGTAGCAAATTTGGGGTTGTTTAACACATCTTCAGGGCTAAGAGGGCTTATCCACCAAATAAAGATAATCTCAGGGTTTTCTTTAACGATTTTTTCCACGCTAACATCAGCGCGCCCAAATTTGACATATTTCAAGCCGAAATTGTCTATGCCCCCTTTTTCTAAAATATCTGAATCAAGGGCTTGATGGCCGCTGATTTTATTGGCTTTATGGAAAAGCTCCACCCCTTTTTTCTTTTTAACATCTTTCAAACGCTCTTTGATAAAATCCAAAGTTTCTTGCATTTTAGCCAACTTTTTAGAAGCGTCAATTTCTAAGGCTTTAGCTTGAGCGTCAATATCTTCCATGACTTCTGCAATGGTTTTTTCTTGGAAAGAAAGGAATGAAATCCCAAATTTTTTCGCATGCTCTACCGCTTTGGGGTTGCCCACAAAGGTTACAACAAGATCAGGGCTAAGCTTTTTTAATAATTCCACATTCAAAGCCGCCACATGATCGCTGCTCATGGATTTAATGCGTTTAGGATCTTTGAGAGTGGCTTTAACAATACCAGATTTAAAAGCGTAATCCGAAATGCCTACAACCCTATCCCAAGTATTGAACATAGCAGGCACTTCTGCAAAGCTACCCAAGTAGATTATTTTAGAAACAGGGAGCTTTATGGTTTGCTCCCCGAAATAATCCTTGACTTTAACTTCTTGATTAGAAGCGTTAGCCACTCCCAATAAAGATGAAACAATGAGTGCACCTAAAGAATAAGAGATTAAAGCTTTTTTAAAGCGAGCGATCAGCATGACAATTCCTTTCGTATGATTTATGAAACGATTATAACACCATTTAAGGAAATACAAGCAGTTAAAAATGAAACTATTTTTCACAAAATCTTAAAATTTAAAAGGAAATACCCTTTCATTAACTTTTTAAGATTATACTCCACCATGTTTCCACTGATTGAGTGGAAAGCATAGTAAATTAAATCTAATTAATTTAGGTTTAATTTTGATCCAACAAAATTTTAAAACACTTAAGGAGTTGTATATGTTAGTTACAAAACTTGCCCCCGATTTTAAAGCACCTGCCGTTTTAGGAAACAACGAGGTTGATGAACACTTTGAGCTTTCTAAAAATTTAGGTAAGAGCGGTGCGATTCTTTTCTTTTGGCCAAAAGATTTTACTTTTGTATGCCCTACAGAAATCATTGCGTTTGACAAAAGAGTGAAAGACTTCCAAGAAAAAGGCTTTAATGTGATTGGCGTGTCTATTGACAGCGAACAAGTGCATTTCGCATGGAAAAACACCCCTGTAGAAAAAGGCGGTATTGGTCAAGTAACTTTCCCTATGGTGGCTGATATTACTAAGAGCATTTCTAGAGACTATGATGTGCTGTTTGAAGAAGCGATCGCTTTGAGAGGAGCTTTTTTGATTGACAAAAACATGAAAGTAAGACATGCAGTGATCAATGACTTGCCATTGGGTAGGAATGCAGATGAAATGCTTCGCATGGTAGACGCTCTCTTGCACTTTGAAGAACATGGTGAAGTATGCCCAGCAGGTTGGAGAAAAGGCGATAAAGGCATGAAAGCAACTCACCAAGGCGTTGCAGAGTATCTTAAAGAAAATTCCATTAACCTTTGATGGTTCGATTCGCTGTTTGATCAAGAGAAACTTCGTTTTTCTTGATTGAATCCTTTTCTTTTTATTCTTTGCCAGTTTCTAAAATTTTCGTATCGTTTTATCTTTTTATCATTTTTGAATTAATTTTTTAATAAAGGGGTTTTTATGAATGCATTCAAGCGTATTATTAGTGTAGGGGTAATTGCTTTAGGTTTGTTTAACCTTTTAGACGCCAAACACCACAAAGAAAAAAAAGAAGACCACAAAATCACTCGTGAGCTTAAAGTGGGCGCTAACCCTGTGCCGCATGCGCAAATCTTGCAATCAGTCGTGGACGATTTGAAAGAGAAAGGGATCAAATTAGTGATCGTGTCTTTTACGGATTATGTGTTGCCCAATTTAGCGCTCAATGACGGCTCTTTAGACGCGAATTACTTCCAGCACCGCCCTTATTTGGACAGGTTTAATTTGGACAGAAAAATGCACCTTGTTGGTTTGGCCAATATCCATGTGGAGCCTTTGAGATTTTATTCTCAAAAAATCACAGACATTAAAAACCTTAAAAAAGGCTCAGTGATTGCCGTGCCAAATGATCCGGCCAATCAAGGCAGGGCGTTGATTTTACTCCATAAACAAGGCCTTATCGCTCTCAAAGACCCAAGCAATCTATACGCTACGGAGTTTGATATTGTCAAAAATCCTTACAACATCAAAATCAAACCTTTAGAAGCCGCATTATTGCCTAAAGTTTTAGGGGATGTGGATGGGGCTATTGTAACAGGGAATTATGCCTTGCAAGCAAAACTCACCGGAGCCTTATTTTCAGAAGACAAAGACTCGCCTTATGCCAATCTAATAGCCTCTCGTGAGGATAACGCGCAAGATGAAGCCATAAAAGCGCTGATTGAAGCCTTACAGAGTGAAAAGACCAGGAAATTTATTTTGGATACCTATAAAGGGGCGATTATCCCGGCTTTTTAAGCCATTTGGATAAAATTCGTCTTTAAGATGAATGGGGGCTTTAGGTGCTAATCAAAAGCTCTTTTCTCATTGAGTATTAAAAACGCTAAGAGTATTTTTAGAATAAAACGAAAAGAGCTTGCACTAATCAAGCGACACTTTCTTAAAAGCGTTATTTCTTAAGGGGAGCAATGGCGCAAAATAACCCCCTATCCCTTTAAGAAAATCATGATAAAATCTAAAACGATGAAGCCAAATAACTAAGACCCCGTTTTTTAAAAACATTAAACAAGGCTTTAGCCGTCAATATGCGATTAGAATAAAGCCAAAAATACAGCAAGCCTGAATCTCATTGAAGTTACGCTTTTAGAATGTTCTTTAATAAAGACCAGTTTTAAACAATTATTAGACTGAGTGAGTTATAGAGCGATAGAATCAGTTGGAAACAAGTTGGCTGATTGTCTTTAGCGTCTGAGTTAATGCGTTTTTGAAAAGATTTAGAATTTTATTAAAGATAGCCAAGCTCATAGAGTTTATTGCTCATTTTCACTAACAAGCCCCCTAGTTTTGACCCCCCTTCCCCATGTTCTACTAAAATAGTGATAGCGTATTTGGGTTTTTCATAAGGCAAAAATGCCGTAATCCACGCATGGGATCGATGGAAATACTCCATATCCTTTTCTTTCATGCGATTGACGATGTTTTGAGCGATTTCTACGACTTGCGCGGTGCCGGTCTTGCACGCTAAAGTAACCTTAGAACCTCTTGTGGAATGATAAGCGGTGCCGTCTTTATGGTTACACACTTCATACATGCCCACTCTCAAGGCTTGGAGCTTCTTTTTTTGAAAGCTATTTAGGGGATCTTTGAGCGGCTGTTGGTTGTTGATAGCAAAATGAGGCGTTGCCAGTTTGCCTGTCGCAATGAGTCCCGTATAGGCTAGCACTTGTAAGGGCGTGGCTAAAAAAGAGCCTTGCCCAATAGCGGTAATGAGCGTGTCCCCAACGCGCCAATCTTGATTGAAGCGTTTGAGTTTCCACAAATTATCCGGCACAATCCCCACAAATTCATTCGGCAAATCAACGCCCGTTTTTTCCCCAAAGCCCACTTCCCTTAAAGTTTTAGAGAGTTTTTCTATAGAGATTTCAAGCCCAAACTTATAAAAATACACATCCACGGACTCCCTAATGGCTTTATACAAATTAGAATTGCCATGCCCTGTTTTTTTCCAGTCTCTGAATTTGCGCTTACCCACTTCAATAAAAGGGGGGGTGGGTATGGTGGTGTTTTCTGTGATATGAAGGTTTTCTAAAAAGCTCAAGCCCACGCCCATTTTAACCACAGATCCCGGCGGATACAAGGCGTTAGCGAAGCGGTTTAATAAGGGGTTGTAAATATCATCTTGAAGTTTTTGCCATTTGTCTTGACTGATTCCGCCTACAAAATCGTTCAAATTGTATTCAGGGTAACTTCCTGCAACGAGCAATTCCCCATTTTCTGCGTTCATCACTAAAATAGCCCCTCTCTTATTTTCAAAGAGCTTGTCCGCTTCTTTTTGCAAGCGTTTGTCTAAACTCAATTGCAAGTGGTTATTGGTGCTTGGTGGCACGACCTCTAAGGTGGCTAATTCTTGATTGAGTGCATTGACATGCATGATTTTATAGCCCACCTTGCCTTGTAAAAGCTTGTTGTATTCTTTTTCAATGCCGGTTTTGCCTACAATCTGGCTGTATTGATTCTCTTCATCGTCTTTCAAGTCTTGCAAGCTTGCCACCCCCACATAGCCTAAAACATGCGAAGCTAAAGCGTTATTAGGGTAGTAGCGCTTGTCTAAAGGCAGCACAAAAATGCCTTGAGTTTGGATGAGTTTGGCATAAAGAGGTTGCATGGCGACATAAGGAATGAATCCCACCACTTTAATGAGATTATGGTTATAAAGCGAATTTTCTTTTTGGTAATTGTTTAAAAGCGTTTCTTTGGAAAAGTTAGGGAAAAACTTTTGGATGATTTCAATTTTTTCCAAAAGCTCTTTTTGTTTCAGTCTGCTGGGCAAAAACACGCCAAACACCAATTCATTAGTGGCTAAAAACTCATCATTTCTGTCTGTAATATTGCCCCTTGTAGGGATTAAAAATTCTTTTTTGGTCATGTTTCGTTCAGCCAGTTTTTCATAGTATTCTTGATTTTTAACGCTTAGAATAAATAAATTTAAAACCAACAACCCCCAAAACCCTATAAAAACAAAGAGTAAAAGCTTATAGCGAAGATTTTTCATACAAACCCCACAAAACGCTCTCTATGAGCACAAAAAGAGCGAGAAAACCGAGTATCTTCAAATCCAAAGACACCGAAAAAAAGCGCGATAAATAGAGGTAATAAACCAAAAAGACATGCAAAGTTTTGAATAAAAAGCCGTCATTAAAAAGCTTTAAAGAGTTTTTATAGACGATTTGATGGTAGATTAAAAACAATAAAGCCAAAACGCCTAAAGTCTTTAAATGCATGCTTTCAAACCAAAACAAACAACCAAACACGCTTAAGCTTGGCAGAAAATGATCGTATTTTTTCGCATAAAACAAGAATAAAAACCCAATCATTGGGGGTAAAAAAGGCATTAAGTCTCTCAAAAGGCTATAAAAATAAAACCCCAAGATCCCTAAGCATAAGAAAAAAAAGGAATCTTGTTTTAAAGAGAGCATGGTTTTGTGGCTTATAAGGGGTTAGTGAGCAAGTATTTTAAAAGGGTTTGGCGCACTATTTCAAGGGTTGGGTATTTTGAAGAAAGAGCGTTAAAATGGGTGGTATTGATTAAAAAAGGTTTAGGAGCGTTTAAAAAAAGGCGGTGTTGCTCGTTTTTATTCAACTTGTCAAATTTCGTAAAAAGAGAAAGGTAGGCTTGATCGGGCCTTAAAAGGGCTTGAATATTTTCTTTAGCGTTTTTATCAATTTCTAAATTCAAATGGCGCGCATCCACTAAATGGATGAAAAGTTTGATAGAAACCCTAACGCTCAACAATTCCCATAAAAACCCCTCCCATTCTTTTTTCAAGCTTTTAGAAGCTTTAGCGTAGCCAAACCCGGGCAAATCAATCACATTAAAAGTGGCCCTTAAGGCGTTTTCTTTATCTTCCCAAGTGGTGGAAAAAAAATTCGCTAAACGGGTTTTTCCAGGCGTTGCTGAACTTTTGGCGAGATTTTTTCCTAACAAGGTATTAATAAACGAGCTTTTACCGACATTGCTACGCCCTAAAATGACCATCTCAGAAGTCAAGCTCGCAGGGCATTGCGAAAGTTGGCCTGAAGAAGTGAGAAAATGAGCGTCTTTAATGGCGATCATGGTTTTTCGCCTTTCTTCTTCAATTTAGCTTTACGATTTTCTTCATTAATATCTTCCATATCAAACACGAATTTAGCGGGCCGTTTCGCGCTCCCTAACACGTCAGCATAACCCTTAGCTTTGTTTAAAATGATTTCATCACCGGTGATGACATTGGATTTCCCCACTTCTCTAACCACCGCATTTTGCAATAATTTGTATTCCCCATTCAGTGCGTTATAAATGAGCTTGTCAGCGCTCCCGCTGATTTCACGATTATCCTCTGTAAAGATGTTAAAATGCGTGTTCCCTGTGGCTTCATAGCGCTCTGGCTTTCGTTTGTCGTTTAAAAACACGCTCACCTTATCCGCAAACAACCGGTCTTTACCTTTTTTGATCTGCACATTGCCTTGAATAACGGCGGTTTTGGTTTTGTCGTTCGCTACAAATTGGTTGCCAGTAATCTCTAAAAGCTCTCTTTCTTTTTTCAAACCTTTATTGTCTGTTTTTTGAGCGCTTATCACGCTTAAAATACCAAAACAACACACCAAAAAACACCACCAACGCATTAAAACCCTCCTTTGAAAGTGGGGAGTTTTTTCTTTTCTTTCTGGCTTTGTTTGATTTCATCTAAAAATAAATGTGCCTGAATGCTTTGAGCTTCAATAATGGCTAAAGCATGCGAATAAGAAATGTCAAGCCCTTCAATCTTGCTGTCCTTTGAAGTGAGAATGAAACGGCCCTTGCCTTTAAAATTTTGCTCTTTATGGTTATAAATCCCTGTTTCACTCCAAAAACTAGAATCATCGCTTCTTTTATAAGTAACCCCATTAGGGAAGAAATACAAATCTTGCTGCCGTTTGGCTTTAGGGGATTCAACGCTTTCAATGGTGTCTTCATCATAGCGCTTGATTTTAGAATCAAAAAAGATCTCATGATCATCGTATTGTAAAGCTTTTTTGCCCTCTATGGACAGATCAAGGATTTTATCGTTGATTTGAAACGCTTTAAAATTTTCTAATTCAATTTTAGGGATATTTTCTTTAGAGACCACGCTAGTGGGTTGGGAACGCAAAAAGAAAAAAACTAGCCCTATCGTGATGAAAGACAAAACCACAAAAAAGTTTAAAACGCTATTAGAGGTAAAACTTGAGCGCTTCATCTTGCAAGCCTTCTAATGTTAAAAGATAATCAATCGCTTCCCTAACAGCCCCCTTGCCCCCTGAGTTTTGCAACACTTTATAGGCCTTGCTTTTAAGCAAGGGGTGTGCATCAAAAGGAGCGAAACTCAAAGCGCATGCCTTAAACATGCCTAAATCGTTATAATCATCGCCTACGCATGCGATTTCTTGCGCGCTCAATTGCAAGTCTTTTTTGAGCCGCTCCACAACCACGCCTTTATTTTCAACGCCCATAAAAACAAACTGAACGCCCAAACTCTCCATGCGTTTTTTCACCATGATTGAAGTTCTTCCTGTAATGATAGCGATTTTTTTGCCTAATTTTTGCCATAGCGTCATGCCAAGCCCGTCTTTGACATTAAAAGCCTTGATTTCGTGAAAATTTTCATCAAAATACAACGACCCGTCCGTGAGCGTGCCATCCACATCTAAAAGCAATAACTTAATCATTCTCTCGTTAAAACCGCATTCTGGTTATATTTTTTCATAAAATCCCTAGCCTCTTCTTCGCTTTGAAACCCTTGAACTAAAACTTTATACAAATCGTCTTTAAAAGCAACCTTGACGCTGTAATTTTTATTCTCTGCTTGCAATTTATCCGCTAAAGTTTGAGCGCCTATTTGGTTTCTAAAAGCCCCCATTTGCAAAGAAAATTTCCCTCCGCTCACGCTTTTTTCACTCTCGCCGACTTTAAATTCTTTGTGCAAGATCTTTGAAGAGTTGGCGTTAAAGGATTGCTCGTATTGTTTGGAGATAACCCCACCAAAACCCAAAACAATGAGGCGCACGCTGGCTGTGCCTTTTTGAACCATGTCAATATCCCTAGCGGCCGCATTAGACAAATCAATGATGCGATCGCTCACAAAAGGCCCTCTATCATTAATGCGCACAATGGTGCTTAAGTTATTATCAACATTGATGACTTTCACCACGGTGTTCATGGGTAAAGTTTTGTGCGCGGCGGTGTGGGCATACATGTTATAGATTTCCCCATTACTGGTTTTTTTGGCATGGAAGTTAGGGCCATACCAGCTCGCAATGCCATCAAATTTCTCGCCTAAATCCACTTTAGTGGGGTAATACCACTTGCCCCCCACTTGATAAGGGCGCATGGTGGCTCTTTGGATCGCGCTAGAATCACGCATGCCGTTATCTAGGGGTTGTTTTGTATTGTTACCTTGCGAATCGGTGTGGTGTTTGAAATGGCGTTCAAAAAAATTGCGCTTATAGGTGGCTTTTTTGGTTGTCGGGTCATAGTCTTTAGCGTTTTCATAAGCGCGCAAGCTTTCATGCTTATAAGACAAATTCTTTATTCCCTCTTTTTTAACCGCACAAGCGCTAATCAAAAAAATAACGCTTAAAAAACAAACTTTTTTTAACGCCAAACCCATTAAAATTCCCTTGTAGCGAGTAATTTTTTGTTAGTGGGGATGATTAAGCGCTGGTGGATAAAAATATTAGAATCTTTGAGATTATTGGCTAATTGGATACTGGAAATACTGACTTGATAGCGTTTAGCGATAGAAGATAAGGTTTCTTTAGGCAAGACCACATGGGTGATAAAAGGGCTTTTTGAACTCGCTTGAATGTTTTTATTTTGTTTGAGTTGGCGTTGTTTGAAAAGGGCGAGTTTTTCATAAGGGATATAAACGGTGTAGGTGGGGTCTTTAGAGGGCAGAATGTTATAGCGGAATTGGTGGTTGTAGGATTTTAAGGTTTCTAAACTCAAATTCAAATTTTTGGCCACTTGGACTAAAGAAGTGTGCCTTTTAAACGGAACGCCCACCAAACTCACCCTCGCCCCACGATTGAGCAGATATTCTTTATCTTTGAGGTTGTCTAGGCTGTTGAATTTTAACGCCAGGCTTAGAATGGAACGGATATACTCTCGTGTCTCTTTAGGGAGGTATTTTTTATCTTCATCCAACAAAATCTTAATATCCGAAGTGCCGGCGGCTTTAATAGCGTTTTGAACTTTGCGTAAGCCGTAATTATACGCCATAGCGACCAAATACCACTCCCCGGTTTGCTTGTAGAGCCGTTTCAAATAAGTGATCGCCGCTTGAGTGCTTTTAATGGGATCTCTTCTTTCATCAATGTAATGATTGACCTTAAGCCCTAATTCTTTAGCCGTGCTTGGCATGAATTGCCAAATCCCTACCGCTTTTTTCCTGCTATAAGCCCTTGATGAAAATTTAGACTCGGCCATGGCTAAAAACAAAAATTCTTGCGGCACGCTCGCTTCTATGAGCATGTTTTTGATGATAGGGATGAACTGGTAATTCACATCAAATCTTTTGACAAGTCTTTTCCATTCTTCTTCTTCATTCATTTTTTTTAAAGCGTTTGGCATTTGGGATAAAAAGCCTGCATTAACCCCAAAAGCCTCTAGCGCTTTGGTGTCAATATTAGATTCAAAAGCCATTTTCGCATGGCCTAAAGAAGCCAATAAAATGGTAACAAAAAAAACCAACCATTTTTGACTAAAACACTTCATTCTTTTTGACATCGCATCCTAATAACTATAGCTATCTAGCTTTTAAAATAGCCTTGATTATAGCTAAACTTGAATAACGCTTTCTAACACAGCCTTATTTTTAGGGGAAACTAAAGAGCGTTTGAGCGTTATGCGTGCTTAAAGAAGCGAGCTCTTCAGTCTCTATGTTGATGATTTCGGCAATTTTTTGAGCGATTAAAGGGATATAAGTGGGGCTATTCCTGGTGCCTCTAAAAGGGTGTGGGGTCAAATAAGGCGAATCCGTTTCTAAAAGAAGCCTGTTTTTAGGGATTTTAGGGAGGATCTCTACCAATCTTTTAGCGTTTTTAAAAGTGCTAACCCCTCCTATCCCATAATAAAAACGATCGCTCAATTCTAAAAGCATGCTATCAGCGTTAAAGCAATGCAACACCCCAAAAGCCTTAGGATAGCTTTTTAAAAGATTCAAACTATCAAAACTCGCTTCTCTAATATGGATGATCAAGGGCTTGTTGTGTTGGATAGAAAACTCAATCTGTTTGGTAAAGATTTCTTTTTGCTTGCTTTTATAATTCTCTCTTTCATTCAATTCAGGCAAGCGGTAGTAATCCAGTCCGCATTCGCCTATCGCCACGCATTTTTGATGACTGACAAACTTTTCAAACAGGCTTTCATCAAAACTTTCCACATCATAAGGGTGAGCGCCTATGGCAAAAAACACGCCTTCAAATTTTTCGCTAATCTCTATTGCTCTATTCAAATCCTTCATGTCCGCGCCCGGAATCACGCATTGAGTAACGCCTTTTTCCAGGCTTTCTTTTAACACTTCTTCTAAATCGTTTTCATAATCCTTATGATCCAAATGGCAATGCGTATCAATAAACATGCTTTTATCCTATGGTTTTATTTAATATGTTACAATAATTAAGCATTTTAACATAAGGAAAATAATCATTAACGATGTTCAGCGGTCTAATCCATCAAATAGCTAAAGTGAAAAGTTTCCAAAACAATATTTTAAGCGTAGAGAGCGATCTCAATCCCAAGCTTGGCGATAGCATTGCGATTAATGGGGCGTGTTTGACCGCCATAGAAAGTTCAAAAACGCATTTTAGCGTGGAATTGAGCCAAAAAACCCAAAACAGCGTAGCGTTAGAAAATTACAAGGATTTAGTCCATATTGAGCCAGCCCTAAAAGCCGATGCGAGTTTGGATGGGCATTTTGTGCAAGGGCATATTGACGCTATCGGGGTCATTGAAAAAATTATTCAACATTCTAATCAAGTGGATTTTTTCATCAGCGCTTCTAAAGAAACGCTTTTATTGTGCGTTGAGCAAGGCTCTATCGCCATTGATGGGGTGAGTTTGACTTTAAGCAAGGTAGAAGAAAAGGGGTTTTGGCTAACGATTATCCCTTATACTTTAGAAAACACCCTTTTTAAGACTTATAAACTCAAACGGCGCGTGAATATTGAAACAGACATGCTAGTCCGCAGCGTTGCGTCTATTTTGAAAAAAACAAAAGGGTTTGAAAAAAATTTCTCTTGGAATGATGCGGATTCTTTGACTTTAGGGTATTAGATGAATAAAGCCATAAAAGCCGCCGCTCTAGCCTATAACATGGGGCAAGATCATGCCCCAAAAGTGATCGCAAGCGGGGTGGGCGAAGTGGCTAAAAGGATCATTCAAAAAGCTAAAGAATACGACATAGCGCTCTTTTCTAACCCCATGTTGGTGGATTCGCTTTTAAAGGTGGAATTAGACTGCGCGATACCTGAAGAATTGTATGAAAGCGTGGTGCAAGTGTTTTTATGGCTCAATAGCGTGGAAAATAACGCGCAAATGTCCAAGTAATCGGGATGTAAAGTTAAAACGATGGTAGTAGAATTAAAAAACATTGAAAAGATTTATGAAAATGGATTCCATGCTCTAAAAGGCGTGAATTTGGAATTGAAAAAAGGCGATATTTTAGGCGTGATAGGCTATTCAGGGGCGGGGAAATCCACGCTCATTCGCCTAATCAATTGTTTGGAACGCCCCAGTTCTGGCGAAGTGTTAGTCAATGGGGTCAATCTGTTAAACTTAAAGCCTAAAGAATTGCAAAAAGCGCGCCAAAAAATAGGCATGATTTTCCAGCATTTCAATTTATTGAGCGCTAAAGATGTGTTTGAAAATGTCGCTTTCGCTCTAGAAATCGCCCGATGGGAAAAAACTAAGATTAAATCAAGGGTGCATGAATTGTTGGAATTAGTGGGGCTAGAAGATAAAATGCATTTTTATCCTAAACAGCTAAGCGGCGGGCAAAAACAACGAGTGGCGATCGCTAGGAGTTTAGCGAATTGCCCTAATTTGTTGCTTTGCGATGAAGCCACATCTGCTTTGGATTCTAAAACCACGCATTCTATTTTAACGCTTCTAAGCGGCATTCAAAAAAAGCTTAATCTGAGCATCGTTTTCATCACGCATGAAATTGAAGTGGTTAAAGAATTGTGCAATCAAATGTGCGTGATCAGCAGCGGCGAAATCGTGGAAAGAGGCTCGGTGGAAGAAATTTTTGCTAACCCTAAACATGCCGTTACTAAAGAATTGCTTGGCATCAAAAACGAGCATGGGGATCAAAAATCGCAAGACATTTATCGCATCGTGTTTTTAGGGGAGCATTTAGACGAGCCGATCATTTCTAATTTGATTAGGCGTTTTAAAATAGATGTGAGCATCATTTCAGGCAACATTGAAGAGCTTACGACTAAAGATATAGGGTATTTAGTGGTGCGGTTTTTAGGCAGCACCACAGAGATTCAAAGGGCTTTAGAGTATTTAAACGCTTTAGGCTTACAAGTGGAAAAATTAAAGGATTAAAATGATTTCTCAAATGCTCATTCAAGCCACGCTAGAAACGCTTTATATGGTGTTTGTGGCGAGCTTTTTGGCGGTTGTTTTTGGCTTGCCTTTGGGGGTTTTATTGTTAGTGAGTAAAAAAGGGCATTTGTTAAACAAGCCCCTTTTGCATAAAATTTTAGACACTTCCATCAACATGACTCGCTCTTTCCCTTTTATCATTCTCATTATTTTGCTCCTGCCTTTATCGCGCTTTTTGATTGGCACAAGCATTGGCTCTAGCGCAAGCATTATCCCGCTAGCCATTTCAGCCATTCCTTTTGTCGCAAAACTTTTTGAAAATTCTTTAATGGAAGTAGAGCATGGCAAGATTGAAACCACTTTAAGTTTGGGAGCGTCTAATTTGGAAGTCGTTAAAATGATGCTTTTAGAGAGCTTGCCCTCTTTAGCGAATAATATCACCATCACCTTAATTTCTTTAATAGGCTATTCGGCTATGGCGGGAGCGTTAGGGGCTGGGGGCTTGGGGGATTTAGCCATTAGGATTGGCTATCAAAGTTATAGGGGCGATGTGCTTTTTTATGCGGTGGTCGTGATTATTGTTTTAGTGCAAATCATTCAAAGCGTGGGGGATTATGTGGTGAAACGCCTAAGAAAGCATAAGTATTAGGGATTTGGTTTCGCCTTGTGATTCCAACAAATTAGAACTTTTTTTGAAAAAATTTTTTTTGAAAGAAAATTTTTATCGGTTTAGACCATCGTTCTTTGACCACTAAATTATAGTAATGAGATGCAAAAACCTTAATGGAGCGTATGCTCACTTCATAAAGACGCTTATCTTGAGAAAAATAATGGATTTTTTGAGCAATATCTCGGTATTCTATGCGTTTTTTTTGCATTTCCAGAGTGAAGTCTTTCCAAAATGGAGTGTGTGCAAGCATCTCTAACCACAGGTGGTATTGATTCCCCAAAGGGAACTCCCAAGGTTTGCCATTGTAGATTCCAAGAGCATCTTTATCAGATTCATAGTGCATGATAATAGGGTTTGAAAGAATGTCTTGAATTTGAGAGATCTCATAGGGGATTCGCTGGCGATAGATAAATTCATTGGGTTTGTCTTGGTGGATGATTTCAAACCGAATGGGTAAGGAAGCTTTATGCCTCAAATCATCAAGTTCTTCTTGATAATAATAAGGCAAAACACAATAGTGTAATGGAAGTTCTTTAATATAAGCATGCAAATGGTGTATTAATGTAGGTTCTTTAAAATATGGACGCATTACTTGAATTTTAAATTTTTCTAAGACCTGTTGGGTGAAAGAGTGCTCTCGCATGTAATTCAAATTGCAAAACCAAAACCCCTCTGTAACTGATTGTGATACTAAACTTATTACACCACTCAAATGAAAAGATTCGCTTGTGTCTAAAGCGATAAAATCATCAGCGAAAGCTCTGCAAAACACCACATCCACATCAGACCAAATCATTTTGCTGTATTGGGGGAATAAACTAGGGAGAAGGTATTTGACCAGTATCATTCTAGAATAGCGATTAACCCATGCGCTATCCGTGATAGTGGGCAAAGAATCAAGAGTGGCGCTAATATCTTGGCATTTTAAAGCGGCAAAATGTTTGAAAGGCTTGATAGTTTCTTGGAGCCTGTTTAAATCATCTTCATTCAAACCGCTATAGAATACATAGATACTGAAAAATACCCTTTCAACTGCACGATGGGCATGCAATAAAGAGTAGAGAGCCACAGCCCCTGTTTTTAGGTAGTTTTTATCAAAGGCAAAGGCAATAGGGATTTCATGTTGCATCAATTTTCCTTGGAGATTTTGTGAAAATAAACTATATCATAGCCTATGTTAGTTTTTATTGATAAATTTATCCATCTGTTTTTCTAAGTCTATGATTTGCGTTATCGCTCCCTCTAAAATTTCAAAATTTTGAGCGTTTTTGGGGGCAACGCATGCGAGTTTGTTGGAAGCTTTTTCTAACGATTGGATGTCTTTAAGCAAGGTTTTTAAAACTTCTACGCTTTTAAAATCCTTCTCAAAATAATCATCAAATTGCTGTTCTGTTTGAGACAAGTTCTCTAAAAAAGCGCTTTGAAGGCGTATTTGGGTGCGATCATGCCCGGTTTCAATACAGGTTTTATAGGTTTTATTGATCGCAATAAAAGCGTCTTTGGCTTTCAAAAAAGCCTTGGAAAGCTCAGCGATGATTTCATAATGTTCGCCCTCTGCTTTTAAAAACCCTAAAAAGAGCGAAATGAGCAATAACTTTTTTAGCATTTTATCCCTTTACCATTGATAAGAAAAGCTCACCCCATAGCGGCTACTGCCCTTAAAGTCGCTAGAAATTTCAGGATAGAGCATCCATCGCTTGGGTTTGTAGCGTGAAGTGAATAAATAAGCAAACCCCCATGCGATAAGGCTGCCAATCGTAACTTGCAAGATCGTGTGTTGTCTTGCCACCACTCTGCTGGCGTCAGTGAGTATTGCAAGAGCGATCACAGGAAGAGCCGGCTTCCACCCGTAGCGGTAATACACAAACCCAGCCGCGCTAAACACCCCCCCAGCATGCCCGCTTGGCATGCCTCTCCAAGAATTACAGCATGGCCGTTTAGCAAATCCCACTCTAGCCCCATCTTTATGGGCGGTGCTAAAAGCTCCTTTAAGGCCATAAATCACTCCTTGAGTGACTAATGTGCCGACCGCTAATTCCCCTAAACCTCTATAATCGCGCATCGCTAAACTGACCGTGCCTACAAAAATAGGCAAAAACCTAAGCACATCGCCAATCTCTTCTAAAATGTATGCCCCCTCATTGATCGGCTCACTCCTTAAAGGATATACCCATAAGAGCAGGCTCAAAAAAAGATTTTTGAGCTTTTTCATTGAAACGCTCGCTTTTCTAAAGCGCAAACTTGCTTGTTTAAATAAGCATAGCCCATTAAATAGCATGCGATAAAGACCAGACTAATGACAATGAGCGTGTAAGAATTTAAGCGGAATAAGACGCTGATTAAAATAAAAGGCAGGTTGCACAGAATAAGGATAAACGCGCATAAAGGGTTGGGGTAATTGAAAGAGCGTTGTTGCAAGAATTTAAATAAAAGGGTGTGCAAATGCAAGTTATCTGGCATGGTGGCTTTCTGGCGTTTTATTTTGCGCCTTAGGATACTAAAAAGCACCTCTATGACCGGATAAAGCATTAAATTGAGCCCAAAAAACACGCTGATTTTTTGCTCTAAACTCAAATGTAAAAGGGAAATCCCGCACACCAAACCCAAAAAATACGCCCCTCCATCGCCTAAAAAAATCTTTCCTAAAGGGAAATTTAACACCATAAACCCAAGCACCATGTAAGCGAGTAAACAAGACAAACTGCTAGGGTCTATATAATGAATGACTAAAAGCGTAATCGTGCAAATCCCAGATGCAAGCCCGTTAAACCCGTCAATGATATTAATAGCGTTACTGATACCCACCAGCATAAAAATAGCGAATAAAAAAGCGATAAAATAAGGCAAGCTAAAAAGGGGCGAAAAATCGCTCACCACTAAAGGCGTTGATGAAATGATGCAAACGACCCCTACGGCTTGCAAAATAAGGCGTATTTTGGGGCTTAATGAAAGGTTAATGTCTTCTAAAAAACCGCTTAAAAAGACTAACAACAACCCCAAAAAAACAAAAAACCCCTTAAAAGGCGCTTCAAAAGGCTCAAAAAGATAAGCTAACACAAAAGAAAGAAAGATCCCAAGCCCCCCGGCTCGTGGGGTTCTTGCATGATGGAAGCCTTGGATTTTATTAGCGTTATCCACAAAGAGCATGGATTTTTTAGACCACAGAACAATCAAAGAGCAAACGAAGAGACTGGTTAGAAAATATAGCACCCACAACACTTTTTATTGGATTTAGTATTTTCACTATTATAGCAAAAGATAGCTTGATGATAAAATCTTATAGGCATAAGGGGTGGTTTTTATGTTACAATTCCAAAAATCATTATTATAAAATAAAGGATAGTCATGCGTTTTGGATTGAATATTGATCACATTGTTACTTTAAGAGAGATAAGAAAGACTTATGAGCCTGAGATTTTAGAGGCTCTGTTTATCGCTAAAAACACCCATAAAGTGGATTTAATCACCATCCATTTAAGAGAAGACAAACGGCACATTCAAAATGAAGACGTTTTGAGACTGCTTGAAATAAGCCCTTTGCCTATCAACATTGAATGCTCTATCAATGCTGAAATCACTGATTTCTTATGCTCTTTAAAAAATAAGCCGAGTAAGGTTACGATTGTGCCTGAAAACAGAAATGAGGTTACGACAGAGGGGGGATTGGATTGCTCATTAAAGGGTTTGGGGGAAGTGATTAGAGCGTATCACAATAAAGGCATTGAAGTGTCTTTGTTTGTTGATCCTTTAAAAGACGCTCTGCATTTTGCAAAGGAGCATCAAGTCAAGCAAGTGGAGTTCCACACTGGGGTGTATGCGAATTTGCACAACGCTTTATATTCTAACGCTAACAATCAAATCCATGCCATTAGCGCGCTCAAAGACAAAAGCCCTAAAGAACTGAAAGAAGAATTGCACAACGCCTTTTTGCAATTAAGGAGAATGAGCAAAGAAGCGTTTTTTATGGGAATTGTGGTGTGTGCTGGGCATGGGTTGAATTACACTAATGTGAAAGAATTGTTAAAAATCCCCTCTTTAAGAGAGCTTAATATCGGTCATAGCGTGATTTCAAAAGCGGTTTTAGTGGGTTTAGAAAAAGCGATTTTAGAAATGGCGCAACTCATTAAGCGATAAAATGGCTAAAAAGAAAATTGCGATCAGTTGCGGGGATATTCAAGGCGTAGGCTTAGAGTTGATTTTAAAAAGCCATAAGGAAGTGAGTGCGCTTTGTGAGCCGTTGTATCTCATTGATGGCGAACTTTTAGAGCGGGCCAACCAATTGCTAAATAACGCTTATGAAACTAAAACGCTCAATGCGCTCGCTATTGATGCCCCCTTACCCTTATTAAATTCCAGCACGATAGGCAAAGTCAGCGCTCAAAGCGGGGCGTATAGTTTTGAGAGTTTTAAAAAGGCTTGCGAGTTAGCGGATAGTAAAGAAGTGGATGGCATTTGCACTTTGCCTATCAACAAACTCGCATGGCAACAAGCTCAAATCCCTTTTGTGGGGCATACCGATTTTTTAAAACAACGCTATAAAGATCATCAAATCATCATGATGCTTGGGTGTTCAAAACTCTTTGTGGGGCTATTTAGCGACCATGTGCCTTTAGGGGCGGTTTCTCAGCTCATTCAAGTGGGAGCGTTGGTCCGGTTTTTGTTAGCGTTTCAAAAAAGCACTCAAGCTAAAATCGTTCAAGTGTGTGGCTTTAACCCCCATGCGGGCGAAGAGGGCTTGTTTGGGGAAGAAGATGAAAGGATTTTAAAAGCCATTCAAAAGAGCAACCAAACGCTGGGTTTTGAATGCTTTTTGGGGCCACTGCCCGCTGATAGCGCTTTTGCCCCCAATAAACGCAAGATAACCCCCTTTTATGTGAGCATGAGCCATGATGTGGGGCTAGCCCCTTTAAAAGCGCTCTATTTTGATGAAAGCATCAATGTGAGTTTGAACGCTCCCATTTTACGCGCTTCCACTGACCACGGCACAGCGTTTGATATCGCTTATCAAAACAAAGCGAACAACAAAAGCTATTTGAATGCGATCAAATATTTAGCTTAAAGATTTTAAAATACAAGCCAACAAAGTATAATTCAAGCAAAAACACCATTCAAAGATAAAGACATGATTTTAAGCATTGAAAGTTCTTGCGATGACAGCTCTTTAGCCCTTACAAGAATAGAGGACGCTAAACTTATCGCTCATTTTAAAATCTCTCAAGAAAAGCACCACAGCTCTTATGGGGGCGTTGTGCCTGAGCTTGCGTCGCGCCTGCATGCTGAGAATTTGCCGCTCTTATTAGAACGCGTTAAAATCAGCTTGAATAAGGATTTTTCTAAACTTAAAGCCATCGCTATCACCAATCAGCCAGGTTTGAGCGTTACTTTAATAGAGGGTTTGATGATGGCAAAAGCCTTGAGCTTGTCTTTGAATTTACCCTTGATTTTAGAAGACCATTTGAGAGGGCATGTGTATTCGCTATTCATCAATGACAAGCAAACTCGCATGCCTTTAAGCGTGCTGCTAGTCTCTGGGGGGCATTCTTTGATTTTAGAGGCTAGAAATTATGAAGACATTAAAATCGTTGTCACGAGTTTAGACGATAGCTTTGGGGAGAGTTTTGATAAGGTTTCTAAAATGCTTGATTTAGGCTATCCAGGAGGCCCCATAGTGGAAAGATTAGCCCTTGATTATGCGCATCCAAACGAGCCTTTAATGTTCCCTGTCCCTTTAAAAAACAGCCCGAATCTGGCTTTTAGTTTTTCAGGTTTAAAAAATGCGGTGCGTTTGGAGGTTGAAAAAAATGTCCATAATTTGAATGAAGCGATCAAGCAAAAGATTGGCTATCATTTTCAAAGCGCAGCGATTGAGCATTTAATTCAGCAGACTAAACGCTATTTTAAAATCAAACGCCCTAAAATTTTTGGTATTGTGGGGGGAGCAAGCCAAAATTTGGCGTTAAGAAAGGCGTTTGAAAATTTGTGCGCTGAGTTTGATTGCAAGCTTGTTTTAGCCCCTTTAGAATTTTGCAGCGACAATGCCGCCATGATAGGGCGATCAAGCCTAGAGGCTTATCAAAAAAAGCGCTTTGTCCCTTTAGAAAAGGCTAACATTTCGCCAAGAACGCTGTTAAAAAGTTTTGAGTGAATGGATACAAAAAGAAAGTGCATGATAAAACGCCTAAAATTCATCAATAGCGTCAAGTATCGGTTATTTTGAGGCAAGAGCTTAAAAAAGAGGGTGTTAAAAAAGAGCGTTTTAGTCAAATTTAATCTTATTTTGGTTACAATTCTAGGTTATTAAGTTTTAGTTTAAAGGGAAAAAATGCTCCGCTCTCTCTATAGCGCCACTTCAGGGATGCTCGCCCAACAAACGCACATTGACACCACTTCAAACAATATCGCCAATGTCAATACCACCGGGTTTAAAAAATCTCGTGCGGATTTTAACGACTTGTTTTACCAAGCGATGCAATACGCCGGCACCAACACAAGCAACACGACTTTATCGCCAGATGGCATGGAAGTGGGCTTAGGCGTGCGCCCTAGCGCGATCACTAAAATGTTTTCGCAAGGCAGCCCTAAAGAAACGGAAAATAATTTAGATGTCGCCATTACGGGCAAAGGCTTTTTTCAAGTCCAATTGCCTGATGGCACCACCGCTTATACAAGAAGCGGGAATTTTAAGCTAGACGAACAGGGCAATCTTGTAACAATCGAGGGCTATCTCCTCATCCCTCAAATCACTTTACCTGAAGACACCACGCAAGTAAACATCGGTGTGGATGGCACGGTGAGCGTGACTCAAGGCTTGCAAACGACTTCTAATGTGATCGGGCAAATCACGCTAGCTAATTTTGTCAATCCGGCGGGGCTTCATTCTATGGGGGATAATTTGTTTTCCATCACCAACGCTAGTGGCGATGCGATTGTGGGCAACCCGGATTCTCAAGGCTTAGGCAAGTTAAGGCAAGGCTTTTTGGAGCTTAGTAACGTGAGATTGGTAGAAGAAATGACGGATCTAATCACCGCTCAAAGGGCTTATGAAGCCAATTCTAAAAGTATTCAAACCGCTGATGCCATGCTCCAAACCGTCAATTCCCTCAAACGCTAAAAGGGGATTTTACTCTCCTTAACGCTCTTTAATCTCTGCTCCCTTGTTGTTTTTGCGCTTGGGGTGGTTTTGTGTTTTGGAGCGGTTGTTGCCATTCTTTAATTCTTGTGGCTAGGATTTTTAAGGTTTTCAACACCGCTTTTTGGGTTATTGTTTGGTTGGTGTTTTCCTTTTATGAAAAAAACAGCCAAAACAGCCAGATCAATGAGAATACAAAAAACAATAACCAGACACCATGTTTTATTGGTTTTATCCGCTTCTTGTTCCGCTTTCAGCCTTGCTTGTTCTACTTCTTATTTTGCTTTTAATTTTTTGCGTAAGGTGGCAACTAAAACGCATGCAGGCACGGTTACCCTATAAGCCGGCCCAGCAAGATTGATGCTCACTAATGCGCCCGTAATGACCCAACCAATAGGGCCAGCTAAAATGCCTAGAGTTTTCTTAAGCGCTACTTTACCCACCACAGACGATAAACCATGCCCTAGAGTTTGTCTTACCATTGCATCTGCAACAGATACAGCCAACGCATAAGAATGAGAGCCGCCCGCTTTAAACAGCGTTAAAACAGATGCGATTAGGACTTGTTTGTTTTCACCAATCACTTTATCAATATTTGTCATGCCTAATTCATGGGTGAGTTCTTTAATCTCTCTCCCACTCATTTTTTCTAAACTATCTTTCAAAAGTTTAGAAAGCATGTTTTGCTCAATCAAAGAGGTTGCAGATTTTTCATTGTAATTAACCTTTAAATGATCGCACGCATCGCACAAAATCTCTTTGTATAAGACCCCTTCGTTTCTAAAAAAATTCATGAAACTATTGCCCCCATAACGCTGCAATTCTTCAGCGATCCTTCTTGGGTATTTGGCGTAATCATGACCATACCTTTGGTATTCTGTTGAACTTGTCAATTATTCATTCATTCTTAGTGTGCCATTTTCATCATAAACAAGCACATCAAACAAATCTTTCAAATCGCTAGAGCTTAATCGCTTTAAAAATTCCAAGTCGCTATTTGTATGCCATGCAATCCCTTTAATTTTATTCCTACCGCTCGCTCAAATCCCACCAACCCCCTTTTTTAGGATCAGTGATTAGTGATTAGTG
>NZ_MTWR01000014.1:0-13118 GCF_001998165.1 Helicobacter pylori | reverse complement strand
ATTAGTGATTAGTGATTATAGCATCATTTTTTAAAATCATGTTTAACGCCCTAAAAGGCTTAAACACACCCGCTAACTGCATATAAAGATAGCGCTACAGACGCTAATGAGCTTTATTAATTCACAACCAGAGAATGATGGCAACTATAATGATTAAAATATTTTGATGTGCTTATCATTTTGGATAGGAATGCCTAATTCTAGCGATAGCGATTTCACTCGTTATATCAATAAAGCGAATGTTAATAATGTAAAACAAATCTGAATTTGGAAGCAGAAATTTATTTAATTTTTTCTTTGGGTAAGGCTAATTTAAACGAACCGCTATTTTGATTTTTGACACAAGAAAACCCCCCTCCTTTAACCCTCTAACCCTTACTTTTTATCGTTTTTATGTTCGTGGTTAGCGTTGCATTGATTAGCTTGGTTTTGGCTATTTTTTTGACAACTTTCGTTGTTTTGATTTTTAGCATCACCTTTTTGATTGTGGTTTTGATTGCTGCAACTGTTACTCATTGTGTCTCCCTTAAATTAAAATAAAAACTAGATGCGTTTTCGCATCTGGGTCTCCATTCTATACCCTTTTCCCTAAAAAAAAGCTTAAATGGATTCTATTTGCAACGACTTCTTATCTTCACTGGCTTGCTGTGTTTTTAGGCGTAAAGTGGCAACCACAATGCATGCCGGTATGGTTACCCTATAAGCCGGCCCTGCAATATCAATCGCTGTCCATACGCCTGTAATGATCCAGCCAACAGGGCCTGTTAAAAAGCTCAGGGTTCTTGTAAGCACTTGATTGCCTGCAAGCGATAAACCACGCCCTAGAATGGTTTTTGCGACCGCATTCGCAACAATGACAGCTAATTGATAAGATTTAAAGCCTCCCATTTTAAACAGCGTTAAAGTCGCCGCGCTTAAGGCTTGTCTGTTTAAATTGTCCGTGTTTTTTATGGACAATTCATCGCACATTTCTTTCACTTCTTCATCATCCATTTCTTCTAGGCTTCTTTCTAAGATTTTAGAAAGCATGTTTTGTTCAATTAAAGTCGTTTCAGTTTTCTTGTTGTAATTGACCTTTAATTTATCGCACACATCGCATAGGATCTCTTTGTATAAGACTCCTTCGCCTTTAATGAAACTCGCAAAACTATTGCTCCCATAGTATTGCAACTCTTCAGCGATTCTTTCTGCGTATTTAGCGTAATCATCGCCATGCCTTTTGTATTCTATGGAGCTGGTCAGTTTTTCATTGTGTCTTTTTTCGCCGTCTTTACCAAAAACAAGCACCTCAAACAAATCCAATAAATCACTAGATTCCAGTTGCTTTAAAAATTCCAAGTCTCTATCATATTTGTATGCCATATTATTCCTTTATATTGTTTTATCACTTATTAAAAACAAACGACTTTTCGCACTCCATCGCTGTTTTTCTAAAGTGGTTACTGATTTTAATATCATTTGTCTAAAACTATACTTAATATTCTAAAAAGACTTAAACTCAAAAGCCCAACGCTCTTAGTTCTATAGATTTCATGCTTTAAAACACCAATTCTTTGGTTATTGCCTGAATAATGTTTTTTTTATAAAAAACAACTAATAAAATAATGGCTAAAAAGAAAATAAAGCGGTTATAGCATCATTTTTTAAATTTAGGTATAAAACGCCCTCAATTCAAGGGTTTTTGAGTGAGCTTTTTGCTCAAAGAATCCAAGATAGCGTTTAAAAATTTAGGGGTGTTAGGCTCAGCGTAGAGTTTGCCAAGCTCTATGCATTCATTGATGATGATAGGGTTTTGTGTGGGCGTGAAGCCAATTTCATACGCTCCTAAGCGTAAAATCGCCTTTTCCATGCTCCCTAATCGCTTGAAATCCCAGTCTTTCAAATGCGGTTCAATGAGAGCGTCAATTTCATTGATTCTTTCTAACACGCCATTAAAAAGGCTTAAAGCGAAAGCCAACTGGTTGTTTTTGATCTTTTTTTCTTCTAACATGCTGGAAGCGATTTTTTTAATTTCTTCATTACCGCTCTCAAACGCATACAACAATTCAACCACAGCCCCTCTGGCTTGAGTCCGTGTCGCCATTTTAACCCTTGAGGGTTTGGCACAAGCTCAACAATTCAATGAGGGTGCTCATCGCTTCAAAGCCCTTATTGCCGGCTTTACTGCCCGCTCTTTCAATCGCTTGTTCAATATTGTCCGTGGTAAGCACGCCAAAGCTTACAGGCATGCTGTATTTTAGCATCGCACTGGCAATGCCCTTAGTCGCTTCCGCGCTCACGTAGTCAAAATGCGGAGTCCCCCCTCTAATAATGGCTCCTAAAACGCACACGCCATCGTATTTTCCACTCCCTAACAATCTCTCTAAAATGAAAGGCAATTCATAAGCCCCAGGCACCAGCACGACGTCTAAAAGATCCTCATCGCCCCCATGCCTTTTAAAGCAATCCATCGCCCCTTCTTTTAATCTGTCTGTGATGATATGATTGAAGCGCGAGATTAAAATAGCGACTCTTTCATTCCCTTGTAATTGCAATTTCCCTTCTATGATTCGCATGAAATTCCTTTAAAATAAATTTTGGATTTTTAACATGTCGGTTACTAAGTGTTCTAACTCATCAGGTTTTAGCATGTTTGCTCCGTCGCTTAGGGCGTTTTTAGGATCAACATGCGTTTCAGCGAATAACCCATCAATCCCCACCGCAGCCGCAGCTCTGGCTAAAATAGGGGCAAAAGAGCTGTCTCCTGAACTTTTCCCGTTCGCTCCCCCTGGCATTTGCACGCTATGGGTAGCGTCAAAAATCACAGGGGCAAATTCTCGCATGATTTTTAAAGAGCGCATATCCACCACTAAATTCCCATACCCAAAGCTGCTCCCCCTTTCACACAGCCACACGCCATTTTTTAACGCCGTTTCATAAGTGGGGCTTTGAATACTACTATCCCTTGTTTTAAGGGCTTTTAAGACAGAATATTGCATGTCTTTTGGGTTCATGAATTGCCCTTTTTTGATATTGACAATAGCGTTAGTTTGGCTCACTTCTACAATCAAATCCGTTTGGCGGCACAAAAACGCCGGGATTTGTAAAATATCCGCTACTTTGGCTGCCACGCTTGCCTGATAGCTCTCATGCACATCGGTTAAGATTTTATAACCAAATTCCTCTTTGATGGTTTGTAACATTTCTAAGCCTTTTTCTAAACCAGGCCCTCTGTAACTTTCTAAACTCGTGCGGTTAGCCTTATCAAAACTCGCTTTAAAATAAAAATCCAATCGCTCGTTGTTGGCTAGGGGTTGTAATTTAGTAGCGATACTTCTTAGATTTTCTAAACTCTCAATGACGCATGGCCCGGCGATTAAAACGGATTTAGGGGTTTTTGTGTTAGAAGTTTTCATGACTTTTCCTTTGTTTAATGGTTTCTTCAATCGGCTCAAAAAAATGGCTTTCAAAATTATAATTATAAATCCTGCCTATTTCTATGATATAGTGCCAACCAAAAATTTTTAATTCGTTATCCATCACTCTTTCTTGAATGAAATCATAGCTTAAGAGGTTGTTGAGTTGCAAGCGCGCATTCAAACGCTCCGTAAGCCATGAACGCTTGGCGAAGTGGTTGCTGAATTGCGGGTGGTTTTTTTAATTCTTCTTTAATAGGCTTTAAGAATTGTATCCAGTTTGCAATGTAAGGGGTTTTAGCTTTGGTGGTTTCATCATGGATTAAATGAACGCTCCCGCAAGCCCCACAATCGCTATGCCCACAAATAATTAAATTGTGAATGCCCACATGTGCAATAGCGTATTCAATGCTCGCAATGGTAGAAAGGGATTCTTTATAGCTTGTTTTAGGGGGGATCACATTGCCCATGTTGCGGATCACATACAATTCGCCCGGCTTGGTGCCAGTGATTAGATTAGGCACGACTCGTGAATCCACGCAAGAAATGAACAAAGTGTGGGGCTTTTGCTTAGTTTTTAAGCTCTCATAAAGCTCTTTAAGCTCTTCGTATTCATTCTCTTGAAACTCTAACACCCCTAAAAACGCTTTCACTCTTTAACCCTTAAAATCTCATTTTCTTAAACTTGGTTTTCATTTTAAAACGCTTATCATAGCTAAAATTCTTCCATTTCTTTTTGTTATAATGGCGTTATTTTACACTTTAAAGGGCTTTCATGCAATTATGTGTCGCATTGGATTTAGAAAAAAAAGAGGACAACCTTTCTTTATTACAAGAATTGAAGGGCTTAGATTTATGGGCTAAGGTGGGGCTTAGATCTTTTATAAGAGACGGGGCGACTTTTTTAGATGAAATCAGAAAGATTGATGAAAATTTTAAGATCTTTTTGGATTTGAAGCTCTATGATATCCCTTATACGATGGCAAATGCCGCGCTAGAATGCGCGAAATTAGAAATTGACATGCTCACCGTGCATTTGAGCAGCGGCAAAAGCGCGCTAGAAATCTTAATGCAACGCTTAAACGCTCTTAAAAAACGCCCCTTGATCATGGGCGTGAGCGCTTTAACCAGCTTTAGCGAAGAGGAATTTTTGATGGTGTATAACGCCTCTTTAAAAACTCAAGCGATAAAATTGAGCGCTATGGGTAAAGAGAGCGGGATTGATGGGGTGGTGTGTTCGGTGTTTGAAAGTTTGGCGATTAAAGAGACTTTAGGTCAAGGCTTTTTGACTTTAACCCCTGGCATAAGGCTGGATAAAAATGATAAAGAAGATCAAGAAAGGGTGGCGAACGCTAAAGAAGCTAAACAAAATTTAAGCGATTTTATCGTGGTGGGCCGCCCCATTTATCAGGCTAAAGAGCCTAGAGAAGTGGTTTTAGAGCTTTTAAAGGATTGTTGAATGCATGTGTTAGAAACGATTGCTGCTTTAAGAGAATATCGTAAAAGTTTGAAAGAAAGCGTGGGGTTTGTGCCGACTATGGGGGCTTTACACAAAGGGCATCAAAGCTTGATAGAAAGGAGTTTGAAAGAAAATCCCCACACGATTGTAAGCGTTTTTGTCAACCCCACGCAATTTGGGGCTAACGAAGATTTTAGCGCTTACCCGCGCCCTTTAGAAAAGGATTTGGCTTTGTGTGAAACATTAGGCGTTAATGCGGTGTTTTTGCCTAAAATTGACGAAATATATCCCTATGAAATAGAGCAACGCCTAAAACTCTACGCCCCTACATTTCTATCCCACTCTTTAGAGGGAGCGGTGCGTAAGGGGCATTTTGATGGGGTGGTTCAGGTCGTGTTAAAATTGTTCCATCTTATCAATCCCACTAGAGCGTATTTTGGCAAAAAGGACGCCCAACAGCTTTTAATCATTGAGCATTTAGTCCAAGATTTGCTTTTAGACATTGAAATAGCGCCATGCGAGATTGCGCGAGATAGCGATCATTTGGCTTTAAGCTCTAGGAATGTGTATTTGAATGCCACAGAAAGAAAACAAGCCCTAGCCATTCCAAAAGCTCTAGAAAACATCAAGCAAGCCATAGACAAGGGCGAAAAAGCGTGCGAAAAACTGAAAAAACTAGGGCTTGAAATTTTAAAAAATTTAGAAGTGGATTATTTGGAATGTTGTAACCACAAGCTAGAGCCTTTAAAAACCATAGAGCCAACTAACACGCTCATTTTAGTGGCGGCTCGTGTGGGTAAAACCAGGCTTTTAGATAATTTATGGGTGTAGTTTGAAATTTTTGTGGCGACCCTTGAAAGATTTGAACTTCCGTTTCCACCGTGAAAGGGTGGTATCCTTGGCCACTAGATGAAAGGGTCATTTTTAACGATTGACTATTATTTGAAAATAAAGCGTAGAAAATGATTTAAAAAGTTCTTGGTGGCGGAGCGGACGGGACTCGAACCCGCGACCCCCTGCGTGACAGGCAGATATTCTAACCAGCTGAACTACCGCTCCCTATCCAAACCCCATAGTCTAAAAATGCATGCTTTAGTCATGGTGGTCGCTATAAGACTCGAACTTATGACATCTACCTTGTAAGGGTAGCGCTCTACCAACTGAGCTAAGCGACCACAATATTGAGATAAATCCAACTAAACCCGTATAAAAGAGTGGTGACTCCTAGGGGATTTGAACCCCTGTAACCACCGTGAAAGGGTGGTATCCTAACCACTAGATGAAGGAGCCACGATGCTCATGGTGACCCGTGTTGGATTTGAACCAACGGCCCATTCCTTAAAAGGGAATTGCTCTACCAGCTGAGCTAACGGGTCTCACAAAAAGATAATGATACAATTTTTTTTAACGCTTGTCAAGAATAATTGAAAAATATTGCTGTTTTCATAGAAACGAAACGCTCTTAAAACGGCATAACAGCTTTTGCTTCAATAAAAAACTTGGTTGCGCTTTAATGCCATAAGGATCACAATAGATGCGTTTTTGTTATTGGTTAGTATTGTTTTTGGGGTTTTAAAAAAGCTTTATCAAGATCTAACAAATCTTATTAGGATTTAATGCTTTTTTTTGTTTAAAAAATTTCATTTTTAAAAAATGGGTTTTGTTTTATCGTTTTAGATCTTATTTTGTTGTAAAAATCATTTCATTGAGTTTGTTTAAAGTATTTAAAAACGCATTTCCTTAAGGAAGTAGGGGGTATTTTGAAACCATTCTCCCCTTTTTAAAGTTCAACTTAAAAACCCCCAAAAAGAAGCGCTTTTTTAAAAAACTATCGCTTAAATTAGTATCAAGTTTTTCACTAACTAATATAAAAAACACTAAAAAGGATTTTCCATCAAACCACCCCAAAAAAAAGGGTTCAAAAGGGGTTTAATGCGAGCTTTTAGTAAGCGAACACATAATTCAAATACACGCTATAGAGTCTGCGGTATTGGAGTTGAGTGCCTAGCAAAGAATAGTAATTTGTGTTGATCGTGGGGATCTTCACACCTAATTCCACGCCATGCTGAGCCGCATGATCGCTTGCTTTTTTCTTATTCCTAGCGAGATTCATTCTCAAGCCCAAGTTGAATAAGAATTGGAAATTCGCCACATTCATTTTAGCGCTATAGAAATTATTGAATGTCGCTAAATTCACATATTGAGAATTAAGCCACGAAGTGCCGGCTAAGGCGATACCCCCAAACACCCCAAAAGAAATCTTGCTGTTTTTAGTGGCTTTATCATTGATAAAGTTATAGAGAACATCTGTTCCTACCCCATAAGTGAACACATCAGAAGCCGAATTGAAAAAGCTGGATTTGATATAAGCGTGGTTGTAATCAAAAAAGCCGTAATACCTAGCCCCCCATCGTTTCTTTTCACCAAAAAATTGTTTATACCCTATTTGCACACCGATCCCATTCATCGCGCCGTTGTTGGTTTGAGAGCTGATTAGTCCAATGCGTCTGAAAGGGTTATGCCCTAATTCTTGCGTGGCGCTTAATAATTGCGAATAAGCGCTTTGGTTGAGTTGGTAAACGGTCTTTAAGCCCTCGGGGCTATTAGGGTTAGTGGATTGGCTTATCAAATTTTTAAGGAATGGGGAATTAGGCGTGTTTGAAGCGGTCGTGGTGATGCTGTTATAAGTGTTGTTTAAATTGCTAAGGCTGCCTCTAAAATCAAGTATAGTGCGTGCAAGCAACTCAGACTGCTTTATTTGCTCTGCTTGAGTGCCAAAATGCACAAGGCTGTTATTTAAAGCCGTTATCGTCTCTTCTACATAAGCGCAACCGGCTCCCCAAGTGTTGCTAGTAACCCCTTGACTAGGCGTTGTGCCATCACTTCTGCAAGCTGCCAAGTAATTTGTGATAAATTGGCTTGGGATAGTGTCAAGGTCTTTTTTCATTTGAGCGGCTAGTTCAAGCATCTTGGCTTGCGCTTGCGCGTGATTGAGCATGTTTTGAGCGAAAGCCTTATCAGCAGAGGTGTAAGGGTTGAAATCTTGCGGCGCGTTTTGATTGCTTTGCTGGTTGTTAAGGCTTTGAGCTTGCGTTACGATTTCTTGGGCGTTTTTGATCATGCTAGTAACGGCGCTAAATTCAGTGGCAAAAACCTGACACACATTCCCTGCCGTATCTAAACCCCACGGCGCGCCCCCATTTTGCCCTTGATTGTGATTGACCCATGGGCAGTTTGTAGTGAGGACGCTTATCATTTTACTGGCTTCTTGCAAAAGGGTTTGAGCGTCATTAGTAGTAGTAGTAGTTTCACTTTTACTAGCTCCATTAGTTTGTGTTGTTACTTTGACTTCTATCTGTTGCTTCGTGTTATTCAAAGCGGGTACCCCTTGTTTTAACGCTTGTTGGAGAACCTGATAGGCATCATTAAGCTTTTTAAAATTCTCAATGCTTAAAGGGCCGCTAACCCCGTTGTTATAACCGGTTAAATTGCAATTAATGGAACTTGAATTATGTCCTGGCTGGCCCTGAAAAATTACGCTTTGCTGACCACTCTTACCAGGACCGCATTGGACATTATAGGCGATGACATTCCACAGCCCCACCGCCGCATTCAACGCCAAATACACCGCTTGATACGCCGGGGAATTGGTTTTTTCGCCGGTCAACCCTTGCGTGTTTGCTTTTAAATTATCGATCGCAGCATTGATTTCTGAAGGGCTGCTCGCGTTCGTTACCGCCTGATTGAGGTTGTTGAAATTGCTTAAAAGGTTGCTCAAATTCTCATAAGTGTCTGAGAGTTTTTTCAATTCGCCGGTGTTTTTCACCATTTGAGCGGCTTCACCGATTTGATAGCCCGCGCTGATAAAAAAGCCGTTGTCTTCAGCGTTTAAGAGCGATGAAGCGAGAGAGAGAGAGAGAGAGTAACAACTTGTTCGTGTTTTCTGACACGATAAGCAAAGAAGGCAGCACTTCTGATGTCTTTGAAAACCTGCTCAATTATAGCGATGCTGAAACGAATAAGCCTTGGTATCATTACCGCAACATGATAGACATTTTTAAGCGATCCCATTATGAAACTTTTTGGTTAGAAAAACAATTCGTCGATCAATGGTCATTGATACAAGATCTAGTTTCTAGTCGCTCTAAAAACCGCTATTTCCTTCAACGCGATAGAAATCTCTACTTCCTTCCTGGAGAATGGACAAGCTATGATGAAGATATTTTAACTTTTTATTCTAAAAATATCCCATCCCAATTAAAAAGCAAGAATTTTATCGTGTTCCATTTGCGTGGCTCACACAAGACTTACAGCGAACGCTTCCCCCAAAGCTTTGCCAAATTCAAACCAAGCGATTTGTCTTTTTCTAATTTGCATGCAAGCAGCGATAGAGACAAACAAATCGTTGCCGATTATGTCAATTCGCTCTATTATAACGACTTTGTTTTGAATGGGATTTTTAACCTCTTTAAAGATAAAGACGCTATTGTGTTTTATTTGAGCGACCATGCGCAAGATATTTTTGAAAGCGGCCCCACTTATGGGCATAGCTGTTCTAAAGCGGGCTTAGAAATCCCTTTTATGATTTATGTGAGCGATATTTTTAAAGAAAAACACCCCGAGAAAGTGAAATTGATTAAAAACGCTTTAAACAAACCTTTCATGAGCGATGATTTAATCCATTCTCTTTTGCCTTTGGTAGGCATTCACACTAAAGATGAAATAGAGAGTAAAAACCTTTTTAGCCCTAAATTTGACACTCAAAGAAAAAGGGCTGTTTGCTATGAGAGATAAGGCTCTGCTCTCATCAATAGGGGTAAGATTGATTTTAAAAAAGCTTTCAACCCTACCTTAAAATCTTCACTTCTTCTTCTAAATGGATGCCGTATTCTTGTAACACTCTAGCTTTGGCGAGTTCTATCAAATCTAGGGCTTCTTCAAATCCTGCACCCCCCAAATTCACCAAAAAATTCGCATGCTCTTTGGCAAAGCCCACCCTTTTTAAGCGATAACCCCTTAAGCCCACGCTCTCTAAAAGCCTGCCCGCATGATCGTTAGGCGGGTTTTTGAAACAGCTCCCAAAATTAGGCAATTTAGGGTGGCTTTTGCGCATGCTTTGACACGCTTTTAAAACTTCTTGTCTAAAACCATGCGTTTTTTTAAACCTAGCCCTTAAAACAACGCCATTGAATTTGCTGCTGCGATAGCCCAGCCCCAAAGCCTCTTTTTCTAGCCATTCGCCATTAATGCAAGCGCTTTCTAAAACATTTTTGATTTCAAATTCTTTCATGCCGGCATTCATTTTAACTAACGCCCCTAAAGTGCCAGGCAATTGCCCTAAAAACTCCAAACCCTCTAAATCATTCGCCCTAAAATAATTAAAAATTTTAGAAGAATTCGTCGCTCCCCCTACCTCCACCCACTCGCCCTTATCGCAAATATAATCGTAGTTTTTTCCTAATAAAGCGAGATTTTTCGCGCTAGGAGCGATTAAAAGGTTGTTCGCTAAACCGATAATCTGGTGTTCTTGAGAAATTTCATCATCGTTTTCTAAAACGCTCACTTTTAAAGGCGTGCCGATTTTCACGCTGCTGTAACGAGAAAAATCAATGGTTTTTTCTAGCATTTTCTAGCCGATGATTTTAGGAATGAGCTTGATTAAGGTTTTGGTGTAATCTAAAAGCATGTTCGTCATCCACGGCATGGTTAAAATCAGCACCCCAATCACGGCTAAAATCTTAGGCACAAAAGACAAAGTCATTTCATTGATTTGAGTGGTCGCTTGAAAAATACTGACTAATAGCCCCACCACCAAGCCCGCTAGTAATACCGGTAAAGAAATCATCAAAGTGATTTTATAAGTCTCAATGGCGAGTTTCATGAGTTGTGATTCCATAACATTCCTTTTATCTTAAGATTTCTTCTAATTGCTGAAAGCTTTGTTCAAAAGGCTGCAAAGCGTTTTCATCTTGCGCTAAAAACTGCTCCATTAAAGCCTTTTTCTTAATCGCTTCATCAAGCTCTTTATCGTTCCCCATTTGATAAGAGCCGATGCGAATGAGCATTTCATTTTCTTTCAACAACGCATACAAACGGCGGAATTTCCTCGCACAAAGGTTTTGAGACTCGCTGATGATGTCTTTAGCCACCCTTGATGCGGAGTTTAAAATATTAATAGGCGGGTAGATCCCATAATCGGTTAATTCCCTGCTTAAGACGATATGCCCGTCTAAAATACTCCTAGCCTGATCGGCTATGGGATCGCTCAAATCATCGCCCTCTACTAGCACGCTAAAAAAAGCCGTGATGCTCCCCTTATTTTCTTCCTTGCCCGCTCTCTCCATTAATTGAGGTAATAAGGAAAGCGCGGATGGGGGGTAGCCTTTGGAAGTGGGCGGTTCGCCTAAGGCCAAACCGATTTCTCTTTGAGCCATAGCGAAACGAGTCACTGAATCCATGATGAATAACACGTCTAGCCCTTGGTTTTTAAAATACTCCGCCACGCTCATCGCGCAAAAAGCCCCGTATTTGCGCATCAAAGGGCTATCATCGCTCGTAGCGACCACCAACACGCAAGAGCTTAAATCCCCTTTCAGGTTTTTCTCTATAAATTCAGGGATTTCTCTGCCCCTTTCCCCAATCAAAGCGATCACTTTAATGGGCGCTAAACAACCCCTAGTGATCATGCCCATTAGCGTGGATTTACCCACCCCAGAGCCGGCAAAAATGCCCAGTTTTTGCCCCTTACCGCAAGTCAAAAGCCCATCAATGCTCTTCACCCCCACGCTAAAAACCTCATCGATCAAGCCTCTTTTTAAAGGGGCTATAGGCGTTGTAATGACAGGCGCTAATCGTTCATAATCTAGCGCCCCCTTATTGTCAATGACTTGCCCTAAAGGATTAAGCACCCTCCCTAAAAGATTACGGCCCACAGGGAAATTCAACCCCTCTTTTAAAAACAGCACCTTATCGCCAGCCCTAGCCCCCTCTATAAAGTTAAAGGGCGTGAAACCAAACTGCTCTTTTTCTGCCACCACCACCATCCCCACGCATTCGCTGCCATCGCTTTTTTCAATCTTCACCACATCGCCCACAGAGGGGTTAAAACCATCCGCATAAACGATATTGGGCATGATTTTTTTCACGCTCCCATAGCGAGGCGATAGATCAAAATGCTGATTCAAGCGGTTTTTTAAGGATTTTAGGGGCATTTAAAGCTCTTTAGTCCATAAGACTTCAGCGATTTGGCGCTCATTATTGATCCTATTCACATGCACGATCACATCAATCGCGCTTTTAAAATACGCTCGCATTAGATCTTTATCCAAAGAATGCGTGTAACGCATGCTCAAATTCAGTGAAAGGGCTTCTAAAGTGTTTTGAGCGCTATTAGCGTGAATGGTTGAAAGCATGCCCTTATGCCCGGTATTCCCTAAACGCAAAAAGAGCGCCGCATTCCTGGTATCAATCTCGCCCACAATGAGCCTATCTGGGTTTAAGCGCATGGCCATATTGAGAGCGTCTTCATAATTAAAGCGCGTGTTTTCTTGCTTGCCCACTAAAAGCCCCACGCAATTACTGAACGCTTTTAAATCCAATTCTTGGCTGTCTTCAACGCTCACCACCCTTTCATTTTTATTGACGCAGTCTAAAAGAGCGTTGAGTAAGCTTGTTTTACCGCTTGAAGTCTCCCCGCTAATGAGAATGTTATGCCCTTTTAGGGCTAAATCTTTCAAACCTTCTGGATCGCTTGCTTTAAAAGTGAAATCGTCTAAACTTAAGGGCTTAAGCCTAGGCACACGGATATTGAGCGTGATTTGATTGTTTGTGGTGATGCTAAAGTGATTCGCGCTCACCCTATAGCGCGTGAAAGGGATAGAGCAATTTAAGGTGGGGTGCTCTTCATCAAAAAACAACCCCCTAAAACTGGCCAATTGCTCGCAAAACCTCAATAAAAACGCCTTATCAAAAAGCGCATGCCCTCTTTTTTCTCGGGTGTTATTGATTTTATAGAGCCAAAGCTCCTGCTCGGTATTGATGATAAGCTCGGTGATCCCGCTTTCTAAAAAAGGGGTAAAATGGCCGATTAGGGCTTGTAAAACTCTATGGGTTTGTAAAGTTTCCAAAAAGCCCTATCCTTTTATCATCGCTCTTCTAAAACCTCTTCGCAACGCTTGCAAGGGGTGTTTTCTAATTCGCTTTTAAAACGCCAACACCTAGGGCATTTATAAAAGGGGGCTTTAAAGAGCGTGAATGCTGGCGTC
>NZ_MTWR01000133.1:0-242 GCF_001998165.1 Helicobacter pylori | reverse complement strand
ATTGTCGCTCTTGTGGGCCAACCTAATGTAGGGAAATCCTCCCTCATCAACGCTTTGAGCAACGCCCATTTGAAAGTGGGGAATTTTGGTCAAAAACACGAAAACAGAGAAGATTTTGCGAGCGAAAAAGAGCTTTTAGAGGACTTTTTCAAATACTTTAACGAAAAGCAACCGCGCTTGATAAGTTTCAATGGCAGAGGTTTTGACATGCCCCTACTCACGCTCAAAGCCCTTAAATACAA
>NZ_MTWR01000132.1:428-793 GCF_001998165.1 Helicobacter pylori | reverse complement strand
CAATAGGGATGAAATTCCCAAAAATTTCTTGATAAATCAAGTAATTGAGCATGACCCTAAAGCCATACATGCGAGTCTCGCTATAAGGCATAAGCTCCATGCTAAGCCATGGCTCAAAATGATTTTTTTCTTTAAATCGTTTGGAGCTTTCTAACCACCTCCTTAAAAACCCAGGCCCAGCGTTATAAGCGTAGGCGACAAAAAGGGGGTGGTTGAATTCTTTTTTCAAATGGTTCAAGTAATAATTACCAAATTTGAGAGCGATATTGGGGTTAAACATGTCGTTTAGATCAATGTTATCCATGCCAAGGCTTTTAGCGAAAGGCCCTACATTAAAGGGCATGATTTGCATAAGCCCTAGAGCA
>NZ_MTWR01000132.1:0-382 GCF_001998165.1 Helicobacter pylori | reverse complement strand
CTTGCCTAGCGATCGCATACGCCATAGCCTTTTCATCAACATTTTGCCACTCAATGATGCCCTCATAAGGGGATAAATAATAATAAATCTTGTCTTTATTGCGTTGGCTTAAAAGGTAGGTCAATTCAGGAGCACTTTTTTCATAATACAAGCTTTTATTATAGCACCACGCTCTCTCCTTCAAAAAGCAGTTCTTTTTCCATGTTGCGTGCGACTCCGTGATAAACCTCTTCAATCCTGTTAGGCTGGATACGACCGTCTTCTATTAAAATTTTAATCGTCTCGCTCGCCACTTCACGCCGATAAATATTGAAACTGGACAAGCACAATTCGCTACTATCTTCGCTAAATTCTATATCCACCCCCCAAATCTTTTTAAACC
>NZ_MTWR01000131.1:0-218 GCF_001998165.1 Helicobacter pylori | reverse complement strand
GCTGGATTTTTCCAACGAGCATGCCGAGATTTCGCAAAATAAAAACGATTTTTTCTTAGGCGTGCCTAATATCCCTAAAAACGATAAAAGCAAAATGCCCATTTACACGCTCTTTTTCCAGCATTGCCTGAACATGCTCAGTCCAAAAGGTAAGGGGGCTATTATCGTGCCAACCGGATTCATCAGCGCTAAAAGCGGGGTAGAAAATAAGATTGTCC
>NZ_MTWR01000130.1:0-372 GCF_001998165.1 Helicobacter pylori | reverse complement strand
GGGATTGGCATGGGGAAAGGCTCAGAATTGAGCAAGCAAAGTGCAGACATTGTGATCACTAATGACTCCTTAAATTCGTTAGTGAAAGTTTTAGCGATCGCTAAAAAAGCTAAAAGCATTATTTGGCAAAATATCTTGTTCGCTTTGGGGATTAAAGCGGTTTTTATCGTGCTAGGGCTTATGGGGGTAGCGAGCTTGTGGGAAGCGGTCTTTGGGGATGTAGGGGTTGGAACATGGTTATCCTTTTAAAGGAGTATTTTACAAAAAAATTTTTTTAAATCAAAGGCTTGATTAGGGCTAAATCAGGCTCATTGATGCAATGCGTGGCGTGCTGTTTTAAAACCTCTTTAGCGTTGAAAGCGATTTTGATAG
>NZ_MTWR01000129.1:0-322 GCF_001998165.1 Helicobacter pylori | reverse complement strand
AGGGATTTTAAGCCCCACATTGAAGCGGTTGTGTTTGCCTATATACAAAGAGCCTCCAAAATTCACAAAAAACCCCCCACCTGCGGCAAAAAATTTATCGTCTTGTTGCGTGTTTTGATTTTTATATTGAGGTCTCCACAAGATTGCGTTTTCCACCCCACCCCCACCAAACACGCCTATTTTAAAAAATAGCATTTTTTCCGTTTTTAAAGCGAGTTTTAAAAGGGTGTCTATAGGGAGATTGACAAACACATTCACATTCAAACCAAACGCCATGAAATGCCCGTTATCAAAAAGGAAATCTTGGGATCGTGGTGTTTTT
>NZ_MTWR01000128.1:0-441 GCF_001998165.1 Helicobacter pylori | reverse complement strand
ATGGCTTATAACCGCGTTGATGATGAGCCTATTTTAAACCATGAGCGCTTCATGCAACCGGATTATGTGCTGGTGATTGACCCTGGTTTGGTTTTCATTGAAAACATCTTCGCTAATGAAAAAGAAGACACGACCTATATCATCACTAGCTACCTTAACAAAGAAGAATTGATTGAAAAAATCCAAAAACAAGAAGAAGAGTTGAACGCTTTACGCCAAGCAAACACCACACTGAATGCGCAAAATGAAGAAAAAGACATTCAAATCGCTATTTTATACGATGAATTGAGCGCTAAAGATAAGGGCATTCAAGGTCTTTATGACAAAATCTCTGATTTATTGTCATAAACCATTAAAAACATGTCTTAGAAAACGCTAAAACTTATGAAGAGCAAATCTATAAAATTTTAGATCAACAACACACCGAAGTGTGCTTTAATT
>NZ_MTWR01000127.1:0-231 GCF_001998165.1 Helicobacter pylori | reverse complement strand
CCATGCCATTAGCGCGCTCAAAGACAAAAGCCCTAAAGAACTGAAAGAAGAATTGCACAACGCCTTTTTGCAATTAAGGAGAATGAGCAAAGAAGCGTTTTTTATGGGAATTGTGGTGTGTGCTTGGGCTGCCAGAATTTTAAAAACAAAGTGGTAGCAATCAATGACACTAAAGCTGAAATAATATCCGGAAGCTGCGGCCCTAGATAATTAGAGCTTAAAAATTGTGCG
>NZ_MTWR01000126.1:0-399 GCF_001998165.1 Helicobacter pylori | reverse complement strand
TAAGGCGTTTTTTCTATTCTTTCCCATTAAAACGCATAAAAATGAGCTTTGTCCTATCAAAACATCGCCCAAGCTGTGCGCCATTTTTAACACCACGCCCAAATTTTTGGCTTTATGGAAAAGCTCCACCCCTTTTTTCTTTTTAACATCTTTCAAACGCTCTTTGATAAAATCCAAAGTTTCTTGCATTTTAGCCAACTTTTTTCAGAGAACGCATGAAAGAAGTCATGGATGAAAAAGTGGGCGTTTTTAGAGAAGGCAAAAAATTAGAAGAAGCCCTTAAAGAATTGCAAGAGCTTTATGCACGCTCCAAAAACATTTGCGTGAAAAACAACAAGGGAGCAGAGATTAAAGAGCGTTAAGGAGAGTAAAATCCCCTTTTAGCGTTTGAGGGAATTG
>NZ_MTWR01000125.1:0-254 GCF_001998165.1 Helicobacter pylori | reverse complement strand
AAGGGCCTAAATGACGCTGTTGCATACAAACTCCTTGATTTCATATTGTTTTTTCAGTATAACCGTAATCTTAATTTTATGTCAAACTTTCTAAAACCAAAGATAATTTATCAAGTTTTTTGTATTGTAGTTTTTTTAAGGTAGCAAAACCCATTCAGCGTGGCGTTTGTGGTAGAAAATAACGAGATTGTGCCTAAGATTAAGTGAAGTTTGGTTATCCTAAAAAATATAAGAAATGGTTATTTTAAAAAAGG
>NZ_MTWR01000013.1:0-32281 GCF_001998165.1 Helicobacter pylori | reverse complement strand
TATAAAAACTTGCTTGAAAAAAGCCCCATTCTTAAAGAAATGAGCGCTTTACAAGAAGTGAATTTGTTGTATGGAGAAAATTCTAAAGATGCAATCAAAAAAGCGCATCAAAGTTTATCCACTATCCCTCTAAGTTCTTCACTCTATGCTATAATCTCTGTTTTAAAACATTATGGCGTGTTAGAAGATATTCAGCAAAACCCTTCCAAACCAACCAATCAAAGAAATAACCATCCAAGAAATCCCAATAGTGGTCGCTTTAGGCACATCTCTAATGGAGCGGATAGACATGAAACGCACTAAAATATGGGGTTGCCCAAAATAGCCTAAGCCCCAAGCAAGGCTTGAAATAATAGCGACTACGCTAGAGCCTTGCAAGAAAGAAAGGTTTTCAGGCTTGATCTCTCTAATGATTTTAATCCCCTCTCCAATCCCACCAAGATGGATTGTCATAATGATCGGCACCACGATTAAAGCGCTCATCATCAAAAGCCCTTGAATCAAATCCGTCCAGCACACCGCCTTATACCCCCCTAAAAAGGTGTAAGAAACAATGATTAGCGTGCCAATACTTAAAGCGTAGTTGTATTGAATGCCAAAGGTCGCTTCAAAGAGTTTGGCCCCACTCACTAGCCCTGAAGAGATGTAAAAAATAAAAAAGATTAAAATCACAAAAGCCGAAATCAAGCGCAAGATGTGTTTATCATCGCTAAAGCGCGTTTCAAAATAATCTGAAATGGTGATGGAATTAGCGATCACGCTCGTATAAATGCGTAAGCGTTTGGCCACAAAAACCCAGTTAATGAGCGCTCCTAAACTCAATCCTATAGCGATGTGTGAATTGATAAGCCCCCCCACATATAAAGCTCCCGGTAAGCCCATTAAAAGCCACCCGCTCATGTCACTCGCTCCTGCGCTCAAAGCGCTAATCACAGGCCCCATAGAGCGATCGCCTAAGAAATAATCTTCAGTCGTTTCATTTTGTTTATAAAAATAAAAACCAATATAGAGCATTAACAGCGAATAAACGACAAACATCGTAACAATAGGGGTGCTTAAAACAACATGTCCCATTTTGATCTCCTTATTTAATACAATATTTATTTTTCAGCACAGCATGATTTGTGGCAAGGGGGTTGCCTTAAAACCCTTGAGCCTAAATTCCCGTAACGATGATACGAAATGCTAACCGATCGCTCTAAGTGGTAATACAGCAATTCAAAACGCCCGTTCAAGCAGGGTTTAGTCGTGGCTAAAACCATCCCTAAAGCACTCGCTTGCTCGTGCAATAAATCCAAATCGCTTTTTAAATAACGGACACGATTGAAAGCATGCAATTTTTCGCTAAATTTTTGCAAGCTTTCATAAACAATAGGGGCGTTTGCTTGGAGCGCTTTTAAGCATTCTAAGAAAAAGGTTAAATCTTTGTTCGCTCGTTCGTTTTCTGCGCTGAGCGTTAAAGGGATTTGAGAGATTAAACATGCTAAAGCCACGCCTAACATATCGCTCAAGGTGTCCTTTTCGGTGATGCGATAGCCCACGCTTTTAACCTTAGTGTAGGAAAAAAGGTTGTCTTCGCCTCTGATTTTGACATAGTCTTTAGCTTGGCTAAATTCATGTTTATAATGATAAGCGTAGCTCTTTGCCATAAAAATCGCGCGCTTCAACTCATGCGTATGCTCATCATAGCCTTTTTGAGTTAAGTTTTCTAAGGCTTCGCTTAAGGGGTTTTTTAAGGCGTGTTCATCTTCTTCTTCTTGATGGATATTCACAAATTGCGTGATATAGTTGAAAATGCCTACTTTTCTCCCAAACCCCACAGCGGATTTTTTAACCCCCCCAAAAGGCTGGCGCAAAACGATCGCTCCTGTGGTGGGCTTGTTGATATAGATATTACCAGCTTCAATGCGTTCTAAATAATATTCCCACTCCCTTTCGTCCAAAGACTCTAACGCACTAGTCAGCCCGTAACCGGTAGAATTGACTATCTCTATCGCTTCGTCTAAATCTTGCGCTTTCATCACGGATAAAATGGGCGTAAAAAGCTCAGTTTGGTGCGTGAAATCGCCTTTTTTAGTGCCGTATTTGATGCTTGGCTTCATCAAATAGGGGTTATTATCAACGAAGCTTGCCGGGATTTCGTAATTTTCATAGCTTTTCAATTCATCTATGGCTTTGATGACTTTTTCATTAGGCTTGTCCGCTAGAGCACCAATTTTGTTTTTGAAATCAAAAGGATCGCCCACGCTAAGGCTTAGAGTGGCGTCTATCAAAGTCTTTTTGAAATTCTCATCTTCATAGACTTCTTTTTCTAACACTAAAAGCGAAGTGGCGGAGCATTTTTGCCCTGAATTGCTAAAAGCTGAATGGATAACGTTCTTAATCGCCTGATCCCTGTCTGCCATTTTGCTCACAATGGTGGCGTTTTTACCGCCCGTTTCAGCGCTCAAGGCTAAAGTGGGGTTAGCTTCTAGCATCTTATAAGCGGTGTCTTCGCCCCCTGTTAAAATGGCAAATTGGATGCTTTCATCTTTCAAAAGATGTTCGCTAATATCACTCCCTTTAGAGGGCAAGTAAATGAGCGCATCTCTTGGCACGCCTGCATCCCAAAAGCACTCACAAAGCTTATAACCCGTTACGCTAGACAAGCTTGAGGGCTTGTAAATCACCCGATTGCCAGCGGCTAGGGGGGCAGCGATAGTGCCTACAGAAATGCCCACAGGGAAATTCCATGGGGCGATGACCACGCCCACGCCTTTGGGGGTGAATTGCGTTTTTTCATTTTGCTCTTGTAACACCCTTAGGCTGTAAGGGTAAAACTCCAAAAAGTCAATGGCTTCGCTCACTTCAGCGTCCGTTTCAGCGAAAGTCTTACCCACTTCTAAAGCGGAAATCCCTACTAAATCGCCTCTTCTTTCTCTAAAAAGCTGGGCGGTTTGACTCAATAAAGCATGGATTTCTGTGAAGCTTTTTTGACTGAAACGGCTCTTATCGCTCTTAGCCACTTCTAGGGCTTTTAAAATCGCTTCCTTATCCGCTAAATGCACGCTGGCGATTTTTTTATGATGGATTTTATCAAAGACTTCTAAAGGGGTTAAATTAGGATCTTCAAACCTCCCATCTATTTCTGGGTAAAGCTCTAAAATAGGGGCGTTATGCATTTTCTCGCGCACTTTTTTAGCCCATTCTCGGTTGGCTTTTAAGATAAAATCGGTATCGCTTTCGTTTTTAAAGGAGTGGTTTGGGTAGGTGGTATGGCCGGTTTGCTTGGCGTTTCTGTCTTGAGTCCTGTGGGTGGCGTTGTCTAAAGTGGCGATCCCTTTAAGGCTGTTTAAAAAGCGTTGCTCTTGGTCTTTCCATTCGCTCGTGCCTACTTTGAGGTTGAAGAAAGCTTTCATGAAATTATCGCTTGAGGTGTTTTCATCTAGCCTCCTCACCAAGTAAGCGATCGCATTGTTGAAATGCGCTTCATCGCACACCGGCGCATAAAGAATGAGTTTGTGCATCTCTTTTAATTCCTGGCTCGCTTGCAAGCTCATGCCCTCTAGCATTTCAAAGCTGAAATGCTCCAACACAACAGGGTCATTAAGGGCATGGATGCGCGTATAGACATAAGCGATTTCAAAAATATTATGGCTCGCTGCGCCGATATGAATGTATTTATAATTGTCGCCCTCTAAAACAAAATCCAGCATTTTGTTGTAATTAGAATCGGTGTCTTGCTTATTGGAAAATGTGGGTAACGCCCAATCTTTCACGGAAGCGATAGTCTCTTCGCTCTCCATGTTCGCCCCCTTAACAAAGCGGATTTTAATGGGTTTCAACCCTTTTAAAACCCTTTCTTTAGAAAAAGCGTGCAGTTTTTTCAAATATTCATAAGAATCAGGGATATAAGCTTGTAGCACAATACCGGCGTTCAAATCAAATTTGGCGATAGACTCCATAAACGATTCCACCGTAAGCTCTAAATCCCTAAATTCCTCCATATCCAAGTTGATGAATTTAGGCATGCCTTGCTTTTTTTCTTCTTCTAAAGCTAAAGCGTAAAGAGCGTCTAATCGTTTGACAATCTCTTTTTTAGAGTATTCAAAATCAAGGATATTGATTTGAGAAAAAATCGTCGTGATTTTAATGGAAATGTATTGGATGTAGTTGGATTTTAGGGCTTGGGAGTATTTTTCAAAACGCGCAGACGCTTCTTCTTCGCCTAAAACTTCCTCGCCAATAAAATTCACGTTCAAAATGATTTTTTCATTCTTCCTTTTTAAAATCCGCTCTTTCAATTGGCTCTCTTCTTGATCCAAAACCATTGCTTTCGTGTCGCTTCTGATTTTATTGACAAAGAAAGGCACGCTCATATTAGGGAGCATTTTCCCAAAGCTTAAAAACCCCATTAAAAGCCATTTTTCAAACGGAGAAAAAATCTCACGACTTTTGTATTTGTCTAAAACATGCTCAATCATTTCAAAGCGGGCTTTATTGTCTAGGCATCTAAAACTCCGATCCATAAGCTCTATGAGCATGACCTTGTTTTCAGGGTTGTTTAAAAGCTTTTGCATTTTAGAGTGGAACGCTTTTTCTTGCTCGCTCAAATGGCTACTGATACTATCTTGCAGTTTTTTAGCTAATTCTAATGAATCGTCAATGATTTTTTGCATGAGCTTACCTTTTATTTAAGAATTTGGCTTGATTGTAGCATGTTTTAAGCGGGTTTTTTAAGCGGTCATTTTTAATAATGCTTTTTAATTTGTGATTGTTTTCATACTAAATGAATTTAATTATTAAAATTGATTTTTTTAAAAGTGGTAATTATTTACCGCTTAAGACAAAAATTAGAGGAATTTTTTATCGTTTAAAAAGTTCATTTACTTTTCGTTTAAAAATAAATTTTATCATTCTCGCCGTGTAATTTAAAAGCTTCAAACCAATGAAACGATTTTAAATTAAACGGATTTATAAGAAATTTTACAAAACAAAGGATATAAAATGAAAACAATTAAAAATGGCATTATGATTGGCACACTCGGCGCATTGTTATTGAGCGGTTGCTCTAGCTTTGATGCTCAGCGTTTCGCTTGTCTCCCTAAAGACCATTCTTCAAAAGACGCTTCCACCAAAAAAGAAGCGCAATACATACCTAAGGGCTTTTTTGACCCTTATTCTTCTAACTTAAACCACTGGGATTCTACATTCTAGGGGTTTATTAGAGGGGGCGAAAAAGGGGGGAAATAAAGCTCATTTTAAGTTTTCTCAAATTACAATAACAATCTTTTTAACACTGATATAATATAAAAGGAGATATTCTTATGAGTGGCACTCATATTGTAGAAAATACGAATATTTCAAGAACGACTGCTTCCACCCCTCCCCAATAATGAAGAGCTTTTAGAACTTGTTAGAGATGTTAGAGATCTCAAAGATCGCATTAAAAAATTAGAAGATCTTAAATTAGAAGACTTTGAACCCCTTAGAAAACCCTCTCATTTTATAGGCAATTTGTTTGGAAAATCCCCTAACGACACCCAAGAAAACCCAAAAGACGCTCAAAAAAAAGAGGAAGCACTTAAAAAACTCCAAGAAGAAAACACCGCACTAAATAGAGATAAAAATGATCTAGCTAGAGAAAAAGATAAGCTAGCTGACCAAAATAAAACACTAACCACAGAAAAAAATGAGCTAACTAACAAAATCACCGGATTATCCACAGACAAAGCCGAATTACAAAAGCAAGTGCAAGCGTTAGAACAATCTCAGCAAGTTTTAGAAAATGAAAAAGCCGATCTGACTAACGAAAACACCAAGCTAAAAAATGAAAAAACAGATCTGGCTGATAAAAATAAAGCACTAACCACAGAAAAAACAGAATTAAATAACAAGATCACCGGGTTAGCCACAGAAAAAGATAATCTAACTAAAGATAAAGAAAACTTAACTAAAGATCTATCAACAGCAAAAACCCAAGCCGAACAAACGAGCCAAAAACTAAAAGAGTTAGAGCAAAGGCACGCTCCATACCAAAAATTAGAAAAACTCTATAAAGTCTTTTTGGAAGTCAAAGATCGCTTGAATTTTAATTTTGTAGCAACAACTCACAGCACAATGGATTTGATCGCATCTGTTCTTAGCGATAGCAAATACTATTTAGAAAGCCTTTATAACAAAGCGAGCCAAGAATTAAGCGATAAGAGGAGCGATAAGGGCGAGAAATTAGCTGAATTGTTTGATTTGCTTTTTGAATACATTAAGGATAGTAAATTTGAGCGTTTGAAAGAGCCAAGCGCTTATGACCATACATGCAAAAAGCTATACCCAGAGCAAAACACTTCTGGAAAGATGCAAAGAGTGGTCTTAAGAGGCTACACATACGACAAAAAAATAGCATGTTACACTATCGTGGATATGGGATCATAAATGGGAACACTCATTGAAAAATGGTTTGGCTTCTCTCCAATCAGAGAAGAACTAGAAGCCCGCATTGGTGAGTTAGAAAATGAAAAAGTTGAGTTATTTGCAGAAAACGAAAAATTAGCTGTAAAAATCAGTGGGTTAGAAAACTCTAACGATCAATTATGGCAAGCTAAAGAAAAACTGACTAAAGAAAAAGCCAAATTATCAAAAGAAAAAGACAATCTAGCTAAAGCAAACGCCGATCTGAAAACCGAAAATGACAAACTCAACCACCAAGTTATCGTGCTCAATAAAGAGCAGGGCAGCCTCAAACAGGAGCGAGCGCAATTGCAAGGAGAGCGTGGGGTTTTAGAAAAATCATGCACTAATTTAGAAAAAGAAAACCAACACCTAACCGACAAACTCAAAAAGTTAGAAAGCGCTCAAAAAAATTTAGAAAACACTAACAACCAATTACGGCAGTCTTTAGAAAACTCTAACGCTCAATTAGTGCAAGCTAAAGAAAAAATAGCCATAGAGAAAACCGAGCTGGAGCGAGAAATCGCACGTTTGAAGAGCTTAGAAAGTATGGAAGCCAAAATCGATCTGGACTTACACAACAGGCGTTTAGCGAGTGCAAACCAGGATTTAAAACGCCAAAACCGAAAATTAGAAGAAGAGAACATAAAACTCAAAGAGGAGGCTGGTAATGTCATTTGACGAAGAAACAGAAAACTTTGTATCACAAAAAGAAGTGCATGCGTTAGAAGACTCTTATCATTTTTTAAAAAATGAAAAAGCCGAACTATTAAAAGATAGAGAAAAACTAACCACACAAAACACCGAGTTAGCTGAAAAAATTAAAGTGCTAGCCATAGAAAGAGATAAGCTTATCGCATCACACCAAGAAAAAGCCGACCTGGACTTACACAACAGGCGTTTAGCGAGTGCAAACCAGGATTTAAAACGCCAAAACCGAAAATCAGAAGAAGAGAACATGGTGCTCAAAGAGAGGGTTGATGGCTTGAAAGAGCAACCCTCAAAACAACAAAAATCATAATTGAAGGAGAAATATCATGGCAAACCCCTTACAGAGTTTAAGACTGCCTCTTGGCCACCCCTTAGTAGAGAAGCTGTGCAAGCTGTCTTTAAACAATAAAGCCGCATTCAATGAAGAAGCTCCGATTAATTTCAAAGAAGAAGTGTCAAAAGAAGATCGAACTAAGTTTGAACAAGCGCTGCGGGTGCTTCATGCGATCGTCAATAATGAGACTTCTTTAAGGTATCTTTCTGATGAAAATCAAAAATTCATAGAGGATTTAGCGCAAGATAAAAAGATCACTAATGAGAAAATAGAAAAAACCTTAGAGATCGTTTCTTATAGCGATGTGGATGTGGATTTTGAAAAATTTAAAGAGTTGATGCTCGAGGTGGATTTTGTAGCGGTAGGCCTTAAGAGCTATAGCCAAAGCCAATTGCTTGATTTGGACGGAGGGCATTGGGATTTAGAGGTGCCTAGCGTGCCTAAAGAAAGCGTAACCTTTAGGCCTGATAATTTACCTAAAAACGAAAAAAACAAAGAAATGAACTTCTATGCACGCTCAAGTTTGAAGGATTTAAACAAGGGCGTTGTCGCTATTGACTTTGGGACTAAAAGCACGACCGCAAGCTATATGGATGAGAACGGAAAATACCGCTTGCTTTCTATTAGCGGGCTAGTAGATGACGCAAGTCCTACAAAGTTTGAAAACCCTACGATCATGGAGTTTAGATATAAAGAAAACTTTCTTAACGCTTATAACGCGCTAAAGCACCGCCCTTTCACAGAAAAGAACGATATAGAAGTGGCGCATGAAGCCCAAAAGAACGCTAAAGGCGTTAAAGGGAATGATTTGTATCGGTTTTTTTCTCAATTGAAGCAATGGGCTGGAGCGGATGAAAAACAGAATTTTAGGGATTGTGAAAAGGATTTTCCTTTAGAAAGCTTCACTAACTGCACGGGTTTTAACCCCATAGAAATCTACGCTTACTACATCGGCCGCTGCATCAACAACATGGAAAATGGCGTGTTTTTGAAATACTTTTTATCCTATCCTATCAAGTATGAAAAGCATCAGGCTGAAAAAATCAGAGAGAGTTTTGAAAAAGGCTTGAAAAAATCCTTACCCCGGCATGTTTTTGACGATGAAAAAACGGCTAAAACTTTCAAAGTGGAATTAAAAGCGAGCGAGCCTTGCGCGTATGCCATTAGCGCTTTAAAAAGCTATGGGTTTTTTAAATCAGAGAAGTTAGACAAGCCGGTTTATTACGGGGTGTTTGATTTTGGGGGCGGGACGACGGATTTTGACTTTGGCAAATGGGAAAAAAGCGCTAACCCCAAATTCCTTTACAAAATGACGCATTTTAGCAGTGGAGGGGATAAATTTTTAGGCGGTGAAAATTTATTGGAATTGTTGGCTTGGGAAGCGTATGGCCAAAATTTTCAAACGCTGAAATCAAAAGACATTGTCATCGCTAAGCCCAACTATGACAGGATTGATACGCAACGCTTTGGATCGTTTATGCAAAACTCCAGGGAAGCGCGCTTGAATTTGCAAGAGATCGCTTCTAAATTACGCCCTTTTTTAGAAAATTTAGACGCTGATATTATAGAAGCGATAGAAGAAAATGAAGAGTTTAGCATAGAGGGTTTTGAAAAGGATTTTAAAACCATGCTGTTGGATAGGAATGGGGTAGAAACAGAATGCGATCTTAAAGTTGATTGCAAAGAGCTTTTAAACCTCTTAAAAGACAAGATCAATGAAAGCGTTGCCAACTTCTTTGCCAGATTTTCTAAAGTGATGGCTGAAAACATTGATGATCAGTGTCGGGCGTTTCATATTTTCTTAGGCGGGAATGCGAGCCGTTCGGTGCTAGTCAAACAAGCGTTTGAAAACGCCAAAGAAAAGCAGCTCAAAGATTACAAGCAAAAGACCTCTAAAGATGATTTCACATTCATCATTTACGAGCCGCTAGGCACAGAAAAATCAGACAAACAGATTTTAGAGCTTACAGGAGAAGACGTTTCTAACACGCCCGCTTATTTGAAGCCCACTTGCAAAACCGGGGTGGCTTTTGGGCTTTTAGAAAGCAGGGACAAGGCTAAAGGGATTGAAAGGCCCTCTATAAGCTCCAATCCTGTGTTTAAATACGATTTAGGCATTGAGATAGAAGGGAAATTCCACGCTAAAATCCATAGGGATTCTTTAAAGCCTAATGAATACCAGATTTTCCAAACTAAAGAGGAATGGGGAGGCTTTGATGAGCTAGAGATACGCTACAGCGATAAACATCTAGCCAACACCAACACTTTGGACATTAAAGATACGCAAATGATTTCCATAGCGCTAGAAGAGGTTGAAGAAGTGGATGTGAAGGTGTGTTGTGTGGATTCCCAAAGCATTAAAGTGGGGCTGTTTAAAGACAACCAACTAATCTATGAAAGCGAGGTAGAAAAATTATGATGACTAAGAACGCTTATGCGTTTGTCGTGATTGAAAAAAGTATTATGGTGTTTAAACGCGCCAAAGACAAGGGGCTAATCCCTATCACGGAAGGCTTTGTGCCTTTAAAAGAGGGTTTTTTGAGAAGTTTTAAAGAGCGTTGTAATGTGGAATTTTTAGACAATTTAGACCTTTTGTTTTTGTATGACTACCAGTTTCCAAGCGAGGTTTTTTCCTTGTGTAAGGATTTGAAAAATTCCATTTGGGACAGGAAGCTTGTGGTAGCGTTAGTGGAAGCTTTGGAGGGTTTTAAGGGCTTGAATTTGTCTCTTAAGATAGAAGACAAGCGTTCTAACAGCTTGGGTAATGGTGCTCAAAAATTGCTCACCAACGCTGATTTAGGGAGCAACCACAAAGCAATCGTGATAGACAGCATGAAAACATACCACCAAAGCCAGCAAGAAAAATACAAAAGAGAAAGAGGCGAAACGCTAGAGATTCGCCCCACAACACCCCCTAGCTATGGGGGTGGGAGCATTAGAATCAGCGGCGATAGAAAGCCTGATTCTAATGAAGAAAATTTTTAAAAGAAAGGACAACCGATGAGCAGAGTGCAAATGGATACCGAAGAGGTCAGGGAATTTGTAGGGCATTTAGAACGCTTTAAAGAGCTACTAAGAGAGGAAGTGAATAGCTTGAGTAATCATTTCCACAATTTAGAATCATGGCAAGACGCTAGGAGGGATAAATTTAGCGAGGTGGTGGATAACTTGAAAGGCACTTTCAATGAATTTGATGAAGCCGCGCAAGAGCAAATCGCATGGCTTAAAGAGAGGATTAGGGTTTTAGAGCAAGATTATTAAGGGGTGGTTTATGGCTGAATGGAAAACAGACACAGAAGAAGTCAAAGAAATCGTTAGAAAATGCAGGGAATTTAAAGAGCGTTTGCAAAAAGAAAGGTGTCTTCAATTTATCACAAATCTTGATAGTTACGCGCTAAAAATCATAGTGGAGCGCAGAAAAATTGAAATGCAATTGCAAAATGCTAGAGAAGAATTAAAAAAAGCCAAAAGCAATGAAGATGACGCTAAAGTTGCTTTAAGAGTCTTGCAAGGTGCTTCTGTCGTCTTGTGGATTTGGCCTCCTGCTAGAATAGCTGCTGCGGCAGCCATTGCAACCGCTGAAATAGTTTTAAGGCGTATGAAAGAATACACAGAAAAATGCAAAAGGAATGTGGGGTTGTTAGAACGAATGCTTGAAATCTACTCTAATCAAGCCAAAGCGAGCGTGGAGCTTGTGGAGGGAGTTTGGGAGAGCGTTAAAAAGATGTTGCACTTTTATACTGATAAGCACCAGGAATTTATCAAGCGTTTGAATTATGCGAGCGTGGCGATAGATAATGAATACAATATTGCACCCACAGAAAGTTTAAAGGAGCGCGATTTTGAAAGCCCTACGATTGTTTATAGCCCTAAAAAAAGCGTTTTTGATGAGCACTTGAAAGATTTGAGGGAAGATTTTAGCTTTTCTTTATACGCTGATTTGAAAGATAAAATCAGTGCTTTTTCTCATAGGGATCGCGCCACAACTTCTAAAGAGCATGGATTGGATTTGATGAGCGTTGATTTTGAGAGCTTGACTTTAGCTAAAAATCGTTGCACTAAAAACATTAAGGAAGCTTTAGAAGGTTTTACAAAAAAGATCAAAGAATCCCCTAACGATTTGAACGCTGTGAATGAAGCCTTTAATCGTTTAAAAACAGAGTTAGAGAGGGCTACAGATGATGAACGCTTGAAGGGTTTGAGGGAAAATTTTAGCACTTCTTTATACGCTGATCTATACGCTGATTTGAAAGACAAGATCCATCATAACGCTTTGTCTAACGATGAATTAGATCGCATGGCAAGCTCTAAAGAGCGAGAATTTGAAAAGAGTTTAGAGGATTTGATGCCAAGCGTTTTAAGCGTGCCTTCTTATAACGAAAGCTTTTCGTTAGCCAAAAAGCATTGCGTTAAAAATTGTAAGAAAGTTTTAGAAGGTTTTACAGAAAAAATCAAAGAAGCCCCTAACGATTCAAACGCTATCAATGAAGCTTTTGATAATTTAGAAACAGAGTTGGAGCGCGCCACAGAAAGTTTGAGCCAAAAAATAGCACCCATCTTAGAACGGAATGAAAATTATACGCAAAAAGCGTTGGAGTATAGGGAGTTTTTAGAAAAAGAAAAAGAGGGCTTTATTGTAGATGAGCAAAACCCTTATCCGGAAGAAGTCCGCTTTAATGAGTTGCGTTTAGCGGAATTTGATAGCGTTTTTAGCGTTATTGTGCCTTTAGAGGATTTAGATAAAACCGCATGCACTCATCATGCCCTAAAGGCTTTAGAAGCTACGCTTAAAGACAACGATTTGGGCTTTGATGCGACAGAGTTGGAACAGATCGCAAAAGGATTCATCCCTAGGGGCTATTTATGGCATTTTGACGCGAATGTTTTAGGGAATGTGGCGTTGGTTAGGGAAGAATTATTATTAGGCGTGAAACACACGAAAGGATATTCACTATGGACAGAATTTCTACAGAAACAGAATTGAATTGGGAATTTGTAGAGCCGCTCAATGAAAATGCGTTGAACAGGTTAGAAGAGCGGTTGAAAATAGGCTTGAGCGATGCGTTTAAGGACTTCATCAAACGATCAAATTATGGTTTTAGCCAATGGCGTTATTTCATGGTGGGCAATGAATCCTACACGTTCAAGCATGTTTTGAACTTCAATTTAGAGAGCTTGTTCATTGATTTCATGCAGATCTTAAAAGAATGGTTAGAGCCTGAAGAAATCGTCTTTGCTAATGACGGGTATGGGGGGTATTATCTTTGGAATACGACTACTGATGTGGTGCTGTTTTTAGACACTGATGATGGCTCAAAAAAAGCGCTATTAAATCTTAATATGTTTTTAAAAAAACTGGAATCAAGGGGTTAAAATGTTTTCTCATAAAGTTTTTTTGGAGGGTTGCACCAATGAGTTAAGAAAGATTTGCGATGAATTTGTAGAAAACGCCATGCAAGATGATTTAGGGCAGAAACTTAAAAGTGAGGCGCTAGAGGAGATGCTAAAAATCGCGCATGACTTAGAAAATTTAGAGCAAGACACTCAATACCAAAGAAGAAAAATCAACGATCAAATTGAAGAAGCCAAGTCTTTGGAGGGGCGAATTGATATGAATTTCCATCCATCAAGCGAGATCGATAGGCTTATGCGTGAAGCCAAAGAGCATGAAAGAGAAGCCAAGAGGCACTATGATGAATATCTTAAGGATAAAAATGATTGATGCGGGTAATTTATTAAAAGAACTGGACGACGCCTTAGATAAAGTTGTTGCTAAAAAAGAGCCAGAGAGTTTTCTCAAGCCGATCGCCTCACAAATAGAGAACTATCAAAAGAGGATCAGGCAAGTTCAAGCGCAATTCACAGACGCGCCACAATTCAATGAAACGACCACTTACCCACAATTTTTAAGCTGTGGTTTATTGCATGTTAGGGGCAAAAATGGCACTAATATGGAATTTTGCTTACCTAAAGTTTATCCTTTCCCCCCTAAAAGCTTGTATATAGAGCATGAAAAAGACGGGCAGTTTTTGAGAGAAATGCTCATGCGCTTACTCTCCAGCGCGCCTTTAGTGCAATTAGAGATCGTCTTGATTGATGCGTTGAGTTTGGGGGGCATTTTCAATCTGGCCAGAAGGCTTTTAGATAAAAACAATGACTTTATTTACCAGCAAAGGATTTTAACCGAAAGCAAGGAAATAGAAGAAGCCCTAAAGCATTTGTATGAATACTTAAAGGTTAATTTGCAAGAAAAATTGGCCGGTTTTAGAGATTTTGCGCATTATAATGAAAACGAGAAAGACCCCTTGCCTTTAAAAGCGCTTTTTTTAAGCGGGGTAGATGCTTTAAGTCAAAACGCGCTTTATTATTTGGAAAAGATCATGCGTTTTGGCTCTAAAAATGGGGTTTTGAGCTTTGTCAATTTGGAGAGCGAAAAAAAACAATAAATCCGCAGAAGATTTGAAACGCTATGCGGAGTTTTTTAAAGACAGGACAAGCTTTGAACGCTTAAAATACCTTAATGTAGAAGTGATCAACGATCAAGGTATTAAATCCCAGCACATGAAAGACTTCGCTGATAAAATCAAAGCGTATTACAAGCAAAAAAAAGAAGTTAAAAGGGAGTTGAAGGACTTACAAAGAGACAAAGAATTTTGGACTAAAAGCTCTCAGCATGAGGTGGTTGTGCCGGTAGGGTGGGATATTAACCATAAGGAAGTGTGTTTTGAAATCGGTGAAGCGCAAAACCACACGCTCATTTGCGACCACAGCGGGAGCGGGAAATCCAATTTCTTGCATGTGTTGATTCAAAATCTAGCTTTCTACTATGCACCCGATGAAGTCCAACTCTTTTTGTTAGACTATAAAGAGGGGGTGGAATTTAACGCGTATGTAGCCGATCCCGCTTTAGAGCATGCGAGGTTGGTGAGCGTGGCGAGTTCAGTCTCTTATGGCATCACTTTCTTGAAATGGCTTTGTGATGAAATGCAAAAAAGAGCCGAGCTGTTCAAGCAGTTTAATGTGAAAGATTTGAGCGATTACCGCAAGCATGAAAAAATGCCCAGATTGATCGTGGTGATTGATGAATTTCAGGTGCTTTTTAGCGACAACTCCACTAAAGGGAAAGAGAGCGTGGAGGGGCATTTAAACACCCTGCTTAAAAAGGGCCGCAGCTATGGGGTGCATTTAGTTTTAGCCACTCAAACCATGCGCGGCACTGACATTAATCCAAGCTTTAAGGCTCAAATCGCCAACCGCATCGCTTTGCCCATGGACGCAGAAGACAGCAGTAGTGTTTTGGGCGATGATGTAGCTTGTGAGATTCAAAAACTAGAAGGCATTTTCAACAACAACGGAGGGCATAAAAAATACCACACCAAGATGAGTATCCCTAAAGCCCCTGATGACTTCACAGCGTTTATCAAAAAAATCCATGAAGAATTTAACCAAAGAAATCTCACCCCCATAGATCGTAAAATCTATAATGGCGAGACACCTTTAAAAATGCCCAATATCCTTAAGGCTAATGAAATGCGTTTGCATCTAGGCAAAACAGTGGATTATGAGCAAAAGGATCTGATAGTGGAGTTTGAAAGTAACGAATCGCATTTGTTGGTGGTGAGTCAAAATTTACAGGATCGTATCGCTTTAATGAAGCTTTTATTCCAAAACATTAAGAGTGCGAACAAAGAATTGGTTTTTTGCAATAAAGAAAAACGCTTGATAAGGTCTTTTGATGCACAAAAAGAATACGGCATCACGCCTGTAGAAAATATCTTAAGCGTTTTAGACACCGCTATGAATCCTAACAGCGCGCTTGTGATAGACAATCTCAACGAAGCGAAAGAATTGCACGACAAAGTAGGGGCGGAAAAGTTAAAATCGTTTTTAGAAAAAGCCATAGACAACGAGCAGTATTGCGTCATCTTTGCGCATGACTACAGACAAATTAAAACTAATTACCATTTTGACAAGTTAAAAGAATTGTTAAACCACCACTTCAAGCAATGCCTAGCCTTTAGGTGCAATGGGGAAAACTTGAACGCTATCAAAAGCGATTTGCCTTCACCAAGCAAACCCAACGCGCTATTTGTAAAGCTTTCCAAAGACAGCCACACTGAGTTTAGGTCCTTCAGTTTACAAGGTTAAAAAAAGAGAGTTAAAAAAAGAGAGTTAAAAAAAAGTGGGGGGGGAGTAAAAAGACTAAAGGGATTTAATCTTTTTAAAGCGTTTTCAAACCTTTTGCGTGATGGTTTGCGTGGTGAAACGAGCGATTTTTTCCCTTAAATGCAATAAGGGTTCTGATCCTTTCGCTAAAGCTTTCACACATAAATGAGAACTAGCGATTTCACTCACGGCTCCATCCACCCCTTCGCTTTCTTCAATGTATTCTCGCACACCAGAGAGCTCTATGGGGCAATTGACAAGCACCAGATTCAAATAATGCGTATAGCCATCAAACATGCACATATTCATCATGTCGGTGGTTTTGGGATCTAAAATCGTATTATCATAATAGATGGGCTTCTCATCTTGTAAAATAGAGATTTTGGTGTGCAAGCGGTTGAATTTAAACAACTCATTGCGTGCCACTCGCCCGGCGACAATGATTTCACTATAAAGCAATTGAGAGCTAGAGCACAAAGAAATCGTGGTGTTGCCCTTAAAATGCGCGTTTTCAAAGGGGATTAATGGGAAAGGCGCGAAGTCTAAAAAAGCGTTTTCCCCCACAACAATATGCATGCCTCTGCTGGCAAACCCGTCTTCAGTGTTATGGATTTTTTCAAAGGATTGCGAAGTGATCCTTAGCTTGCAATTTTGACCGATGCTTAATTGCACATCTTGTGCATCGCCTTTCATTAAGCCAGGGCTTACCGCTAAAAGCATGATTTCAGCTAAATCGTCTTTAGGGTAAAAGGGCACCATGAGCTTGAAGGGGGGCGTGAAGAAATTGTCTTCAATCACGCACCGCCCGTCAGCCCCTATTTTGGTTTTTAACCTGAGCTTGGATTCTTGAGCGTAAGTGTTCATCAATCTTCCAATAAAGCGTTGCGCTTGATCCATGCGATCACATCGTCTAAGCCTTCTTTAGCGCGGATATTCGTAAAAATAAAGGGCTTTTCGCCGCGCATTTTTTTAGAATCCCTTTCCATGACTTTCAAGTCCGCTCCCACATAGGGGGCTAAGTCAATCTTATTGATGACAAGCAAGTCTGAACGCGTGATTCCTGGGCCGCCTTTCCTGGGGATTTTATCGCCCTCAGCCACATCAATCACAAAAATCGTAAAGTCCGCTAGCTCTGGGTTGAAGGTCGCTGAAAGGTTGTCGCCTCCGCTTTCAATCAAAAGCAGTTCCAAATTAGGGAAACGACCATGCATTTCTTCTACCGCTTCTAAATTCATAGAAGCGTCTTCTCTAATGGCGGTGTGCGGACAGCCTCCCGTTTCTACGCCAATAATCCTCTCTCGTGGCATCACCGAATTTTTACACATAAACTCTGCGTCTTCTTTAGTGTAAATATCATTAGTGATAACCGCCATGTCATAATCCTTTGACATGTGGCGCGTTAAAGCTTCAATCAAGGCGGTTTTACCGCTTCCTACAGGACCACAAACTCCAATTTTTACCATAAAATTCCTTTCAATTTGAGATTAAAATTCAAGACATATAAAGGCGCGAGTATAAACTCTCATGCTGCATCGCCTTAATGTCGTTTTGAACGCTTGCCGCACACAAGTAGTTTTCGTCTAACTCTAGGGTTTTTTCTATGAGCTGGTTAAAAGGGCTTTGCAAGCTCAATAAGATTTTTTGCCCGTCGTTTTGGGATAAGGGGACGCTTTTAACGCAGTTGATTACCATGTTAGAAGTTTGCGCATAAAGATAATGCCTTAAAGCCTTTTTTAATTCCATATTCAAACTCGCCGCAAAAACGCCATAGCTAGTGGCATGGGTGGGATCTTTGGTTGTTTGAGCGTAAGCGTTAAAAAATGCACCCATGTCTAATTCGTTCATGGCTTGTAAGGTTTTAATGAAACGATTGCCTAGCTTTTGATTGGCTAATCGTAATTCCATGGGGCTTGTGGATAGCCTAATGACTTCTTCAATCCCTAAGATTTTTTTTAAATCCTGTTGGAGGGCGCTTTCATAGGTTAATTTCAAGCTCAGCATTTCCGTATAAAGGAACTGGCTAGAAAGATTAGCCTTTAAATACTCTAAAGCACTTTCTTTATTGGTAACCTTTTTTTGCTGGATGTAAGTTTCTAGCCCAAAAGAATGCGTGTAAGAGCCAATAGGGAACACCGCATCATTGACTTGTAAGATCAGAAATTCATTATCCACATGAGCATTGTTGTCTGTCTTTGGAGTTTTTGGGGGCGTACCCACGCTTTTTTCAGTGCTTTTCACGCTCTTTCCTTTATCCATTTGTTATTTTTCTATTTCATGACCACTTTAAAATCGCTCGCTAGCGAGACCTTAAAATTAGGCTCACTATGGGGCATGCTCACGGTTAAGCGTTCTTTGGAATCCAGTTTTGAACTTAAAACACGATTTTGAACCCCTAGCTTTTCTAGTAACGCTAGTGTAGGCTTTTCAAATGGTGTTTTAAATTCAAATTGAGACTCGCCATAGTATAAAGCCGCATGGCGGTTTCCTATTTCGTAGCATATTTTCGCTACTTCTGCCACGCTCTTAGCTTGGATGTGAATGACTTCAGAATCCAAGATATTAACGGCGATAATTCCCTTCTCTTCTTTAAATAAAATATCCCCTTGAGAGAGACCCAACTTGGGAGCGTCTTTAAGGCGTATGGCTATGTCTTTGCCTTGCCTGGTTTTAAAACGAGCGATCTTTTTCCTCGTTTCAAACCATTCCAAATCCACATAATCCACGCTGAAATCCAAGGGGTTTAAATCCCTTAGATTGCCTATTAAACGCTCTATGATCATCTCACACCCAGTGTTGGATAAAGAGTAACCAAGCAGGGATCCAAGCGGTTAAAATACCTTCAATGATAGCAAGCCATGGAGTGAATTTCCCTAAAGGGATTTTCAAGATGTTTTCAATGAAAGCGGTAAGCCACAAAACACCCCAAGCCAACCAAATGATCGCCCACCAATCGCCTTCAGTGATGCCTAACACTTTGTGGTCATCAAGCATATCGCTATAGTGGGATAAAATCGCAGCAGGAACAGTGTTGATCGCTACGAATAAGCTATACCAAGAATACGGCCTCCAATCCAAACCAAAAGTGTGGTTGATAGCTGCATACAAGTAGGTAAAACCAAACAATAACCCAGTCGCTGGCCCATAGAAATTAGTTAAATGGTGCGATACTTGAGCAATATCTTCAGCACCTTCTACAGGGGCTGTAGGGTTGAGAGCGGAATAAGTGATGACAACCACATTACAAATAATGGAAAGCCCGCCCACAAAAAAGTTCATCACCGCAGTGCTTTTAGGATCGACTTTGGTTAATCCGCAAATCCCGTTGCTGATTAAAACAATCCCAACATATAACAATACAAGTCCTAGCATTGCCTTTTCCTTCCAAACAAAAATTTTTACAACAAACGCACCTTACGAATAACTTTTGTTGCTTGAGCTAATCATAAAGAAAAATAGTAAATTGACAAAAAATAAAAACAAAAAAAAGCCCCCAATTTTTTGATAAACAAAAAATCAGAGAGCTAAAAAATAAGGACTAAGGAGTGTCGCTCCTAAAAATCCTAGAAAATTAAAAATCCTAGAAAAAATCCTAGAAAATGCTAAAGAGTTGTGCCAAGCTCACTTTATTGGCTGGTTTAGAAGTGACTTCTTTGCCATCCACGAACACATGGTAAGTTTCAGGATTGACTTCAATGTGAGCGGTAGTGTCGTTGAATTGCATGTCTTTTTTAGTGATATTTCTGCAATTTTTTACCGGCAACACTTGTCTTTCAAGTCCTAATTCTTCTTTAATGCCTTTATCATAAGCCGCTTGAGACACAAAAGTGATGTTTGCATCGTATTTAGCTTTACCATGATGAGCGAACATTTCTCTGTAATAAACTGGTTGTGGGGTAGGGATAGAAGCGTTTGCATCGCCCATTTGGCTTAACGCAATGAATCCGCCTTTAATGATCATGTTGGGTTTCACGCCAAAGAATGCTGGACTCCACAATACCAAGTCAGCCACTTTGCCCACTTCTACAGAACCTACATACTCGCTAATCCCATGAGCGATCGCTGGGTTAATGGTGTATTTAGACAAGTAGCGTTTGATTCTGAAGTTGTCGTTATCGCCTTTTTCTTCTTTCAAGCGGCCAAATTCTTTTTTGTTTTTGTCAGCTGTTTGCCAAGTCCTAGTGATAACTTCACCCACACGACCCATCGCTTGAGAGTCAGAACTGGTGATTGAGAAAATCCCCATGTCATGCAAAGTGTCTTCAGCCGCAATGGTTTGAGGGCGGATCCTTGAATCAGCGAACTGGACATCTTCTTTAATGCTTTTATCCAAGTGGTGGCACACCATAAGCATGTCCATGTGTTCGGCTTCTGTATTCACGGTGAAAGGGATAGTGGGGTTAGTGGAAGCGGGTAGGATGTTGTGTTCACCGGCTACTTTAATAATATCAGGAGCGTGTCCGCCACCAGCGCCTTCAGTGTGGAAAGTGTGCATAGTGCGTCCGGCAATAGCAGCCATAGTGTCTTCCACGCAACCGGCTTCATTCAAAGTGTCTGTGTGGATAGCGACTTGCACATCGTATTTGTCCGCAACGTCTAACGCATGATTGATTGCAGAAGGAGTGGTACCCCAGTCTTCGTGGATTTTAAAGCCAATCGCACCAGCTTCAATTTGATCGGCTAAGCTCGCGTCGTTAGAAGCGTTACCTTTAGCTAAGAAACCTAAGTTCATAGAATATTCTTCAGCCGCTCTGAGCATCCATTTTAAATTTCTTCTGCCTGGAGTGATAGTAGTCGCATTAGTGCCATCAGCAGGACCGGTTCCGCCACCAATCATGGTTGTTACACCGCTTGCAAAAGCTGTAGGGATTTGTTGGGGTGAAATGAAGTGGATGTGTGTGTCAATACCACCAGCCGTTACGATCAAGCCTTCACCGGCTAGCGCTTCAGTAGCAGGACCCACGCTAAGATTGTTTTTAACGCCATCTTGCATGTCTTTGTTACCGCCTTTACCAATGCCAGCGATTTTGCCGTCTTTAATACCAATATCCGCTTTATAAATACCGGTGTAATCCACGATTAAAGCGTTAGTGATGATTAAATCCAGTTCTTCTTTGCTGGGGTTGTTGGATTGGCTCATGCCTTCTCTTAGGGTTTTACCGCCGCCGAATTTAAGCTCTTCGCCATAAATGGTGTAGTCATGTTCTACTTCAGCGATCAAGTCTGTATCGCCCAATCTCACTTTATCGCCTGTAGTAGGGCCATACATAGAAACATATTCTTTTCTGCTAATCTTTTTCATTTCTTACTCCTTAATTGTTTTTACATAGTGGTCATCGCTTTTAGCGCCATGAAAACCACGCTCTTTAGCTCTGTGTAAAGCAATTTTTTTGCTTTCGTTATCGGCTTGCCTATCAACCAATGCGTTAAATCCAAAGATTCTTCTGTTACCGCCAATGTCAATCAATTCTACGGATTTTTCTTCGCCAGGCTCAAACCTTACCGCTGTCCCGCTCGCAATGTCTAAGCGTTTGCCGAAAGTTTTTTCTCTGTCAAAGTCTAGGCATCTATTCACTTCAAAAAAATGGAAGTGTGAACCGATCTGAACGGGTCTGTCGCCCACGTTTTTAACTTTCACGCTAACGGCTTTTTTGCCTTCGTTGATAGTGATGTCTTCATTTTTTAAGAACAACTCACCAGGAACCAATTTACCATTAGCCTCAATAGGGGTATGCACGGTTACGAGTTTGGTCCCATCAGGAAACATCGCTTCAATACCCACTTCATGGATCATGCTTGCCACGCCATCCATCACATCATCCGGTTTTAAAAGAGTGCGCCCTTCTTGCATCAATTCAGCCGCAGTCTTTTTACCAGCTCTCGCTTCTTCCATAATATGGGCACTAATCAAAGCTACTGCTTCCACATAGTTAAGCTTAATGCCTTTTTCTTTGCGTTTCCTAGCTAATTCTCCAGCGTAGTGGAGCATCAACTTATCTAACTCTTTTGGGGTGAGTTTCATCTCATTCTCCTATTCTTAAAGTGTTTTTCCTTGAAGACATAACGCAATCAAGGTTGGAGTAATTGTAGCAATGTTTTGATTTACTAAGATTAACAGAAGCGTTCATTAACTAATTATTATTTAAAATAAATTAATGTTATAGCTTTGAAGCGCTATCAAGGCGTTATTGGGAGCGCGTTTAATACCCTTTAAAATCATTTGATAAAATCAAAAACCCACAAAAAAATGAGAACTAGAATTGGAGTTATAATGAGTAATTGAGTAATAATGGTGGCCACGACTGGACTTGAACCAGCGGCCACTACCATGTCAAGGTAGTGCTCTACCAACTGAGCTACGCGACCTTTTATTTTAAAAAGGGCAATTATGCCTTAATTTTGTTTTGTTTTTGCTTAAAAACGAATTGTCTTAACAATAAAACGCCCACGCCCACATCTATCATCACATCAGCGAAATTAAAAATGGCAAAATCAAAGCCATAATGATAATACACATAATCCACCACGCCCCCATGCACAAACCGGTCTAAAACATTAGAAACCCCGGCGCCAAACACCATGCCAAATTCTATCGCATGGCTTTTAAAAAGCTCCTTTTGGCGCATTAAAAAGATAAAAAGCCCTAAAATCAAAAGGATTTGCAAGTATTTCAAACCCCCATCTAAAAAACTGAGTAAGGAAAACGCCACGCCCTTATTGAACACTAAAACAATATCTATAACCAAACTTTCATAGCGAAACCCCTCTAAAATAGCGTGTTTAATCGCTTGATCCACGCCAAAAATAAGGAAAAAAACCCCTATAAAAATCAATAGGCTTTTTTTAGTGGCGTTTAGCACAAATGCCCTTCAAAAAATTCTTTCAATTCTTGCATTTTGGATTCTAAAAGTTTTTCGTCTTTAGCTTCTAAAAGGATTCGTAATTTGTTTTCAGTGCCGCTATAACGGATCAAATGGCGGATCTCTAGCTGGTCTAATTCTTTTAAAAGAGCGCTATAACCTTTCAGGCTTTCTAAAGGAGGCTTTTTTTGGACATTCAAATTCACTAGGCTTTGGGGGTATAATTCAAAGGGGTTTAACGCAACAGAGCTTACTTGCTTACTTTCTAACACTAATGCGCTCACTTGCAACGCACACACCAAACCATCGCCTGTTTTAGCGTAATCGCTAAAAATGATATGCCCGCTTTGCTCGCCTCCAAAATTGGCTTTGTTCAATTGCATGCATTCGCTCACAAACTTATCCCCAATCGCGCAATGCTTCAATTCTAAATCTTGGGATTTTAAGTATTCTTTAAGGGCTAAATTGCTCATGTTAGTAGCGACAATTGCTTGAGAAGAAAGGGCGTTTTTAGATTTTTGATAAACCCCTAACACCCCTAAAAGCTTATCCCCATGCACGATATTCCCTAAATTATCCACCACCACTAATCTGTCGGCATCGCCATCAAAAGCAAAGCCCAGATCCGCGCGGTATTTTTTCACTTCCTGGCTTAGTTGGTTAGGGTGTAAAGCCCCGCATTGCTCATTAATGTTACACCCATTAGGCTCATCATTAATCACTAACACATCAGCCCCAAGCTCGCTAAAAACGACCGGAGCCACCTTATAAGCCGCACCATTAGCGGTATCTAGCACGATCCTTAAACTCTGTAAATTCAAATGTTTGGGGAAAGAGTGTTTTAAATGCACGATATAGCGCCCTATGACATCATCTATCCTTTTAGCGCTGCCGATGCTCTCGCCCACTTTATAGCTAGAATGCAGTAATTCTTCATCATGAAAGATTTCTTCAATTGCTTTTTCTTCTTCTTCTTTAAGCTTATAACCATAAGAATTGAAAAACTTGATACCATTATCTTCAAAAGGGTTGTGGCTCGCGCTTATCATAATGCCCGCATCACAGCGCATGTCTTCGGTTAAAAACGCAATCGCAGGGGTAGGCATAGGTCCTATTTGAATCACGTTATAGCCTATGGAAGTTAAAGCGCTCACTAAAGCGTTTTCTACCATATAGCCGCTTTTTCTGGTGTCTTTACCGATTAGAATTTTATTCGTTTGAGAATGTTTTTTAAAATACAATCCGGCAGCAATGCCTAAACGCATCACAAACATGGGGGTGAGTTTCACCCCTGCTTTACCCCTCACGCCATCAGTCCCAAAAATTTTCATCGTTATAAAATACCTTTTAAACTATTTTTAATCAATTTTTAGATAGAATTATGCCAAATTTTACATTACAAAGGGATTAAAACAAGGCTATGGCAAATCATAAGTCCGCAGAAAAGCGAATCAGACAGACCATTAAAAGAACCGAACGCAACAGGTTCTATAAAACTAAAATTAAAAATATCATTAAAGCCGTGCGTGAAGCGGTCGCTGTCAATGATGTAGCAAAAGCTCAAGAGCGTTTGAAAATCGCTAACAAAGAATTGCATAAATTTGTCAGCAAAGGGATTTTAAAGAAAAACACCGCTTCTAGGAAAGTTTCAAGGCTTAACGCTTCAGTGAAAAAAATCGCTCTCGCTTAGTTTTGGGGCGTTTTTAACTTCTTTAAGCTCAGTAATGGGTTTTTGTTATTGGGCTTCTTTTTAAGTTCTGTGTTTTTTAGATTGTTGAATCTTTTATTCACATCTTTTTAATAGGTAGTCTCGCATGTCCATTCTAGCTGAAAAGCTTTCTTCCATTCTCAAACGATACGATGAACTCACAGCGTTGCTTTCCAGCGTTGAAGTGGTTAGCGACATTAAAAAACTCACCGAATTGAGCAAAGAGCAAAGCTCCATTGAAGAAATCTCTATAGCGAGCAAAGAGTATTTGAGTGTTTTAGAGGGCATTAAAGAAAATAAAGAGCTTTTAGAAGACAAGGAATTGAGCGAACTGGCTAAAGAAGAGTTAAAAATTTTAGAAATCCAAAAAAGCGATCTAGAAACTGCCATTAAACAACTCCTCATCCCCAAAGACCCTAACGATGATAAAAACATCTATTTAGAGTTAAGAGCCGGCACAGGGGGCGATGAAGCGGGCATTTTTGTAGGGGATTTGTTTAAAGCGTATTGCCGTTATGCGGATTTGAAAAAATGGAAAGTAGAGGTAGTGAGCTCTAGCGAAAACAGTGTAGGGGGCTATAAAGAAATCATCGCTTTGATTAAGGGCAAGGGCGTGTATTCAAGGCTCAAATTTGAAGCAGGCACGCATCGAGTCCAAAGAGTCCCTGAAACAGAATCTCAAGGGCGCATCCACACTTCCGCTATCACAGTAGCGGTCATGCCTGAAGTAGATGATGTGGAAGTTTCTATCAACCCTAGCGATTTAAAGATTGAAGTGTTTCGCGCTGGTGGGCATGGGGGGCAATGCGTCAACACCACAGACTCTGCGGTGCGCATCACGCACCTTCCCACCAATATCAGCGTGAGCATGCAAGATGAAAAATCCCAACATAAAAACAAGGATAAAGCCCTAAAAATCTTAAAAGCACGCCTTTATGAAAAACAAATTGAAGAGCAGCAACTCGCTAACGCCAAAGACCGAAAGGAGCAAGTGGGTAGTGGGGATAGGAGCGAACGGATCCGCACCTATAATTACCCGCAAAACCGCTTGAGCGAACATAGAATCAATTTAACTCTGTATAGTCTAGAAGAAATCATGCTTTCAGGGAATTTAGATGAAGTGATCAACCCTTTAATCGCCCACGCCCAAAGCCAGTTTGAATGAGATTTTTACACGATACGACAAAAGCGATAAAACGCCCAAGCCTTTTTTAAGATAGCTACCCACGACTACCACAAACCCTAACATGCTCTAAATTTTCGCCCCACAAAAACAGCGTAAGAGCTTCCATAAAATCTAGTTAAATATAATTTTAAATTCTTTATATATATAAATAAATTTTTAAAAAATAAAACGATTTATTTAACACATTCTTAACAAAAAATTCACTTTTTTGTGATATAACTCCAAAGCTCAATATTTGTAAGAGCGAATTGTATTCTGTAGAAGCGAATGCATGAGGACAACTCTCAAATTTTGATAGCTTTATATTTGCGTCATAGCATAGTATGAATGCAATAAAAAAAGAAATTCTTAGGATTTCTCACATTAAGGAGTTTTAAATGAAAAAGGTTTTTTTAGGTATGGCATTAGCTTTTAGTGTGTCCATGGCAGAAAAAAGCGGCGCGTTTTTAGGAGGGGGGTTTCAATATTCTAATTTAGAAAACCAAAACACCACCCGCACCCCAGGATCTAACAATAACACCCCGATAAACACTTCAATGTTTGGCGGTAATCAAGTAGCTCCAGCCCATCAAGCCCAAGCAACCTACACGCCAAGCGTGATCAACACCAATAATTACGGGCAAATGTATGGGGTAGATGCGATGGCAGGGTATAAGTGGTTCTTTGGCAAAACCAAACGCTTTGGCTTTAGATCTTATGGATACTACAGCTATAACCATGCGAATTTAAGCTTTGTGGGGAGCCAGCTTGGAATCATGGAGGGCGCGTCTCAAGTGAATGACTTCACTTATGGCGTGGGCTTTGATGCGCTCTATAACTTCTATGAAAGTAAAGAGGGCTATAACACAGCAGGGTTGTTCGTGGGCTTTGGGTTAGGAGGGGATTCGTTTATCGTTCAAGGAGAGAGCTACTTGAAATCTCAGATGCACATTTGCAACAACACCGCCGGCTGTTCAGCGAGCATGAACACGAGCTACTTCCAAATGCCTGTGGAATTTGGTTTTAGGAGCAATTTTTCTAAACACAGCGGGATTGAAGTGGGCCTTAAATTGCCTTTATTCACCAACCAATTCTATAAAGAAAGGGGCGTAGATGGATCAGTAGATGTGTTCTATAAAAGGAACTTCTCTATCTATTTTAACTACATGATCAACTTCTAAGCCTTTCTCTTCTTTCCAATAGAGGGTTTTCTCTCTGTTGGTTTCTTTTTTCTTTTTTTGTGATATTTGTTTTGTTGGGGGTTAGGTTTTTGTTTAAGAAAGTTTTTTAAAAACTAAAGAAGCGTTTAAAACAGAACCTTTTGTTTTGGGATTTGATTTTTTACTTTGGCTTGTTTTCAAAAGTCATTTTGATTTCTAAAAATAGTCTATAATGCTCGCAAGAGATATTTTTTAAGGTTATCAATGAAAGCTATAAAAATACTTTTTATAATGACACTCAGTTTAAACGCTATCAGCGTGAATAGGGCGTTGTTTGATTTAAAAGATTCGCAATTAAAAGGGGAATTAACGCCAAAAATAGTGAATTTTGGGGGTTATAAAAGCAGTACTGAAGAGTGGGGGGCTACTGCTTTAAACTATATCAATGCGGCTAATGGCGATGCGAAAAAATTCAGCGCGTTAGTGGAAAAAATGCGCTTTAACTCTGGCATCTTGGGGAATTTTAGAGCGCATGTGCGTTTGAGGCAAGCCCTAAAATTGCAAAAGAATTTGAAATATTGCCTAAAAATCATCGCTAGGGATTCTTTTTATAGTTACCGCACCGGTATTTATATCCCCTTAGGCATTTCTTTAAAAGATCAAAAAACGGCTCAAAAAATGCTCGCTGATTTGAGCGTGGTAGGGGCGTATCTTAAAAAGCAGCAAGAGAATGAAAAGGCTCAAAGCCCTTATTACAGGAGCAACAACTATTACAACTCCTACTATAGCCCTTATTATGGCATGTATGGCATGTATGGAATGGGCATGTATGGAATGTATGGCATGGGCATGTATGATTTTTATGACTTTTATGATGGCATGTATGGGTTCTACCCTAACATGTTTTTCATGATGCAAGTTCAAGACTACTTGATGTTAGAAAATTACATGTATGCGCTCGATCAAGAAGAGATTTTAGACCATGACGCCTCCATTAACCAACTTGATACGCCTACTGATGATGACAGAGACGATAAAGACGATAAATCTTCGCAACCAGCAAATCTCATGAGTTTTTATCGTGATCCCAAATTCAGCAAGGATATTCAAACCAACCGCTTGAATAGCGCTTTAGTCAATTTAGACAACAGCCGCATGCTCAAAGACAATTCGCTTTTCCACACCAAAGCCATGCCCACTAAAAGCGTGGATGCGATCACTTCTCAGGCTAAAGAGCTTAACCATTTAGTGGGGCAAATCAAAGAGATGAAGCAAGATGGGGCGAGTCCTAATAAGATTGATTCAGTGGTCAATAAAGCTATGGAGGTTAGGGACAAATTAGACAACAACCTCAACCAACTAGACAATGACTTAAAAGATCAAAAAGGGCTTTCAAGCGAGCAGCAAGCCCAAGTGGATAAAGCCTTAGACAGCGTGCAACAATTAAGCCATAGCAGCGGTGTGGTGGGGAATTATTTAGACGGGAGTTTGAAAATTGATGGCGATGATAGAGACGATTTGAATGATGCGATGAGTAACCCTATGCAACAACCTATGCAGCAAACGCCCATTAACAACATGGACAACACCCATGTAAATGACAGCAAAGATCAAGGGGGTAACGCGCTCATAAACCCTAACAGCACCACCAACGATGATCACAACGATGATCACATGGATACTAACACCACTGACACCGGCAACGCAAACGACACCCCCACTGATGATAAAGATGCTAGCAGCAACAATACCGGCGATATGAATAACACGGACACCGGTAACACCGACACCGGCAATACGGATACCGGTAACACTGATGATATGAGCAACATGAACAACGGCAACGATGATACGGGTAACACTAACGACGACATGGGTAATAGCAACGACATGGGCGATGACATGAATAACGCGAACGACATGAACGACGACATGGGTAACAGCAACGATGACATGGGCGATATGGGGGATATAAACGATGACATGGGTGGCGATATGGGAGACATGGGGGATATGGGTGGCGATATGGGGAATTGAGATTAAACCCCAACATCAAAGAGTGATAGCCAAAACTTAATATTTTTATTTATAATTCTTTTAGGGTGGTAGGGGGGTATTTTGGCGATGAATACCCCTTTAACCCCCAAAACTAACACTCCCCCTAAGAACGCTTTTAAAAATCCAACCAAAGCTTTTTATCATCAAACTAGTGCAAAAACTCCGTCCTTTAGGGTGCAAGATGTAAGCGCTTAGGCTATATTCAAGCTAACAAAATACCTCTAATCTTTTTAGGGTAAGAAATGCCCATGCAGACTTTAAAGATCCTTTCATGTTAGCGTCCGTTAGAACACTTTACAGCTAGAAAGCCCCTTGCTTTAAAAAAAGGGCGGTTCCACCTTTCAGACGCTCAAAATTAAAAGCAGAAACTAAAATTTCTTCTTGCTCACATCTTCTAAAATATCTTGGGAGATCCCATCAATTTTGGTGCTGACTTGTAAAGAATGGTTAGCGATAGTCAAATTATCCTGCACATCTTGTTGCAAAGCGTTAATGGAGTTGTGGATGTTTTCTACGCCCTTATTTTGCATTTTGATAGACTCGGCGTTATCGGCGATGCTTTGAACTAAAATATTAATATTGGCTTCAATTTCGCTGAGGGATTTTTGCGTCCTTTCAGCGAGCTTCCTCACTTCATCAGCCACCACCGCAAAGCCTCTGCCATGCTCACCGGCCCTTGCGGCTTCAATAGCAGCGTTTAGGGCTAAAAGATTGGTTTGATCGGCAATATCTCTAATCATATCCACCACGCTTTTAATGTCTTCGCCTTGAGAGATCATCTCTTGGCTTTTAGAATCAATTGTTGTGATAATATTAGTGATTTCTTCTAAGGATTGAGTGGTGTTTTTCAAGCTTCTTTCTTGTTTGTGAGCGGTTTTAGTCAAGTTATCCACGCAAGTTTTTAAATCTTTGGATTCATGATTGAGCGCGTTTGCAAACCCTAAAGAAGCTTTAAGCATGCTAGAAATTTCTTGCCCTAAAGTGTTGAGCGCTTTTTCCATGTTGGCTTTAGGGTTTTGGATGTGGTGGGTGAAATCTAGGTTTTTATAATGCTCTAGGGCGTTATTTAGGGCTTCAATATTGGCGCCAATTTGGTTGCGGAAATACTGGATAATGCTATTAATGGTGTTTCTTAAAGCTTGCAAGTCTTTGTTTTTAGGCACGCATGCGATTTCTTGCGTGAAATCCCCATTTTCCACATGATTGGTTACTTCAATGCTGTTTTGAATGGCTTTGTTATCGGCTTGAATGTTTTCTTGGGTTTTAAGGATGTTTTCATTGATAGAAGCTTGCATTTGCCCGATTTCATCATAAGCGCTTGGGGGCGTTAGGCTTATGGCATGGTTATTTTTGGGGTTATTGAGCAGGTTGAAAAAATCATTTAGGGTGTTATTGACCCTACTGATGCGTTTGGTTATGAGACTAGAAATGATGATAAAGACTAAAAGGGCTAACACCAGCACGCCTAAAATCAAAGTGGTGATGATAATGTATCTGGTATTTGTCGCTTCTTGAAAGACCAAAGATTTATTGACATATTTCCCAATCGCCCAACGCCAATGGTTGCCGTTATTTTCTTTTCCTTCAAAAAAATCAAAGGGTTGTATGGCTAAAAAGGTTTCTGTATCCCCGCTCAATGAATGGTAGCTCAAAGTTCCGGCTTCGTTGTTGTTGTAATATTCCACAGCTTTAGCGACTCTTCTATCCGGATTGATAGCGCTTAAGATTTTATCTTGAATCCCACGATTAGGGTTGATTAAAAGCCTGCCGTCTTTCCCCATTAAAAAGGTGTTGCTCTTTTTCTTGCCTACCACATCTGTATAAAAGGCATCAATGTTTAAAAAGAGGTTTAAAGCGCCTATAACATTTTGATTTTTATCCTTTAAGGGGAGGGTAATATCCATGCCATAGATTTTATTGCCATCAACCTCTTTATAATAGGGATCTGAACGGGTTATACTTTTGAGCGAATGGATTTGATTGATCATGTTTTCATTGAGCGCGATACTAGGGTAAGCGATTTTTGAATTGATGTTCATGGCAGTGATCGCTCGTTTGTCATCGTTAGCATAAAGAGCACTAATCAATAACACATGGGGGTTTGCCAACAAAAACTCAGAGAGCATGCGCTTTTTTAGGGTGTCGTTGATAGAGCCATTTTCATCGCTTAAAAACCTTTCAAGGGTGTTAGCGCCCATAAAAATACGCTTCATAATGCCTTGAATTTTAAAACTGACTAACTGAGCTTTTTTTTGCAACAATTCTGTGGCTTGGTGTTGCAACACGCTTTCAACCTTGTGGTTGATAATAAAGCCCATAATAGCGCTAATCGCTATAACGACCGCGCACACCATCACCACAATCTTAAAACCAATTTTTGTAGATTTCATTCCCTTTGCCCTTTTAAAACGAATTGATAGAGAACGATCATTATACATTATTATTTTGAAATTTTAATAAAAAAAAGAGAACAAAAAAGCAGAAAATAAAAGAGAGCCAAAGCCCCCCCAAAGGAGAGGCAAAAAGAAATAAAAATTACCTTTTGGAGAATTGCGGGCTTCTTCTGGCCTTTCTTTTACCATATTTTTTGCGTTCAACCACCCTTGAATCCCTAGTGAGCAAGCCCTTAGGTTTTAAAATGGCTCTAAAAGCAATATCATAAGCGTTCAAGGCTTTAGAAATGCCATGCCTTAAGGCTTCCGCTTGCGCCGAATAGCCCCCACCAAAAACCACCGCTTTAATATCCACAGATTGTTCTTGTTTGGTTAAAAGTAAAGGTTGCATGACTTTCATTTTAATGGCTTCATGCCCGCCTAACCATTGATTCAGGCTTTGCTCATTGATACTCAATTCGCCTTTACCCGAAGTGAGCCACACTTTAGCGATAGCGGTTTTTCTTTTACCGGTAGCATAGATTTTTCTCATTTAGCGTCCTTTTTGCTAGTTTGTGCGGTGTGAGGGTGCTTATCATCACGATAAACTTTGAGCTTTTTAATCATCGCTTTCCCTAATTTCGTTTTAGGGAGCATGCCCCTAACGGCTAAGTGGTAGAGCTTTTCAGGGGTTTTTTCTAGCATTTCTTGGAGAGTCTTGCTCTTGGTGCTGCCAAAATAGCCTGAATGAGTAAAATACTCTTTATCTTCTAATTTCATGCCTGAAAATTTAACCTTATTGGCGTTGATAACCACCACAAAATCCCCACAATCCACATTAGGGGTGTAAAAAGGGCGGTGTTTGCCTCTTAAAAGCACAGCGATTTCAGTGATCAAGCGGCCAAAAACTTTGTCTTTAGCGTCCAAAACGACCCAATCACGAACGATGTCATTGACTTTAGCGGTCTTTGTCATAAGAATCCTTTGATAAAATTAAAGCACCCATTATAAGGAAATAAGCTTAAATATTACTGAATTTAAGGAAAGTTTAAAGTTTAAAAATAAGGTTTTTTAAAAAATTTGTTTGATTGCTTTTGATTTTATGGTCAAACTCATTTCTTAAGTAAAACGCATTTCTTAAGGGGATAGGGGGGATTTTGAAATAACCTTACCCCTACAACCCCAACTAAAAACCTCCTAAACCCAAAAAAAAACGCTTAAAAAATTACTACTTGATTAAAGATAAGCTCTTTACTATTTCTAGCCTATAGCGGTATTTTATTTGAAACAAAAACTGGCAATAGAAATATTTATACCATACAAA
>NZ_MTWR01000124.1:0-202 GCF_001998165.1 Helicobacter pylori | reverse complement strand
GCCCCAGAAAATAAAGAAATATAGGTTAAGGTTTGATTAAAGAGCATAGGGGTTTTAGGGATTAAATTAAACTCATTTGAAGCGTTAATGTCTCAAGCTCTCAATTTCTTTAAGCATGGTTTCAAAAGCCTCTTTAGTGCCTGCTCGCACGCTAGAAAACAAACTAAACACCACAATAGCTGCGCTCGCTACAATAAAGCCC
>NZ_MTWR01000123.1:0-286 GCF_001998165.1 Helicobacter pylori | reverse complement strand
CACTGCAAAAAATTTGGATATAGGGTTTAGGCGCGTGTATTCGTGGTATGTGAATTACGTGTTCACTTTCTAGGGGCGCGTCCCTAGAGCGTTAGAACGCTCTCAATTTTTTGGATCAACTCTTCTTTTTTTTTTTCTAAACTTGTGGGCGTCCATTCTGTCTAGGGCTTTTGTCTCCATTTTCGTTTGTTCTATTACTGCTTTTATCAAGCTCATTATCGTTCTTTTTTCTTTGGTTTTCATGGTCTGTGGGAAATAATGAGCCCATCTGTCCATGATCAAAAAG
>NZ_MTWR01000122.1:0-318 GCF_001998165.1 Helicobacter pylori | reverse complement strand
TGCGGAAACCACCAAAACAAAGTCTTAAAGATTTGAAACGCCACGATAATTAAAATTAAAAAAACAATGAGAATGCCTAAATCTTTAATCAAATCCATGCCCAAATTGCTCGCACACCACACCCACGACTTTGTATAAAAACGCTTCTTTCAAGCCCATTAAATACCCATGCCTTAAGGCCCGCCTTAAAATGCGCCTTAGAACATAGCCACGGCCTTTTTATTGAAGTTTAATATTATGCCATAAAACAAACTCGCCATTTTGGTTTTGAAAAAAAAAAAAAAAACGATAAGATTACAAAAATCCCCCTTTTTAGCG
>NZ_MTWR01000121.1:0-391 GCF_001998165.1 Helicobacter pylori | reverse complement strand
AGGCAGAGTGGAATTTTTAAAAACCCCTAAGCGGGAATAATTGCGCCCCAAACGATAAAGCCATACCAATTTTTCGCTAGGGGTTTTAGCTGTTTTTAAAGCGTTTAGGGCAATGATTTGCGCTTTTTCTTTGAGCGATGCGAAATACAAGCAATCAAAGGCTTGGATTTCTTCTTTGGGGGTAAATTCAAAGGCGGTGATCTGGGATAAGTATTTTATGGTTTCTTCTGAACCGCTTTATTCTAATGGCTTATACCCTAAAATGGTTTTAGCCAAAATGCAAGCCAGCAGCGCTAAAGGGCTGATTTGCATAGCCAGCTTGCGCCTTGAAGCGATAGATAGGGATCAGGGGCTTTCGCTTTAAAAAACCGCCGATTTTAGAGACGATTAT
>NZ_MTWR01000120.1:0-398 GCF_001998165.1 Helicobacter pylori | reverse complement strand
CCAATAACGGCGCCTTGAATGGCTTTGGCGGGCAAACGGGCTATAAGCAATTCTTTGGCGAAATCAAAAGATGGGGGGTAAGGTTTTATGGCTTTTTTGATTACAACCACGGCTTTATCAAATCCAGCTTTTTCAATTCGTCTTCTGATATTTGGACTTATGGCGGTGGGAGCGATTTGTTAGTGGATATTATCAACGATAGCAACACAAGAAAGAACAACAAGCTTTCTGTGGGTCTTTTTGGAGGTATCCAACTAGCAGGGACTACATGGCTTAATTCTCAATACGTGAATTTGACAGCGTTCAATAACCCTTATAGCGCGAAAGTCAATACCTCCAATTTCCAATTCTTGTTCAATTTGGGTTTGAGAACCAATCTCGCTACAGCTAAGAAAAAA
>NZ_MTWR01000119.1:0-201 GCF_001998165.1 Helicobacter pylori | reverse complement strand
CACCCACCCCCCCCACACCCGCCACAATAGGGATCTTAACCACGTATTCATTAAACACTAATATTAGCACCATTAAAGAAATTAAAAATGTTTATCAAAACCGCCAGGAGTTGTTTTCTCAAATTTATGGGCATGTTTTTGATAACCCTTTATATCCCATGAATTTAAAAAACCCCAAAAAGATTTTAATCAACCCTTTCA
>NZ_MTWR01000118.1:0-2400 GCF_001998165.1 Helicobacter pylori | reverse complement strand
TTAAAGGCGTGTTGGTGTTAGATGAAATGGATTCCAATTTGAGCGGTGAAGAGAGTTTAGCGGTTTCTAAAGCCCTTGAAACCTTAAGCAGCCATTCCCAAATCTTTGCCATTTCGCACCAAGTCCATATCCCAGCGCTCGCTAAAAACCATATTTTAGTCTTCAAAGAAAACCACAAAAGCCTCGCCAAAACCCTTAATAACGAAGAAAGGGTTTTAGAAATCGCGCGCATGATAGGGGGGAGCGAGAATATAGAGAGCGCGATTTCTTTCGCTAAGGAAAAATTAAAGGCGCAAGAATGAAATTTTTTCTTTTAAAGAAATTCAGCGAATTTTTAAACGCTCAAACGCATTTTAACCTCAAACGCTTGAGCGCATCTGGTTTTTTATTGGAAACTTTTTCTAAAGAAAAACACGCCTTTGTTGTAGATTTGAACGCGCCTTATATCGGTTTGTCAAAAAAACCCCCAGAGAGCGTTTTAAAAAACACCCTAGCGTTAGATTTTTGTTTGAATAAATTCACTAAAAACGCCAAAATCTTACAAGCAAACATCATTGATAACGATCGGATTTTAGAAATCACAGGCGCTAAAGATTTGGCTTATAAGAGTGAAAATTTTATTTTGCGTTTAGAAATGATCCCTAAAAAAGCTAACCTCATGATTTTAGATAAAGAAAAATGCGTGATAGAGGCCTTTCGTTTTAATGACAGGGTCGCTAAAAACGATATTTTAGGGGCATTGCCTCCTAATACATACGAGCATCAAGAAAGGGATTTAGATTTTAAGGGATTGTTAGACATTTTAGAAAAAGATTTTTTATCCTATCAGCATAAAGAATTAGAACACAAAAAAAATCACATCATCAAGCGATTGAATATGCAAAAAGAACGCTTGAAAGAAAAATTAGAAAAACTAGAAGATCCTAAAAATTTACAATTGGAAGCGAAAGAATTGCAAACTCAAGCTTCGCTATTGCTCACTTACCAGCATTTAATCAATAAGCATGAAAGTCGCGTGGTTTTAAAGGATTTTGAAGATAAAGAATGCGCGATTGAAATTGATAAGAGCATGCCCTTAAACGCTTTTATCAATAAAAAATTCACTCTCAGCAAAAAAAAGAAACAAAAATCGCAATTCTTGTATTTAGAAGAAGAGAATCTAAAAGAAAAAATCGCTTTTAAAGAAAATCAAATTAATTATGTTAAAGGAGCGCAAGAAGAAAGCGTTTTAGAAATGTTTATGCCGGTAAAAAATTCTAAAACCAAACGCCCGATGAGCGGGTATGAAGTGCTGTATTATAAGGATTTTAAAATCGGTTTAGGGAAAAACCAAAAAGAGAATATCAAACTCTTACAAGACGCAAGAGCGAATGATTTATGGATGCATGTAAGAGACATTCCTGGATCGCATTTGATCGTTTTTTGCCAAAAGAATACGCCCAAAGATGAGGTCATTATGGAATTAGCCAAAATGTTGATTAAAATGCAAAAAGATGTGTTTAATAGTTACGAAATTGACTACACGCAACGAAAATTTGTCAAAATCATCAAAGGAGCTAATGTCATTTACTCAAAATACCGAACTATTAGTCTAAAGGACACTTAAACACTTAAGGAGGTTAGCATGGGTGTTTCAGCTTTAGGCAATGTAACTTATATCAACCAAAACGCTCCTTTAAATTCTGCTATCCAACAGGGTGCAAGAAGTGATATGCTGGATTTAGCACAAAGCTTTCAAAGCAAACTTGAATTAGCCCAAGAGACAAGAGCGTTAGAAAACATGCAAGCTATTAGCGATAAAGACCCTAAAGAAGGCTCCAAAAACCGCCATCAAAACAGCCGAAAGGCTAAGGTGTTTGGCTTGGAAGAAGAAGAAATTGAATTGTGGCATGAAGAGCATTTGTTGGATATTGTGGGATAGGACTAAACTAAAGGGTTAAGATAACTTAAATGGATTTTTTAATTTGGTTTAAGTAGAACTTGATGTGGGTTTTACTTAATTATTATATTTATACTTTTTTTCTGCTATTAAAATAATTTAAACAATAAACATAAAAATATTTTTTATGTTGACTTACTATTATATTTATGATATTGTAGAACCTATGTTAATGGAAGCTATAACTAACTTTAAAAGCATATAGAAAAGGCTTTTTAAAGGGGATTATGAAACGCTCTTTAGGGATAAAGAAACTAGCAAATCAATTGACAATTCCAAATTAAACATACTAGACTTAAAGGATAACAAAATGAAGCAAGTGGGGATACAAGGCGAAACGCCTTTAGGCGTTAAATGCCATATAGAATAGGGGGTTTAGAGTCAATATCATGCACAAAAATAAGGGTAATGTTATGAAAATCTTGAATTATTTATCCTTTTTTATTATATACTACAAAATA
>NZ_MTWR01000117.1:0-730 GCF_001998165.1 Helicobacter pylori | reverse complement strand
TGGATAGCTCGCACATTGTAGATGGTAAGGCAACTGAAGAGATAGAGAAAATCGCTACCAAAAGAGCGACAATAAGAGTGGCGCAAAATATCGTGCATAAACTTAAAGAAGCTTATCTTTCTAAATCCAACCGCATCAAGCAAAAGATCACTAATGAAATGTTTATCCAAATGACAAAGCCCATTTTTGATAGCTTGATGAATGTGGATCGTTTAGGGATTTATATCAATCCTAACAATGAGGAAGTGTTTGCGTTGGTGCGCGCGCGTGGTTTTGATAAGGACGCTTTGAGCGAAGGGTTGCATAAAATGTCTTTAGACGATCAAACGGTGAGTATCCTTGTTTCTAAAGTGGAAGAAATCTTTAAAGATTCTATCAATTACGGAGATGTTAAAGTCCCTATAGCCATGTAGGCTTAGAACAACAAGCGTTCTTCGCTATCGTCTGTTTTTTTGGGGGTGGGGGTGATGGAATTGGGGCTTGAGTAGTAGGGGATTTTATCCACGATTTCTTTACGCAAGCCTTTGGGGACATCAAACTTCCTTTTTAAAGAAGGTTCAATCGCTAAGATATTGTGCATGAAATACGAATACACAGGCGCGCTCACAACGCCTCCTGTCGCTCCTTTGTCAATAGGCGTGTTATCGTCTCTCCCAAACCAGATCACGCTTTGTAAGGTGGGGGTAAAGCCAATGAACCAAGCGTCAATATTGTTGTTAGAAGTCCCGGT
>NZ_MTWR01000116.1:0-1522 GCF_001998165.1 Helicobacter pylori | reverse complement strand
AATCATAGAGCTTTTAGAGCAAATCAATCGCGCTCTTAACCAAAGAAAAATCAGAAAAACCATAGGAATTATCACACCTTATAATGCCCAAAAAAGATGCTTGCGATCAGAAGTGGAAAAATGCGACTTCAAGAATTTTGATGAACTCAAGATAGACACTGTGGATGCCTTTCAAGGCGAGGAGGCAGATATTATCATTTATTCCACCGTGAAAACTTATGGTAATCTTTCTTTCTTGCTAGATTCTAAACGCTTGAATGTAGCTATTTCTAGGGCAAAAGAAAATCTCATTTTTGTGGGTAAAAAGTCTTTCTTTGAGAATTTGCTAAGCGATGAGAAGAATATCTTTAGCGCTATTTTGATCTCTCTAAAGCGCTTTATAATCAACACAATACCCTTATAGTGTGAGAGATAACCCTTTTTGGGAATTGAGTTATTTAACCCTAAATTTTTATTAGCGTTACAATTTGAGCCATTCTTTAGCCTGTTTTTCTAGCCAGATCACATCGCCGCTCGCATGAAATTCCACTTTAGGGAATGCGTGTGCATTTTTCTTAAGGGCGTATTTTTGCTGCAAATATTCAACAATAGCATCGCCCGAATGGATGAGTAGGGGGGGCGTTGGAAGGGCAAAATGCTCCATGAAATAGCCCTCAATTTGGCGAGCGATTAAGGGAAAATGCGTGCAACCTAAAATGATCACTTCAGGTAAAATCTTTAAGGGAGTGAAATAGTAACGCATGCAAGTTTCTAACAATTCGCCCTCTAAAATACTTTCTTCAATCAAAGGCACAAAAAGAGAAGTGGCTAAATGCGAAACGTTCAAATAGCCTTGTTGTTTCAGGGCGTTATCATAGGCGTTGGATTGAATCGTCGCTTTTGTCCCTAGCACCAAAATAGGGGCGTTTTTATTCTCCACTTGCCGCTTGATCGCTAAAATGCTTGGCTCAATCACGCCCACAATAGGGATTTTGGAATGCTTTTGCATCTCTTCTAAAGCCAGAGCGCTCGCCGTGTTGCATGCCACAATCAATAATTCAATCTGGTGCGGTTTGAAAAAATCCAAAGCCTCTAAGCCAAATTGCTTGATCGTGGTGGGGTCTTTAGTGCCATAAGGCACTCTAGCACTATCGCCATAATAGATGATTTCATCAAATAGTTGCGCTTTTAAAAGGCTTTTTAAAACGCTAAACCCTCCCACACCGCTATCAAAAACGCCTATTTTCATGACACTTTTTTTAATTTAATGGGATTTTAATGAGAGATTTTATTTTTCATTCATTAAATTTAAAAATTCTTCATTATCCTTAGTTTGTTGCATTTTAGAATACACAAAGCTTAAGGCTTCTATATCATCCATTTGTTGCATCACATTCCTTAAAACCCACACTTTAGTCAAGCGGTCTTTGCCAAGTAAGATATTATGCTTGCCTTTCCAAAGTGCGGTCGTGTCGTTGGTGGCATCATTTTTATTCGCAAACACCAGATACATTTGGTATTCTACGGGCTTAGTTTTAAGGTG
>NZ_MTWR01000012.1:0-30293 GCF_001998165.1 Helicobacter pylori | reverse complement strand
TATGTTTTAAGGAACAGTTTGACAGCGCTATTCTTTCTAATGGGTTTTATCACGGTTTTAAACGACATTTTAATCCCACACTTAAAGCCCATTTTTGACTTGACCTATTTTGAAGCTTCGCTCATTCAATTTTGCTTTTTTGGGGCGTATTTCATCATGGGAGGAGTTTTTGGGAATGTGATCAGTAAAATCGGCTATCCTTTTGGCGTGGTGCTTGGTTTTGTGATCACAGCGACGGGGTGCGCGTTGTTTTATCCGGCGGCGCATTTTGGCTCCTATGGGTTTTTTTTAGGAGCGTTGTTTATTTTAGCGAGCGGGATCGTGTGCTTACAGACTGCCGGTAATCCCTTTGTAACCTTGCTTTCTAAAGGTAAAGAAGCCAGAAACCTGGTTTTAGTCCAGGCGTTCAATTCGCTTGGCACGACTTTAGGGCCTATTTTTGGGAGCTTGTTGATTTTTAGCACGACTAAAATGGGCGATAATGCAAGTTTGATAGATAAATTAGCGGACGCTAAAAGCGTTCAAATGCCTTATTTGGGCTTGGCGGTGTTTTCGCTTCTTTTAGCGCTCATCATGTATCTTTTGAAATTGCCTGATGTGGAAAAAGAAATGCCCAAAGAAACGACGCAAAAAAGCCTGTTTTCGCACAAACACTTTGTTTTTGGGGCTTTGGGGATCTTTTTTTATGTGGGGGGAGAAGTGGCGATTGGCTCATTCTTGGTGCTAAGCTTTGAAAAGCTTTTGAATTTAGACCCTCAATCAAGCGCGCATTACTTGGTGTATTATTGGGGAGGCGCAATGGTGGGCCGTTTCTTAGGCAGTGTGTTGATGAATAAAATTGCCCCTAATAAATACTTGGCTTTCAACGCCTTAAGCTCTATTGTCCTCATTGCTTTAGTCATTCTCGTTGGAGGCAAGATCGCTTTATTCGCTCTGACTTTTGTGGGCTTTTTCAACTCTATCATGTTCCCTACCATCTTCTCTTTGGCTACGCTCAATTTAGGGCATCTCACTTCTAAGGCTTCTGGAGTGATTAGCATGGCGATTGTGGGAGGGGCGTTAATCCCCCCCATTCAAGGTGCGGTTACAGACATGCTCACAGCGACCGAATCAAATTTGCTCTACGCTTATGGTGTGCCGTTATTGTGCTATTTTTATATCCTCTTCTTTGCGCTTAAAGGGTATAAGCAATAAGAAAACTCCTAAAAAAAGGGGGGGGTTTCTTTCTTCTTTCCTTTCTTTTAGCTTGTTTTAAAAATCCAAAAAATTCCAAATTAAATAAGGTTTTATTTGTCAGTATTTGATGAGGACAGAGCTTTTTTAACAACTTGAGGCAAAAACACAAACAGGGTTTTTAAAATTTTTAAGATGCGATCAAAAACACTGCTAATGAATAAAAAAATCCCCTAACCACAAAAGATTAAGAGATTTTAAGAATGAAGCGAAGAATAAAGACTAGTAAATGGGTTTAGCGCCTTTGAATTTATATTCCGTAAGAAACCCAGTGCCATCAAAATTACCCACCAAAGAGATCTTTGCAATATCACCCACTTGGCAATCGGTTTCTAAAATAAGATAAGGCACTTCATCTTTACCGATTAAAGTGATCACTCGGCCCTTTTTCTCACGACTTTGCTTGGGGAACTCTTTAGAATCAAGGCCTGTGGTATTATCGCCGGTTTGGAGCATTCTAAAAGCATAGCACATGCCATCATTGATTTGAGCGCTATAAATTTTGCCTTTTTTAACTTCTTTTTTAACCCCCGGTTTAACCGCAATGCGTATTTCTGAGTGGATCTCAGCCTCTTGCATTTTGCCCTTATAATCTCGCACTTGCACCTTATGCACGCCATTAGGATCTCCCTTTTTAAGCAAAGAATCTTCATAGCTGAATTTTTGAATGTCTAAATCCCCATCAACAAAACTCCTAGCGTTAAGCTGAACGCTCAAAAACCCCACACCCAGTAACCCCACTAACGAAAATCTCAAACAACGCTTATAAAAATGATTCATCAAACAATCCTTTCAATGTAAAATCAAACAAATATATCCCAAAATGAAAAACAAAAAGATCACAAAATTGCTAATTTAGCAATAAAAACGCGCTTCTGTCAAGCAAATCCTAAAGAAATCATTCAAAAATAATTTCTTCCGGTTTGATTCCATCGCCATAAACAGGCTCTAAAGTTTCCTTGTAAGCTTCTTTTAAAAAGTCGCTAGAAATGAGAGAATCAATTTCGTTGTTCAACCATTCTAAAAGCTTAGGGTTGCCCTTTTTAATCGCTGGAGCGATCACATCCTTATCGCCAAGGCTTGTAATGCCTAATTTAAACTCAGGGTGCTGTTTCGCCCAAGCGAGCAATAAAGTGTTGTCATGGGCTAGAGCGGTAGCCTTATTGTTTAAAAGGGCTAAAAAAGTCTCTGTGTTTTGCTCAAATTTCAAAAGTTTGATATTGGGGTAATTTTTAGTGAAATAAAAATCCGCTGTCGTGCCTTTATTCACAATCAGCTCTTTATCTTTCAACTCTTCTATATTTTTAATGACCCCATCTTTAGAAATCACCCCCAAAGCGACTTTCATATACGGCTTAGCGAAATCCACGACTTTTTCTCTTTCTTTAGTGCGCGTGAAATTAGCCATGATAATATCCACTTTATTGGCTTTTAAAAATTCCACCCTAGCTGAGGCTTCTACAGGAATAAACTCAATCTTATTTTCATCGCCCAATAAATCAAGGGCCATGCGTTTAGCGATGACTACATCATAGCCTTGATATTGTCCCTTAGAATCCACAGATCCAAAAGGAGGCTTATCGCTAAAAACCCCCACTTTTAAAACCCCTCTTTGTTTAATGACTTCTAAAGCGTCTTTTTTTTCTTTATGGCTATCAGAACATGCACTAAAGACTAGAGCGATTAAAACTAAAAACAGCCCCCACATTTTAAAAAGCCCGTTTGTTTTCATAAAACCACCTTTTTTTAAAATTAAAACTATCTTTTTAGCAAACTTTATTTAACAGCTCCCTAAAAAATGGAAAGTTTCTAAAAATTTTTGCGCTCTTTGAGATTTCGGGTGGTTAAAAAACTCTTTGGCGCTATTTTCTTCAGCGATCTTACTGCTATCAAAAAACACGATTTTGCTAGCGATTTTTTGCGCGAATTTCATTTCATGCGTTACAATCACCATGCTCATGCCCGTTGTGGCTAATTCTAAAATCACTTCTAAAACTTCTTTAACCATTTCAGGGTCTAATGAGGCGGTTACTTCATCAAAAAGCATGATTTTGGGCCGCATGCACAAAGAGCGCACGATCGCTACTCGCTGTTTTTGCCCGCCGCTCAATTCTTTAGGGTAAGCTTGTTGTTTATGCTCCAAACCCACTCGTTTTAAAAGCTCTACGGCTTGAGAAATGACCTCATCTTTGGATCGTTTTTGCACTTTTAAGGGGGCGAGTAAGATATTATCTAACACATTTAAATGCGGGAACAATTCATAATTTTGAAACACCATGCCTATTTTTTGGCGCATTTGATTCCAGTTGGTGGTTGGCGTATTAAGGTTAGTGTTTTCAAAAAGGATTTCACCTTCATCAATCTTTTCAAGCCCGTTCAAACACTTTAAAAAAGTGCTTTTCCCGCACCCGCTAGGCCCTAAAATCACTGCCACTTCACCCTTATTTAAAGTGAAATTGATGCCGTCTAAAACCAAATGGTTTTGATAGGTTTTTTTTAACCCTTTGGTTTCTAAAATCACGCTCATTTTACCCTCTAATGTATTGGAATTTTTTTTCTAAATAGGAACTATACAGGCTCAAACTATAGCATAAACTAAAATAAAACATTAAGATAACGCCATAAACCACAAAGCTCGCATTAGGCATGCGTAAGAGGTTAAGCTCTATGATTTGCTGGCCCACTTTTAACAAATCAATCGCTCCAATGAGAGAAACTAAAGCCGTGGTTTTGATCATGCGCGTGAATAAATTAAGGCTTGAGGGCAATAAAGACAAAAAGCTTTGAGGGAAAATAATATTAAAAATCACCCTTTTTGAATCCATGCCTAAGGCTAGAGCGCTTTCTACTTGGTGTTTGCTCACGGAAGTTAAAACCCCTCTAGTCAAATCCATCATTTCAGCACCACCCCACAAGCTAAAAACAATCACGCTCGCCAAAACAGTGCTGATATGCAAATCAAACCAGCTCGCTAACCCGAAATACACGATAAACAGCCATGCTAAAAGCGGGATAATGCGAACGCTTTCTAAATACACACGACACGCCAAAACCATTATTTTAGAGCCAAACGCCATCAAACTCCCCAAAAGTATTCCAACAACGATTGAAACAATCGCAGAGCTAAGAGCGATTAAAAGGGTGATCTCAAACCCCTCTAACAAACGCTTGAGATTGTCTAACTCCAATAAAACTCCCATTTTAAGCCGCTTTCTTTTTAAAAGAACGCTCTAAGATCACAAACAAAGCGCTCAAAGGGAGCAAAGCGATCAAATAAGTGAGGCTCAACATCAACAGGCTTTCAGTCGTTTTGTAATAAATGCCAATCAAATCTTTCGCCACAAACATGATATCGGTTAGGGCTATCGCGCCCACCACGGAAGTTTCTTTGAGTAAAAAAATCACATTCGCCCCTATGGAAGGCATAGAAACGCTTAAACTTTGAGGCAGAATAATATAATACATCATCTTCAAAGGGTCAAACCCTAAACTCAAAGCGCTTTCTCTTTGAATGGAAGCTAAGCTCTTAAACCCAAGCAAAAAACTTTGACTCATATACCCCCCACCCAAAAACCCTAACGCTAAAATCGCGCACTCTAAAGTGCTCAAACCGATTTCATTCAACCCGTAATACAAAAAGAAAAGCTGGATGAGTAGGGGCGTGTTCCTAGCGATTTCGCCATAGATATAGACGATAGGAGAGATAAAGCGCGTTTTAAAATACAAAATGATCGCGCACAAAAACCCCACCAAAAGAGAGAGCAAAATCCCAAAGAAAGAAATATAAAGCGTGAGTTCTAACCCCTTAAAAAACGCAGGGATGGAGTGCAACATAAAATCCCAATCTAATGCCATAACGCTAAACCTTAAAATTAATGACGCTTTAAAGCATCATGTTTAAAAACAGCTCTTATTTACCCCAATTGTTAGAAGTTTGGAAACCCAAGCCTTTAAGCGGGAAGTTTATGAGCCGTTTTGCCACTATTCAAAGAAAATTTGGATTATAATAAAAAAACTGGCTGAAATTAACAACAATGATTAAATAATCATTAAATGGAGAGGACATGCAAAAAAGTTTAGTTTCTTTGGCTTGGGTTTTTGTAGCTATTTTAGGAGCGATCTGTTTAGGGGTGTTAGCCTTACACAAGGGCGAGAGCATTAACACGCTATGGCTTGTAGTAGCGAGCGCTTGCATTTATAGCATAGGCTATCGTTTTTATAGCCATTTTATCGCTTATCGGGTGTTAAAGCTAGACGATAACAGAGCCACGCCCGCATGCGTAAGGAATGACGGCAAGGATTTTGTGCCAACCGATAAAGCGATCACTTTTGGGCATCATTTCGCCGCTATTGCTGGGGCTGGCCCTTTAGTAGGCCCGATATTGGCCGCTCAAATGGGTTACTTGCCCTCTATCTTATGGATTTTGATAGGCTCGGTTTTAGGGGGTTGCGTGCATGATTTTGTGGTGCTTTTTGCTTCCATTAGGCGCGATGGCAAGTCTTTAGGCGAAATGATCAAGCTTGAAATGGGTCAATTTGTAGGCATGATCGCAAGTTTAGGGATTTTAGGGATCATGCTCATTATCATTGCGATTTTAGCGATGGTGGTGGTGAAGGCTTTGGCGCATTCGCCTTGGGGCTTTTTTACGATCGCTATGACCATTCCCATTGCGATTCTTATGGGGCTTTACATGCGGTTTTTCAGACCGCATAAGATTTTAGAAGTTTCTGTTATCGGCTTTATTTTGTTGATTATAGCGATTTATGCGGGTAAATACGTTTCTTTAGATCCCAAACTAGCGTCAATTTTTACTTTTGAGGCCAGTTCTTTAGCGTGGATGATCATGGGTTATGGTTTTGTGGCTTCTATTTTGCCGGTATGGTTTTTACTCGCTCCACGAGATTATTTAAGCACTTTTTTAAAAATTGGCGTTATAGGGGTGTTGGTTGTGGCCATTGTTTTTGTCGCTCCGCCCTTACAAATCCCTAAAATCACGCCCTTTGTAGATGGCAGCGGGCCTGTGTTTGCAGGAAGCGTGTTCCCTTTCTTGTTCATCACGGTGGCTTGTGGGACGATTAGCGGCTTTCATGCTTTAATTTCTTCAGGCACGACCCCTAAAATGCTCGCTAAAGAAAGCGACGCCAGGCTAGTGGGCTATGGATCTATGGTGATGGAGAGCGTCGTGGCCCTTATGGCGTTGGTGTGCGCAGGGATCTTGCACCCAGGGCTTTATTTCGCTATCAATTCCCCAGAAGTGAGCATCGGTAAAGATATAGCTGATGCGGCTTCGGTGATTAGCTCATGGGGGTTTAGTATCAGCGCTGAAGAAATCAGTGAGATGACCAAAAACATCGGTGAAAGCTCCATTTTGAGCCGCACCGGTGGGGCGCCCACTTTTGCGATCGGTTTAGCGATGATTGTGTATCACATTTTAGGGGATCCAAGCGTGATGGCGTTTTGGTATCATTTTGCGATCTTGTTTGAAGCTTTGTTCATTTTAACCGCTGTGGATGCTGGCACACGAACCGCTCGTTTCATGATTCAAGATTTGCTCGGCAATGTTTATAAGCCTTTGGGCAATCTTAGCTCTTATAAGGCTGGGATTTTTGCCACTCTTTTGTGCGTGGCGGGGTGGGGGTATTTCTTGTATCAAGGCACGATTGATCCTAAAGGGGGGATTTATACGCTATGGCCTTTATTTGGGGTGAGCAATCAGATGTTAGCGGGCATGGCGTTGTTGCTGGTTACGGTGGTGTTGTTTAAAATGGGGCGTTTTAAGGGGGCGATGATAAGCGCCTTGCCGGCAGTTTTGATTTTATCCATCACTTTTTATAGCGGTATTTTAAAAGTGATGCCAAAAAGTAATGATAGCGTGCTGAATAATGTTTCGCATGTGGCGCAAATGCAAATCATCAAAGAAAAAATGGCTACCACTACCGATGAAAAAGCGCTAAAAACGCTCCAAAAATCCTTTTTTAACCATGCTATTGATGCGATTTTGTGCGTGTTTTTCATGCTTGTAGCGCTACTGGTTTTAATCGTGAGCGTTAGGATTTGCTCAAACGCTTATTTTAAAAATCAAATTTACCCACCGCTGGCTGAAACGCCCTATATCAAAGCCGCTTGAATAAAAAGGGGTTTTAACCCCCTTTAAATCCATGGAAAAAGTTTGACCCTCCTATCCTTACAAGAAGCGATTAAAATTTTGGCTCTGTTAATTTAATAGGGGTATTAAAACTTTATTTTAATTTCTTAAAAATGGGGTTTTGGCCGCTTCGTTTTAAACCCATTTCTTGAAGGGGATAGGGGGTATTTTTGAGATCATTCCTCCTTTTAACCCCAACTAAAACCCCCTAATCCCAAAGAACGCTTTTAAAAAGCTATCGCTTGATTTAAATTAAAAATGAACTTGTATTTTACTCACCACCCCACTCACATAATGGGTATGCGATTTAAAAAATGGCTTTTGCTTGAAAAGAAATTTGATATATAGAGATTAGAGGAACAGCGTTAAAAAACGCCTATCATATCGTAGGAGACAGCATCAAAATAATGCCTACTCTATTTTGTGATCATAGCATCAAAAAAACGCCTACCATAATCATAGGGTAGCATCAAAAAGACGCTACTAGGGCCGTGTATAAAGCGCTCCTGTCAGAATAAAGAGCGGGGAAGTTTTTAGGTACAGGCCCGTTTTCACCCGGTTTAAAGCCTTTGTTAGTATGCACGCCATAATACGCAAGATCCACGCTACCGCTCAAATATTCATTGAATTTATAGCCTAAAGAGATCATCGCTCTTGCTTCCCAAGAGACCACTGAATTGGAATATTGTGTGGCGAATTTCCATGTGAATTTTTTGGCAAAATGAGTGCCGCCACAAGAAAGGAAAATGGTAGCGGCGTCTCTTTTAAGGGCTGTGCCTGTAAAACCCGCATAGACACTGTTACTCCCCATGATCACACCGCTTGGATTCCCCATGTTGCCTATCCAACCATTAGCGTTTTGAAAGACTTTATAAAAAGCGATGGAAACATTGTAATTATTGATGTCAAAGCGTTGGCGGATAATGAGATTTTGCCCGTTTTGAGTGGCAGGCGTGTCGTATCTATAGACCGGACTCCCATTGGATTTAACGATCATCCAAGGGTAGTAAATGGGGAAAAACCCTATGACAGCTGTATCAGAGCGAAAGCCTGTGCCGCTAAAATTAGGGTTAGAGTCCCAACCAATTTTAACGCCTGGAGCGTTAAAGATTTGAGGCGAAAGGTAATAAAAGCCTTCTATGAGGAAACGATGAGGTTTATAGGTGAGTTGCACCGCATGCGTGCCATAAAGCACCTTTTTCCCATGGCTATCATAACCTCCCTTATCGTTTTTGGTGAAGCCTCCGCTATAAGTGGTCCGTGCGGCAAACCAATCCATTAAAAACGAACCATAAGCGAACGCCCTACCCCATGAGCTAAACCAAGTCAAGCGTGCATGCTTGTATTGCCCAGAAACTTGAAATCCCTGCGTTTGCCCGCTTTTATAAGGCATAGTGGAGAGATAGCGTCCGGCTTTTATTTCAAAATAATTCTTATAAGCGTATTCTAAATACGCATCGCTAAAGACATAATTGCGGACATTTTTGTTGTGTTTCATGTTCTGTGTCTCAAGGCTATCGGTTTGTAAGATGTTTGTATAACCCCCCATGAACCCATCATAATAACCAAAGAGATTGTAAGCCACAGAGCCGTCTTCAAACTTCTTCGTGCCGTCATAGAAAATAGATCCGACCATGCCCCCTATTTTGCCTTTTAGAACATGGTCTGAAACCTTTTTGGGTAACAGGCTAAAACCAAGCCCTAAATAGCCCGCAATCGTTGCGAATTGCTGCATAGGGTAGATGCCTCTTTCTTTATTGATTTTATGCTGGTTAAAACCGATCGTGCTGGATTGATCCACAAAGCCGTTGAGCTTAGCTTCAAAACCTTGTAAAGAAGAGCTTAAAAATGCCCCAAAGAATAAAACCTGACTTGCCTTTTTCATGCATGCCTCCTAAAATGAGATTAACAAATGCAAATGCTTTTAAAGATAAATCTATTCTTTGATTTTTATTATTCTTAGCTTTGAAATAATTATAATATGTAAAATAATGCGTATGATGAGAAAGTCAAGCTTTTAAAAGCTAAAAACGATCAATTTGTGGAAAATTTACTCTCTTTAAATTCAAATGGCTAATATATGGCACTAAAATCCGTTATGATTAACGGATGATTTTGAATGGAGCGCTTGAAAATGGGGGTTAAGCCTTGTTTTATCGTTTTTTAGGTTTTATCTTGTTGTAAGATAAAGCCTACTGGTTGTAATTTTTATACAATTCTATTAAATGCTTGGTGGAGCTGTCAAAATAAGCGTTGCTTTTATGCCCTTCTAATTCTTGTAAAATCGGCACGGCTAACTCTTTCCCAAGCTCCACGCCCCATTGATCAAAGCTGTTAATATCCCAAATAACCCCTTGCACAAAGACCTTATGCTCATAAAGAGCCACTAACGCCCCAATATTGCTTGGTGAAATCTTTTCTAATAAAAGGATATTAGAGGGGCGGTTGCCAAAAAACACCCTGTGGTGGGCCAAGTCTTTGGCTTCATCTTTGTCTAAGCCTTTAGAAAGCAATTCCCCAAGCGCCTCTTCATAGCTTTTGCCTTTCATGAAGGCTTGCGCTTGCGCTAAAACATTGCTGAATAAAATCTCATGGTGGCCTTTAGCGTTAGGTTTTTTATCCAAAGAAGCGATAAAATCAATGGGGATTAAATGCGTGCCTTGATGCAAGAGCTGGAAAAAGGCGTGCTGAGCGTTAATGCCCATATCGCCCCAAACAACAGGGCATGTGTCATAGGGGATAATTTCGCCTTTTTTGCTGATGCGTTTGCCATTGCTTTCCATATCCAACTGCTGAATGAATTTAGGGAAATGCCTCAAATACTGATCATAAGGAGCGATCAAGTGGCTTTTGGATTGGAAAAAATTGATATACCACACGCCAATTAATCCCATTAAAACGGGCAAATTGCTTTCAAAAGGGGCGTTTCTAAAATGCTCATCCATCAAATACGCTCCTTTCAAAAGAGCGTTAAAATTTTTCTTCCCTAAATAGATCATGATGGATAAGCCAATAGCCGACCACAAGCTATAACGCCCCCCTACAAAATCCCAAAATTCAAACATGTTATGCTCATCAATGCCAAATTGTTGCACAGCTTCTTTATTGGTGGATACCGCTACAAAGTGCTTAGCGATATGCTTTTCATCGCCGCTCCTTTCTATAAACCATTTTCTAGCGGTTAGGGCGTTGGTTAAGGTTTCTTGAGTGGAAAAAGTCTTAGAAGCCACGATAAAAAGCGTGCTGGCCGGATTGATTTTTTCCAAAACGTCTAAAATCTGCGTGCCATCCACATTAGACACAAAATGCATTTTTAATCTCGGGTGGCCGTAGCGTTTTAAGGCGGTGCAAACCATTAAAGCGCCTAAATCTGACCCCCCAATACCGATATTGACAATATCAGTGATCACTTGATTGGTATAGCCCAATCTTTTACCGCTCCTCACGCTATCGCTAAAGGCTCGCATGCGTTTTAAAACGCTCCGAATACTTTTTAACACTTCCATGTTGTCTAGTAAAATTTCTGCGTCGTTCAAGCTTCTTAAAGCGGTGTGTAAAACGGCCCTTTTTTCGGTGGTGTTGATTTTTTCGCCCTTAAACATCGCTTCAATCTTTTCTTTTAAAGAGCAGTCGTTCGCCAATTCAAAAAGAAGCTTTAAAGTGGTATCGTTCAGGCGGTTTTTGGAATAATCCAAGCTCAAGCTTTCCAATTGCACGAAATAGCGGCTCGCTCGCTCTTTGTCTTTAGAAAACCAGTCGCGCATGTGCATTTCTTTAATTTCTTCATAATGTTTGAGTAATTTTGGATAAGTTTTTAATTGGGTTAGCATCAATACCCCTTAATGAAAAGATATAACGCTGTATTATAAGCTAGTTTTAATTATAATTTTCAAATGTTAAGAAAAAACATTTTAGCTTACTATGGGGCGAATTTTCTCTTAATCATCGCTCAAAGCTTGCCCCATGCGATTTTAACCCCCTTGTTGCTTTCTAAAGGGCTTAGTTTGAGTGAAATCTTGCTCGTGCAAACCTTTTTTAGTTTTTGCGTGCTGGTGGCTGAATACCCGAGCGGCGTTTTAGCGGATTTGATGAGCCGGAAAAATTTATTCCTGGTTTCTAATGTTTTTTTAATCGCTAGTTTTTCGTTTGTGCTGTTTTTTGATAGTTTTATCCTCATGCTTTTAGCGTGGGGGTTGTATGGTTTGTATAGCGCATGCTCTAGCGGCACGATTGAAGCTTCACTCATCACGGACATTAAAGAAAATAAAAAGGATTTGTCCCGGTTTTTAGCCAAAAACAACCAAATCGCTTATTTGGGCATGATTATAGGGAGTTCTTTGGGGTCGTTTTTGTATCTCAAAGTCCATGCGATGCTGTATATCGTGGGGATTTTTTTAATCATGCTCTGTGCGCTAACGATTATGTTTTATTTTAAAGAAAAAGAAGCGGATTTTAAAAGCCAAAAAAACCTAAAAATCCTTAAAGAGCAAGTCAAAGGCAGTCTTAAAGAGCTTAAAGATAACCCCAAGCTTAAAATTTTGTTAGTGGGGCATTTGATTACGCCCATCTTTTTTATGAGCCATTTTCAAATGTGGCAAGCGTATTTTTTAAAACAAGGCGTTAAAGAGCAATACCTTTTTGTGTTTTATATCGCTTTTCAAGTGATTTCTATCCTCATTCATTTTTTAAAAGCCTCCAGTTATAGCCAAAAAATCGCCTTGAGTTCGCTTTTGGTGTTGCTAGGCGTTAGCCCCTTATTGCTTAGCAATATCCCTTATTGTTTCATAGGGGTGTATGCGCTCATGGTGGCGTTTTTTGCTTACATGAGTTATTGCTTGGGGTATCAATTCTCCAAATTCGTTTCTAAAAACAACATTTCATCGCTCTCATCGCTCTCATCAAGCTGCGTGCGTGTGGTCTCTGTGCTAGTTTTATCCTTGAGCAGTTTGGAGTTGCGTTACTTTTCGCCCCTAACTATCATCACCATGCATTTTGCCTTGACGCTTATCATGCTCTTTTTCTTTTTGTATAAGGCTAAGCCGTTTGATGAGTGAGCGGCTTTAAGAGCGCAACCTTTTAGCGATTTCTAAAGCGACATCATAGCCATGGTTTAAAGCGGTAGCGATGCTCGCCCCTGATTTGAATAAAATATCGCCCACGATGAACAAATTAGGGATATTGTTGCTCTCTAGATTTTCCCTCACCACAGGGATATTGGTGCTAGGATCTAGCTCTAAAGAACAGCGTTTAAAAAATTCTAAAGGGGTAGAGCCGCCGATCGCATAGAGCAAGCGATCAAAACTTTCGCTCGTGTTATCGGTGAAATTCACCTTAATTTGAGTGTTATCTTCTTCTAGGCTTTCAATATCCACTCCAAGCTTGCTTTTGAGCGTGTTATCGCCTAGGACTTCTTGCAAGTTTTTAGCGTTGTCTTCATTGATGCGGCTGAATTCTTTTTTGCGGTAATTGAGAGTGGTAGGGGTGGTTTTGCACAAAGCAATGGCGTATTCCACCGCTGAGTTGCCTCCGCCGATCACAAGGGTTTTTTCATTTTCCTTACAATCATTGATGCTAAAAACCACTTGTTTGGAGAGTGCAACAGGGATTTTATAAGTAGGGCGGTTTGGCTGGCCCATTTTCCCGATCGCAACCACCACGAATTTAGCCTGATAGGTTGTATTAGAAGTGGTGGTGATTTTAAAATATTCGCCTTCTTTTTTCACGCTCTCAATATCGGTTTTATAGCTTGGCGTGATGCGATGCTCTTTTAAAAGGTTAGTGAAATTTTCTAAAGTCTCTTCTTTAAAGCTGTCTTTAAAAGGGATATGCCCTTTAAGCTCTACGATTTGTTTTTTATAATCTTTATCAATCCTTTTACCGGCTTTATAAAACTTTTCCAACATGCCTAAATGGCTTTCGGTTTTTTCGCATAAAAGCACTTTTTTAACGCCGGCTATTTCGCATTCTATCGCTGTGGCAATGCCCCCAGGCCCTGCGCCAACTATCAACACATCTAAAATTTCTTGACTCATTTTCTATCCTTTTATTTTTATTTTTTTAATTTTTGGGGTCTTGGCGTTTTTCTTGTAAAATCGCTTCGTTCAAATCGCTCGCACTATCATACAACACGCTTTCAAGCATGCGTTTTTCATCGTCAAACTGACCGCTTTTAACCCCCCATAAAAACGCTATTAAGCCTATCAATCCCATAAGCACTGAGACAACTAACATGATGGTTAAAATTTCTGTATTCATCTCTATTCTTTTAGGTTATTAGGATAACGCTGTCATTATACTAAAAGATAGCGTTTAAATCACCAATAGGTTGAATAAGTTTGGATAACATGAAAATAAAAACGAATCAAAAGAGGGTTTTTATGCAAGAAGCGTTATTGCGTTTTCAAGAGGGTTTTAAGGAGTGGGGTTATCTCATCTTATTTTTGTATTGTTTGGGGGGTGGGTTTGTGGGGATTGTCATCGCTTCTATTTTGAGCGCAACCACGCACGCTTTGGACATAAAAATAACCATTCTTGTCGCTTTTTTAGGGAATATGGTAGGGAGTGGGGCTCTTGTGGTCTTTGCCCGCTATCAAAAAAGAGAGTTTTTAAAGTATTTCCATAAGCACAGAAGAAAGCTTGCTTTAGCGAGTTTGTGGGTGAAACGCTACGCCTTGCTCATGATTTTTGTCAATAAATATTTGTATGGGATTAAAAGCGTTGTGCCTTTGGCGGTTGGTTTTAGCAAATACCCTTTAAAAAAATTTTTATGGCTTAATGTTTTATCCAGTTTTTTGTGGGCGGCTCTCGTGGGGAGCGTTTCTTTTCAAGCGAGCGATTGGGTGAAAACGCTGTATGAAAGGCTTTCTCATTACACTTCGTTTTTTCTTATTGGTTTGGTTCTTGTGTTGCTTTTAATATGGTTTTTATTGAAACGATATTCGCGCAAAATGGGTTTTTAAGCAAGATGTTTAATTAAATGCGCTAAACTACACTCATAAGCATTCGTATAATGCGGATGCGTTAATATCTTAAAATAAGGATTGAGAATATGGGAAAAATTGGTATCTTTTTTGGGACAGACAGCGGGAACGCTGAAGCTATCGCTGAAAAAATCAGCAAGGCTATTGGCAATGCCGAAGTGATTGATGTGGCTAAAGCTTCTAAAGAGCAATTTGATAGCTTTACAAAGGTTATTTTGGTCGCTCCAACAGCCGGTGCGGGCGATTTACAAACAGATTGGGAAGACTTTTTAGGCACGCTAGAAGCGAGCGATTTTGCGAATAAAACCATTGCTCTTGTAGGCTTGGGCGATCAAGACACTTACAGCGAAACTTTTGCAGAAGGCATTTTTCACATTTATGAAAAAGCCAAAGCCGGTAAAGTGGTAGGGCAAACTCCCACTGATGGTTATCATTTTGAAGCTTCTAAAGCGGTAGAAGGCGGTAAATTCGTCGGTCTTGTGATTGATGAAGACAATCAAGACGATCTCACTGATGAGAGGATTTCAAAATGGGTAGAACAAATTAAAGGTTCTTTCGCTTAATCTTTATAAGCCCTAAGTTTTAGGGCTTTTTTGAACTTCTTTTTATATCTTTGATGCTAGAAATAGACAACCAAACCCCGCTGGAATCAGACTTTTTATTATTAGAAAAAATCGCAAATGCTTTAGCCCCCATTCAAATCATTGAGCTTGTTTTAGTGAGCGATGAAACCATGCGAGAAATCAACAGGGATTTAAGGGGTTGCGATTACGCTACCGATGTTTTGAGCTTCCCTTTAGAAGCGGTTTCTCACACCCCTTTAGGGAGCGTGGTGATTAATGCGCCATTAGCTCAAGAAAACGCCCTGAAATTAGGACATAGCTTAGAAAATGAGATCGCTCTTTTATTCATTCATGGGGTGTTGCACTTGCTAGGCTATGACCATGAAAAAGATCAAGGCGAACAACGCCAAAAAGAGGGCGAACTCATTAAAGCGTTCAACTTGCCTTTGAGTTTGATTGAACGCACACAGGATTAGGTTTAGATTGCTTTAATACTGACAAATAAAGTTTTTAATTTCTTTTAAAATGGGGCTTTAATTATTTTGTCTTATATTTTAAATTTTATTTTATAGTAAAGGGGGGAGGAGGTAAAACATTTCCTCCTACAACCCCCAACTAAATCCCACTAATCCCCTAAGATCGCATTATAAAAAACTATCTCTTGACTAGCGTCAAACTCTTTCGTATTGGATTATAAAAAATGATTTTAGTATTTTTTCAAAGCCCTTCATAATAATATGACTGCGTGATGCCTTTAATGAAAGTTAAGGGATCGTTGATATTAGAACTCAAATGCTTTTTTAAAAGCGTTTTGATTTCCAAATCATTCACAGGACTCCTTTCCATCGCACTCAAATAAGCGGCTTTATCAATCCTATCCCAAAGCACAATTTTTTTCAATTCCTTTTTAAGCAACAAATCAAGCCATATCCTAGTCGCTCTGCCATTACCCTCCAAAAAAGGGTGGGCGATATTCATTTCCACATATTTTTCTATGATTTGATTGAAATTGCTTTGCGGCATGCTCTCAATTCTGGGTAAAATCAAATCCAAATACAAGCAATTAGCGAACCTGAAATTCCCTTTAGAGATATTTTTATCCCTGATTTTCCCGGCAAATTCATACAGCCCTTCAAATAAAAACCGATGGATTTCTTGCAAGCCCTTGATCGTGCCTACTTCTATGGTGTCAATCAGACCGCTTTGGATCAAATGCTTGGCTTTTTCTAAACTCTGCCTGTCTAAATGCATCGCGCTTATTTTTAAGAGTGTAATTTTTAGAGGCGCATTTTTTTCACGCTCTTTTGGCATGCTTTGATGAACGCTCCCCTAACCCCCTTTTTTTCTAAAACGCTCAAGCCTTCAATCGTTGCGCCTTTAGGGGTACAAATTTGCTCTATGATCACCTCAGGGCGTTCTTTCTCTAACAGTTTGGCAAAGCCTTTAAAACTCATTTTTACCAACTCTAAAGAATCTCTAGCACTCAAGCCCTCTCTAATACCAGCATCTTTCAAACCGCTCGCTACCAAGCTTAAAAAAGCGAGCGCGCTCCCATTGGTCGCTATACTGGCATCCACCTGCTCTTCATTTCCCACTCGCACGCAATTCCCAAAACTTTCAATAATGCTCAAAGCCTTCTCGCTTATTGAAGGCGCAACCGATTTTTCACACACCGCCGTAGAAGAAAGGGCGAATTTGCTCGCAATATTAGGCATGCATTTTAAGTAATGTAAAGAATTAATCGCATTGCTTAAAGCTTCAAAATTTACGCCAGCTAACGCGCTCAAAACGCTTTGGGCTTGCCCTTGATAATTAAAATCCTTAAGGTTATAAGGCTTAAACAATAAAAACACGAATTTTTGGTGTATATCAATAGCGTCTTTATAAGGCACGATTTGGGCTTGAATGTTTTTTTCTTGTAAAAAGGGGGCGATTTTTTCAGGGTTTCGCCCAGTAATCTCTAAAATAAAACGCTTGGATAAGATCTCATGAGAGCCTTCTAAAATCGCTTGAGCCATATTCCCATAGCCGACAAACTGCAAGATTTCCATTGATGCACCCTTTTTTAAAACCCCATGATGTAATTGATATAGAAAGTATAAAGCCTCCTATAACTCACATCAGCCCCGGCGCTATTCAAATACGCTTGATTGATGAGAGGCACTTTAATCCCAAATTCCACGCTCTTTTGGCTGATGACCCCTTGATTGTGGAATTTCTTAGCGAAACGCTTAAACTCCGCAAAGTTGGTGCGCACCCCAAAATTCAACGCCACTTGAAAATTCGTTGAATGGATGTCATTAGCGTTCCCCCAGTTGTCAATGATTTGTTGCCTTAGAGAGCTAAGCCAAGTCGCGCCGCCTAATTGGACCCCAGCAAATAGCCCAAAATTCAACGCTTTAGTGTTGTAAGTCCTCCTAAACAAGTTCCATAAAAAATCCGTGCCTACCCCATAAGCAAAGATATTCGCTTTCACGCTTTGATTGGCTACGCCTATTTCACTAAAGCCGTAATCAAAGAAAAAATAATGCCTAAGGCCTAATTTTCTCGCTTTACCAAAGAAGTATTTATAGCCTATGCCAACCCCTAAGCCGTTGCTCATGCCGTGTTGGGTGCTTTTAGCGGCCGCATACTGGCTTAAAACGGGTTGAGAGCCGTAGTTATTGGCTTGATTTTGCGCGTTTTGAACCTGATTTCTGGCGTTAATCATTGCATCAATGAGCTTTTGTTGCACCATAAAGAAGGTTTTATCCCCTAAAAGCTGCCGTAAGGTTTGCGAGAACGCTTGGATCGTGGTGGTGTTAGAAGTAATCTCTTGGAGCAAGGTTAAAATCGCATTAGGGCTAATATCGTTTTGCAAGGCTTGAAACCCTTGAGAAATAGCGTTCGTAATGGCTTGAAAAGCGCTTGTAAGACTAGCATTACTGCTGTTATTATCATTATTTTGGATAAAGCCGGCGGTTTTAATGAATTCAGTGAGCAAATTCACTAAATTGTTCGTATCGCTCACCCCATTCGTGGGGATTGCCCCTAAAAGGTTGATAAGCCCACCGGTGCAAGTAGAGCTACTATTATTATCGCTGCTACTGCACAAACTACTAAGATTATTACTGCTTTTTAGCGCTTCAAAGAATTGTTTTAAGCCGTTTTCAACGCCTTTATTATTCCCAGAGCTGGCGATAATGTTGGCTATTTTTTGGGCGTCATTATAGACTTTTTGCAAATTGCTGTCGGTTGTGGTGGCGGTGGTGGCGTTTTGTTGTTTGTTGGGTTCATAACAATTACTCCCACTCGTTCCATTGCTCCCGTTGGTGCTATTGCATGGCGTATAGCCGTTGTTACTGCCACTATTACCGCTACTATTATAAGTCCCTAATTTCCCATCACTGGCGTCTGTGAGCATCTGGTAGGCTGTGTTGATGTTTCCGTTCCCATTACCCCCATTATTTCCGCTACTACTAAAACCCTTAAGAGATGAAATGATGTTATTGAGCAAACCACCGCTAGTGAGCGTGATTTGTTGGACATTGTAGGTGATGCTGTTCCCACCATTGCTCCCACTTTGAGTTGTTGCTTGTGTTTGATACCCTAAAGCGCTTTGTAACCCGCTGTAATAAGCCTTAGAATCCGACCATTGCTGATTGCACCAGTTATTACTGCTCCCATTCATTCCGCTCGCGCATGGGTTATTATTGTTTGCTGATCCGCTTATTTGCTGGGTTTGTTGGCTTTGAGCGATTAGAGCGCTCATGTCTGTAGGCACTTGCTGGTTAATGGTATTGATGAGTTGGTAGAAATTCGCTCTTAGTTGGATGCGTAAATTTTGGTTAGTGTTAGGAGTCATTTCTTGCGACTGACTCCCATTAGTGCTATAAATCGCATTCGCCCAATTTTGGATATTATTTTCTTGGTTTTGAAAAGCGCTTTGAATGCTTTGTTGGAAATTGCTGACATTTTGCAATACGGTGTTTAAAGCGCCCATTACCGTGCTGTTAGGGGATTGAGTGGTTGCCCCACTGCTTTGATTGAAGTTAGTCGTTTTAGCCTCTTCTTCATTATTCACCATTACCATCGCTTTTAGTTTGGGAGTGTTGCTTTTAGCTTGAGCGGTAGTCCCACTAGTAGAGCTTAAAATGTTTTGCAATTGGGAGTTCCCGCTGATGCTCAAACCCCCCGAAGAGCTGGTATTGCATGAGCTTGTCCCGGATGGCGATCCATTAGCGCATAAGATCTTGGCGTTTTTTTGCAAATTTTCTTCTGAAGTTTTTAAAGAGTTATAAACGCTCCACACTTGAGAGACAAGGTTGAAAGAATTCACGCCGATCTGCTCTTTGCCGTTGATGGTTTGGATTTTGGAGGTAGCGACTAAAGAATTATCAAAGCTGTTTGTAGAGCCATTTGTGGAGCTTGTCGCTGAGCATGAAATCCCGCTAGAAGCACTGCTAGTAATACTCCCGGTAGCGCTTGCGCAATCATAGGCGCTGATATTTTGCCCTTGAGCGTTGGTAACCGTGCCGATCTGGTAGTTATTGGAAGTGTTTTTGAGCAAGTTTTTAGGCTCAGTAAAACTAATCCACGAAATTTGCTTTAAAGCGTTATTGTATTGTTCTATCGTGCTTTCATAGGCTTGGAAATTCAAAGCGTTATGCAAGTTGTTCAAATTATAGGTGGTGTTGTTGATCGCATTGTTGTCTAAAGCGTTGATAGCCACGCTTTGAAGCTTTTGGGCAATGGCTTGGACTTGTTGGTTGGCCTGGTTGTTTGAAGTGGGGGTTGCGGCTAAAGGGGCTAAATTTTGGATGAATTGCTCCAAACACTGGACTTGATTGGTGCAACCATTGGGGTTAATTTGATTATTAGCGCTTAATGTCCCTTGTAAAGTGTTCATTAAAAGGGTGTTGTTGTATTGTTGTTGGTTGTTGCTGTTTGAAGAAGTGGAGCCTAAAAGGGAATTGGTTGGATAGAATACGACTTGTCCCGGTGGGTTTAACACCACATGCGTTGAGGTTGTGGTGGGGAAAACCCCCACCCCTAAAGTGTTTAAAGCGTTAACAAGAGCGCTCACATAAGCGGTATTATTGCTAGAAGCGTTCACCGCATCGGTTAGATTAGTGAGTAAGGATTGCGCATAAGTGGTGCTAGTGGTTTTAGTGATGCTGTGTTCAATTTGTTGCAACAATTCTGCCATGGATTGCGTGGTGTTTTGGAGCTGGGCTTTGACTTCTTTGGTGTTGTTGCTAGGATTAAGGCTATTGATAGAGCTAATGATGCTAGTGCTTAGCGCGATGCCTTCATCAAACGCGCTTTGGGTGTTGGAAAGGAGTTTGGCTGTGATTTGTGAAGAATGGGCTTTTAAAGGATTAGAGCTTCCTTTAAGCCCTATGATTTGTTGGGAAATGCTAGAGATTTGACGGCTAGAATAAAAGTCTTTTCTTTTACCAATTTGATTTAGGATATTAGAAATGCCCTCTAATTGGTTGCCCACGGTGTTACTCACGCCATAGCCTAAAGCGTCAATGACGCTTTGAGAGCTTAAAGTGATAAGGCCGGTAGTAGGCCCTGCAATATTGATCGCGCTTTGGGTTACGCTGTTGATGATGTTTTGATTTTCTAAAAGTTGTTTGTTATTGATGAATTGTTGCGTGCCACCGATTTGATAGCCTACAGACATATACCAGCCATTGTCTTCAGCTAAGAGAGAGCCAATTAAAAAGAGTGGTATGAATTTTCTAGCTTTTTTTATCATATTTTTCCCTTATTTTGTTTAATCAAAAGCCTATGTTGTAGCCCACATAAAAACTAAAGGCTCTTCTATACTTCGCTGTAACGCCTTCTGATTGGTAATAGGTGTGATAAAGCACCGGTATTTTAAGGCCAAATTCTATCCCTTGAGAAAAACGAGATCTTTTTTGATGAGCGATTTTGGAAAAATTAGTCCTTATCCCTAAATCAAAAAGGAATTGGAAAGAAGTGTCCTTAGGCTTAAGATGGTTGCCATCCACTTGATCTAAAAAGTTCGTTTTCCAGGTTTGCCCTGCAAGTTGGATGCCGGCAAAAAAACCTATATCTATCGCTTCAGTCTCTCTTTTTCGGGTAAAAACATTATAAAGAAAGTCTGTGCCTGCCCCATAGCTAGAGAGAGTGGCTTTCACTAAAGAAGATCCTGCGCCAAATTGAGCGTAACCAAAATCATAAAAGCCATAATACCTAAGCCCAAACATGCGCTTTTTACCGAAGAATTGCTTATAGCCCATTTTCACGCCAAAGCCGTTCATGTTATTAAAATTAGAGTTATGCTCCAAAAAATTCCTAGCAAAGCCCATTTGATAGACTTGATTCACTTTAGTTTGCATTTCATCAATCACCCCGCCAATCACTGCTTTAGAGCGATAAAGCCCATAAGCCATTAAAGTTTTTGCCGTGGGGGAATAGGGGTTGGCTAAGATCCTATTTATTTGCGCGGGGGTGGGGGCGTTTGTGGCTTGCTCTAGTTGGTTCATGATCACTTTTTGTTCTTGCTGGGCTTGTTGTGGGGTTAATTGTGGGGTTTGACTATTAGCGCCATTCAATTGCCCCCCATAGCTAGGCAAGAAATTCAAACCTTTATTATTTAAATCCAAATAGGGGGCGACCCAATTGGTGATGAAATTCCCATACGATACGGTGTTACTAAGCAAGCTTTCCCCATAGTTGATCGCGTCTTGCATTTGGTTATAGCTTGAAGTGCTTGTCAGTTTAGCGGCTTTATTGGCGAAATTTTGCATGCCTGAAAAAATCATGGAAGCGGTGATGCCATTAGCGATGATGCTATCGGCTAAATAATAGACTGCTGAGCTAGGGTGGTAGGTGTATTGGCCATTGCCTGATCCAATTGTCGCTCCAGCGGGTAATGCTTTTAAGGGCGCTTGCGTGGTGTTAGCGCCGTTTTTGGTGTAATAACCCGGGCCGCTAAAGCTTTGGTAGCCTTGTTGGGAATCGCTGCCATTAGGGGCTTTGTTGTAAGTGAAGCCAAATTGCTTTTCATTCGCTAAACCCCCTAAAATCCCTGCTTGCATTAAAGCCTGGAAGATGTTTTGGGCGTTTTGAGCGATAGATTTAGCTTCGTTAGTGGCGGTGCATTGGTTTTGAGTGCTGCAAATGGTTTGATTACTATTACTTGTGGCTAAGCCGTCTTGTAAAAGGTGTTGCAAGACTTCAGGGCTAAAATTCACGGAATTACCGCTATTAAAAGATTTATTCGTTAAGGTTTGGTTATACCAGAGCGTGGTTAAAGCGTTGGTAATATCATCGTTTAAAGCGTTCATGACACTGGCTAGACCACTAGGCAAGGCAATAACAGTGCTTTGATTGCCGAATTTGACGTTAAAGACTTTGGCGTTAGGAAGGTTTTCAGGGTTACGGAGTAGAGTCTCGCCGATGAGTTGGGTGAGCTTGTTTAAATTATTGACCAGAGATTGCATATCAAAGGTGGCATTGACATTGCCTCTTGGGGGGTTGTTGCCTGTATCGCCATTTTGGGCGTTTTGTTGATAACCCCCCGCATAGAGCAAACATCTTTTAGAAGGATCAGGGCAGAGCATTTGCATCAAAACCCTCGTTTGTTGCCCCATCGCTTCTAAATAATAGGCTAAAGGCACTGCCGCAGATTCTAGAGCGATAGCGTTTTGGCGGATGTAGGTGGATGCGTCTTGACTGGCGTTAAGCCCTGAGTTATCCACCCTTTGAATGGCTAGAGAAGTTTGATAACTCACCCCCATAAAAAACCCGTCATCTTCAGCCGCTAAGGGATTAAGAAAAAATAAGGGGAGTAGGCTAGAACAGATGAGCCATTTTTTATTAAAAACAAAGTTTTGCAAGGGGTTATCCTTTTCTTTTTATAAAGATTTGAGCTATCCTAATTTCACCGCTTAAGTTTAGTGGTTGGTCGCTTAATTGTTGATTAAAATGGGCTATTTTAGGTGTTCAAAATCGTTTCAATAATGGTTTTTGCGCCGTCTTTAGCGATTTTTTGTTGCAATTGGTTGCTGATAGTGGTGAGATTTTTATTGCCTTGATCGTCTTTTTGGTTGAGTTTTCTAATGACTTCAAAGAGCTTTTTGGGTAACAATTCATTTTGAGGTACAACATAGCATAGGTTTTCTTTTTCAAATTCTAAGACATTGTAATACTGGTGGTTATTGCTCGCAAAAGGGTAGGGGATAAAAATCGTGGGTAAGCCATTGGCGCACAATTCCCATACGCTGCTAGCACCCGCTCGGCTCACGCACAAATCCGCTCTGTGCATGACTTCTATGATATTGTTGTGGAAAGCGAACAATTCTACCTTGTCCAACAGCCCTAATTCCTGGTAAAAAAAACGCATTCTTTCATGAGCGTTTGAGCCGCAAATGTGCGTGATTCTAATCCCTTGTTTGGTGAGTTTGGGAGCGTTTAATAAAGCGAATTCATTGATCGCTTTTGCCCCTTGCGAACCGCCTAAAAATAAAATATGCTTGATTTCCGTGCGAGTCCTAGCAAAATCAAAAAAAGCGTTTTGCACGGGATAGGAGGTTAAAACATGATTTCCTTTATCCTTAAAGGCATAGCTTGAAAACACCGCCTTAGCTTTAGGGGAAAGGTAGCGATTAAGAGAGCCTTTAATCGCATTTTGCTCATGGATATAAAGGGGTATGTGATCAAGCAAGCTTGCAAAACTCGCCGGCCCTGCACTAAACCCTCCCACGCTAATGGTGTGCGTGATCTGGTGTTTTTTTAGAATCTCTTTGGCTTTGAAAGTCGCTTTAATTTGCAAGAATAAAGAGCCTATTTTTTTAAAAAAGCTTTTATTGACCACGCCTTGCGTGTTGAAAAAATAGCGTTCGCTAAACAGGGGGCTGTTTTCAAACCATTCTCTATCTTGCCCATAAGTGGAGCCCAGATAAATAGCCTCTATGCCTTGCTTTTCTAATTCTATGGCTAAGGCTTTAGCGATAGAGAGATGCCCTCCTGTGCCTCCCCCTGTAAGAGCGAATTTCATGCTAAAACCCTTAAGCTCGTTCTCTTTCTTTAACCACAAAGCTTTTCAAAGGATCCCTAAAGCCAAAATCCGGATAATCCATCATAGAAAGTGCGACTTGAGCGCCAAAGCCATTTTTGGAATTAAACACTAAGGGGGCTAAGAAATTAACCATAGAATCTTCTAAATTTTTTTGCAACACGACCACGCAATACACCTCAACTTTGGAATGAGAATCTAATTCTAGCAGTAATTCTATGTATTTGGGTATCACAAAGCTGTATTCCCTCAAACAATAAGGATTCACTAAGACCATATCCAACGCCATGGGGGAATTGGTTTGGCTAATTAACCGGCTGAATAAGGAATCAATTTTTTCCAAACGCACTTCATTAATATGCTCAAATCCTAAAATAGGGGCTTTTAAAAAGTAATTCACTAGACTATCCTTTTTAATTTAAATGCTTTGTTGTATAATTTTAAAAAAATACGCAACAATTAAAAGCGTAAAAGCAAAAGGCGTTCCAAATCCAACCATTTTTGAAAGAACGCTCTATTTTAGGATAATAATAATGAAACAAGAACCCACCACCTACCAACCCCAAGAGATAGAAAAAAAGATTTATGAAATTTGCTCTCATAGGGGGTATTTTGAAATTGATGGCAATGAAAAAATCCAAGAAAAAAACAAACGATTTTGCTTGATGATGCCCCCTCCTAATGTGACCGGCATCTTACACATAGGGCATGCTTTAACTTTAAGCTTGCAAGATATTTTAGCGCGTTATAAACGCATGGACGGGTATAAGACTTTGTATCAGCCTGGGTTGGATCACGCCGGCATTGCGACGCAAAATGTTGTAGAAAAGCAACTTTTAAATCAAGGGATTAAAAAAGAAGATTTAGGGCGTGAAGAGTTCATTCAAAAAGTGTGGGAATGGAAAGAAAAGAGCGGGGGAGCGATTTTAGAGCAAATGAAGCGTTTAGGCGTGAGCGCGGCCTTTTCTAGGACTCGTTTCACGATGGATAAGGGCTTGCAAAGAGCGGTCAAATTGGCGTTTTTGAAATGGTATGAACAAGGTCTCATCGTTCAAGATAACTACATGGTGAATTGGTGCACTAAAGATGGGGCGTTGAGCGATATTGAAGTGGAGTATGAAGAGCGTAAGGGGGCGTTGTATTATATTAGATATTATTTAGAAAATCAAAAAGATTATTTAGTGGTGGCCACCACGCGCCCTGAAACTTTGTTTGGCGATAGTGCGCTTATGATCAATCCTAATGATGAGAGGTATAAGCATTTAGTGGGGCAAAAAGCGATCCTGCCTTTGATCAATCGCACAATCCCTATTATCGCTGATGTGCATGTGGAAATGGAGTTTGGCACAGGGTGTGTGAAGGTTACCCCTGGGCATGATTTTAACGATTATGAAGTGGGCAAACGCCACCATTTGGAAACGATTAAAATCTTTGATGAAAAAGGGATTTTGAACGCGCATTGCGGGGAGTTTGAAAATTTAGAGCGTTTAAAAGCTAGAGATAAGGTCGTAGAAAGATTAAAAGAAAACGCCCTATTGGAAAAAATAGAAGAACACACGCATCAAGTGGGGCATTGCTATCGTTGTCATAATGTGGTAGAGCCTTATGTGTCTAAGCAATGGTTTGTCAAGCCTGAAATCGCTCAAAGTTCTATTGAAAAAATCCAACAAGGTTTAGCGCGATTCTACCCTTCTAATTGGATCAATAATTATAACGCTTGGATGAGAGAATTACGCCCTTGGTGTATCAGCAGGCAATTGTTTTGGGGGCATCAAATACCGGTATTTACTTGTGAAAATAACCACCAGTTTGTAAGCCTAGATGCCCCTTTAAGTTGCCCTACTTGTAAGAGTGAAAAACTAGAGCAAGATAAAGATGTGCTAGACACATGGTTTAGTTCAGGGCTATGGGCGTTCTCTACTTTGGGGTGGGGGCAAGAAAAAAGCGGTTTGTTTAATGAAAACGATTTGAAAGATTTCTACCCTAACACCACGCTCATTACCGGGTTTGACATCCTCTTTTTTTGGGTAGCTAGGATGCTCTTTTGCAGCGAATCGCTTTTAGGCGAATTGCCTTTTAAAGATATTTACTTGCACGCCTTGGTTAGGGACGAAAAGGGTGAAAAAATGAGCAAATCTAAAGGTAATGTGATCGATCCTTTAGAGATGATAGAAAAATACGGCGCGGATAGTTTGCGCTTCACTTTAGCCAATTTGTGCGCTACGGGTAGGGACATTAAGCTTTCTACTACGCATTTAGAAAATAACAAGAATTTCGCCAACAAGATTTTCAATGCGGTGAGTTATTTGAAACTCAAACAAGAATCTTTTAAAGATAAAGAGCGTTTGAACGAATACCAAACGCCTTTGGGGCGTTATGCGAAATCGCGCTTGAATTCAGCGACTAAAGAGGTGCGTAACGCTTTAGACAATTATCGTTTTAATGATGCGACGACTTTGTTATACCGCTTTTTGTGGGGGGAATTTTGCGATTGGTTCATTGAATTTTCTAAAGTGGAAAATGAAGCGATAGACGAATTAGGGAGCGTGTTAAAAGAGGCCTTAAAACTCTTGCACCCTTTCATGCCCTTTATCAGTGAGTCTTTATACCACAAGCTCAGTAACACGGAACTAGAAAACGCTCATTCTATCATGGTCATGCCTTACCCTAAAGATTTGGCGCAAGATGAAAAACTAGAGCATGAATTTGAAGTGATCAAAGATTGCATCGTGTCTTTAAGGCGTTTGAAAATCATGCTAGAAACCCCACCGATTGTTTTAAAAGAAGCGAGCGTGGGATTAAGGGAAAAAATAGAAAACACAGAGCGTTTGCAAACTTACGCCCAAAAATTAGCGAGGTTAGAAAAAGTCAGCGTGATAACTTATAAGCCTTTAAAGAGCGTGAGCGATGTGGGGGAATTTTGCCAAACTCATGCGAATTTAGAAAATCTTGATTTAAGCCCGCTCATTGCTCGTTTAAAAAAGCAGCTAGAAAAACTGGAAAAAGAAAAACTAAAACTCAATTTGCACAATGAAAATTTTGTCAAAAACGCGCCTAAAAGCGTGCTAGAAAAAGCCAAAGAGAGTTTAAAAACGCTTTTAGAAAAAGAGGGTAAGATTAGGCAAGAATTGGATTTGTTAGAACAACCATAATAAAAAGGATAGAAAATGTTTCAAGCGTTAAGCGATGGGTTTAAAAACGCGCTCAATAAAATCCGCTTTCAAGATGATGAAAAAGCACTAGACAGAGCGTTAGACGAATTGAAAAAAACGCTTTTGAAAAATGATGTGCATCATAAAGTGGCTAGAGAATTGCTCAAAAAAGTGGAAAGTCAAACGAAACTCAATGGCATTGGTAAGCAGCAATTTTTAGACGCTTTAGAAAAGAGTTTGTTAGAAATTTTAAGCGCTAAAGGGAGCAGTGGTTTCACTTTCGCTCAAACGCCCCCCACCGTGGTTTTAATGGCAGGTTTGCAAGGGAGCGGTAAGACAACCACCACCGCTAAACTCGCTCATTATCTCAAAACCAAAAATAAAAAAGTGCTTTTATGCGCGTGCGATTTGCAACGCCTAGCGGCAGTGGAGCAATTAAAGGTTTTGGGCGAACAGGTGGGCGTGGAAGTGTTTTACGAAGAAAATAAAAGCGTGAAAGAAATCGCCAACAACGCTTTAAAAAGGGCTAAAGAAGCGCAATTTGATGTTTTACTCGTGGATAGCGCGGGGCGTTTAGCTATTGATAAAGAGCTTATGCAAGAATTAAAGGAAGTTAAAGAAGTCTTAAACCCCCATGAAGTGCTGTATGTCGCAGACGCGTTGAGCGGGCAAGATGGGGTCAAAAGTGCGAACACCTTTAATGAAGAAATAGGCGTGAGCGGGGTGGTGTTAAGCAAATTTGATAGCGATTCTAAAGGGGGTATCGCCTTAGGCATCACTTACCAATTAGGCTTGCCCTTGCGTTTTATTGGGAGCGGGGAAAAAATCCCTGATTTAGACGTGTTTGTGCCTGAAAGGATTGTGGGGCGTTTGATGGGGGCTGGAGATATTATCTCGCTCGCTGAAAAAACCGCCAGCGTTTTAAACCCTAATGAAGCCAAAGACTTAAGCAAAAAGCTCAAAAAAGGGCAATTCACTTTCAACGACTTTTTAAACCAAATTGAAAAAGTGAAAAAATTAGGCTCTATGAGTTCTCTAATCTCTATGATTCCAGGTTTAGGGAACATGGCAAGCGCGCTGAAAGACACGGATTTAGAAAGTTCTTTAGAAGTGAAAAAAATCAAGGCCATGGTCAATTCCATGACCAAAAAAGAGCGAGAAAACCCCGAGATTTTAAACGGCAGCCGAAGAAAAAGGATCGCTTTAGGGAGCGGTTTAGAAGTGTCTGAAATCAATCGCATCATCAAACGCTTTGATCAAGCGAGCAAAATGGCGAAACGCTTAACGAATAAAAAGGGCATTAGCGATTTGATGAATCTAATGAGTCAGGCTAAAAATCAAACGCCCCCTAAAATGCGCTGATTTTTAAGCATGTTTTAGGCGCTTTTGTTGTATAATCTTAAATTTAATATGAATATTTTAGGAGATTTTTGTAATGACAGTCATCAGACTCACGCGCATTGGGAGAAAGAAAAAGCCTTTTTACAGAGTGGTGGTAACCGATTCTAGGAAAAGAAGGGATGGAGGCTGGATTGAATCCATTGGGTATTACAACCCTTTAAGCGAGCCTAAAGATGTTAAGATTGATAAGGAGCGCTTGAATTATTGGAAAGGCGTGGGGGCTAAAATGAGCGAGAGGGTGGAAAAACTCTCTCAAAAAGCCTAAGGTTTTGTGAGGCTAAATGCACGAATTAGATCCTTTGAACACGCCTTTTTCTCAAGCTGATTGTAAGGACTATTCGTATTGCGTGGCAACTTTTTTAGAAAAATATTTAAAAAAGGTTGTTTCTTTTCCGCAAGCTTTGAGCGTGGAGCACACGCTTTTAGAAGATAAAGTCAAACAAATCACTATTTATACCCACCCACTAGACATGGGGCATGTGATCGGTAAAGAGGGCAAAATGGTGAGCGCGATTAAGGCGTTTGTTTCTGGTGTGAAAGCCAAAGACGGGTTTTCTTATAAAATCGTTGTTTTTGCGAGTAATGATAAAAATGGTGATAAAAATCCCCATGCTTTAGGCGATCAAACGCCTTGAATTTTTTTCATGCTTTTAGTGGGTAGGATTGGTAAAAGCGTGGGGCTTAATGGGGGGCTAAAGCTTCATTTAGAGAGCGATTTTCCGGAGTGCTTAAAAAAAGGCGTTAAGGTTAGCGTTGCTCCCTTGAACGCTTTCTCTTGCGCTTCTTCTTTTAAAGAATATACAATCCATTCTTATGAACATGCCAAAAATTTGTTGTTTTTAGAAACGATCCACACGCCCGAAAAGGCTAAAGAGCTGACTAATTTAGGGCTTTTTATGAGCGAAGCAGAGAGTAAAAAACTCTGTGTTTTAAAAGAGGGGGAGTTTTTTTATTGCGATTTAGTAGGGCTTAGCGTGGTGGAAGAAAACGAGATTTTAGGAAAAGTTGTAGAAATCCAAAGGATTTCTCAAACAGATTATTTCATGGTTGAAACCACGCTGAACTTGGTTGAAAAAGGTTTGGCTAAGATTTTTTTAATCCCTTATAGGGATTTTTATATCCAAGAAATCCTTTTGCAAGACAAAAAAATAACCACCCATAACGCTAAAACGCTTTTAGAGAATAGTTGAGTGAAATTCAGCGTTTTAACCCTTTTCCCGCAACTTGTATGGCCTTATTTTGAAGATTCTATTTTAAAAAGAGCGTTAGAAAAAAATCTTTTTGAATTGGAAGTGTTAAACCTTAGAGATTTTAGCGCTAATAAATATCAAAAAGCGGATCACACGCTCATTGGTGGGGGTGCGGGGCAAATTTTAGACCCTGAGATGGTAGAAAACGCGCTCCATTCTGTTAAAAACCCTAAACACACGATTTTTTTAAGCGCGGTGGGCAAGCCTTTCAAGCAAACAGACGCGATGCGTTTGGCTCAAAAAAAGCATGTCGTTTTGGTGTGCGGGCGTTATGAGGGTTTTGATGAACGCTCTATTGAACTTGGTGCTGATGAGGTTTTTTGTATAGGCGATTTTATTTTAACAGGGGGCGAGCTTGGGGCGTTGTGCTTGATAGATAGTATCGCTCGCCACATTCAAGGGGTTTTGGGTAACGCTCAGTCTTTAGAAAATGAGAGCTTTGAAAACCATTATTTGGAAGCCCCTAATTTCGCTAACGCTGTTTTTAAATCCAAAGAAATCAATAAAATCCCTGCACCTTTAGAATATTCTAAA
>NZ_MTWR01000115.1:0-937 GCF_001998165.1 Helicobacter pylori | reverse complement strand
TTTTGGGGTTTATTTTAGCTAAAATGCCCCATTCGTGGTTTTTAAGGTGCATTAAAGCTGTGGCGTGGCTGATGAGAACCTTTGATAAGCGCCGTTATTTTGACGCTAAAGCCAATTTGGATTTTGTGTTTGGGGATTCTAAAAGCGAAGAAGAGAAAAAAAGGATCATTAAAAAGGGTTATGAAAATTTTGCTTTCATCATTTTAGAAACCATTAGAGTGATCTTTATCCCTAAAGATGAATACGACTCTCGTTTCACGCTCATCAATGAAGAAAATGTGTGGAAGTCTTTAAACAAGGAAGGCCAAGCGATCACTTTATGCATGCATTTTGGCTATTGGGAAGCGGTAGGCACGACTTTGGCGCAATATTATGAGGACTATGGTAGGGGGTGTTTGGGGCGTTTGACTAAATTTGCCCCTATCAATCACATGATCATGAGTAGGCGAGAGGCGTTTGGGGTACGCTTTGTCAATAAAATAGGGGCGATGAAAGAACTCATTAAAATGTATAATCAAGGCAACGGCCTTGTGGGGATTTTAGTGGATCAAAATGTCGCGCCTAAAGATGGGGTGGTGGTGAAATTTTTCAATAAAGACGCTACGCACACCACGATCGCTTCTATTTTATCGCGCCGCTACAATATAGACATCCAGCCGGTATTCATTGATTTTAATGACGACTATTCGCATTACACAGCGACCTATTACGAAAGTATCCGCTCTCAAATCACCGATAACGCTGAAAACGATATTTTAGAATGCACGCAAGCGCAAGCGAGTTTGTGCGAAGAGGTGATTAGAAACCACCCGGAAAGTTATTTTTGGTTCCACAGGCGTTTTAAAAGCACCCACCCTGAAATTTATCAAAGATAGGGTTTTGAGTGGAATGATAAAAATTAAAAAATGCTAAAAGGCATTTTTTAAAAATAAATAGT
>NZ_MTWR01000114.1:0-846 GCF_001998165.1 Helicobacter pylori | reverse complement strand
GGGGTTATTGCTCATCGCCGCTAAAGCTTGGTTAAGATTGGATTGCTGCTCTGGGTTGATTTGGTATTGATCCGATGTAGGATTTTTAGGCGACATAACGATGTTTGTTACATTGACCTTATTATAGGGAAGTTTAGAAATCTCTTCGCTCAAATTCTTAGCGTTGTTATAGGCGGTTACGATTTCTGTTTGATTGGATTTTAGGTTATAGACATCTCTAGCCACGCTTAAAGCCGAATCCAAACGATTGCCATAATTAGCTACATTGTTTTGAACCGCATTAATTTCTTTATTCAAATTCACATTCTGTCTGTAAGGGTTAGTAGGAGTTTTACCCAAATGTGGCACTTTCAAGTAAGCGTTCTCCAAATACTTAAGTTGGTCTTTAGGAATGGAATTAAAGAGATTGAAGATATTTGAAGCGTTAGAAAGGATTTGCTTTTGGTTTTGAGCTAAAGCGTAAATGTCTTTAGCAAATTCACGATTTGTTTGAGATCCTGTAGCTCGAGCTTGCAAGTTAGTAGATAGGGTGTGGTTGCTCTGAGTTAGTTTGAGCGCTTCTTGCAAGTAAGGTAGCATCGCCTTGATGTTGTTAAACACCGCATAGTCGGTTACAGGACCAGTGGATGTGATAGCACCAGCACCATCGGCTCTGTTTGAAACACCTGCGATGACTATATTTTTCCACACCATAGAAACCTTGGTCTGTTCGATTAAATCCATAAGCTCTTGCGCGGTTTTAAGAGCTGTAGTCATGGAAGTTTTGTTTTGATTTGATTGATCGCTAGAACATTCTGATAAGGCACAGAGATTGCCTTGAGCTTTTTGGAGGTTTTCGGCGAGTGC
>NZ_MTWR01000113.1:0-221 GCF_001998165.1 Helicobacter pylori | reverse complement strand
TAAGGTGCTAAACCACTCTATCCTAAACTTTTTCCACCGGTAAAAAATCTCAAACCCTTGATTAAACCCGCTCAAAAACAAAGCCTTAGAAGGGTAACGCCCTAGTTTAATCCCAAAAATGTCCTTATATTGATAATCTAAATACAAATTGTATAACACATAAGGCCTGGCGTTTTGAGCCTTTTGCTCTCTGGTCCAATTTTGGCTGTGTTGCATCAAAT
>NZ_MTWR01000112.1:0-275 GCF_001998165.1 Helicobacter pylori | reverse complement strand
ATTTTAAGTTATCTCTTTTGTTGTGAAAATTTGGAGCATGTTAGGGTTTGGGGTAATAGCGGGTGGTTACCCCGAAAGGAGATAACCAACTATGAAGTTATTATTAGTAATCATAGTTTTAATGGCCTTCGCAACGCCATTATACTAAAATTTTGGCTCTAGCGCAAGCTAGAGTTTAAAATCTATGGTTGCTAGCGTTTTTTTTTGACTAGCATCAAGCTCTTTACTTATTGGTTATAAAAAACACACTTTCAACATCTTTCTAAGTTTTTTAA
>NZ_MTWR01000111.1:0-335 GCF_001998165.1 Helicobacter pylori | reverse complement strand
GCCTGATCCTGTAGGGCCGATTAGTAAAATATTAGACTTGCTCAACTCCACTTCTTCTAAATGCTCTAACTCCACATTGCTGTCTTGGTTGTCTTGTTTTTTGAGTTTTTCTTTAAAAGACAAGCGCTTGTAATGGTTTTTCTAAGTTTTTCAAAGTTTCTAAATAGAACTTGAGGTTTTTTGGTCAAGAATGACGCGCATTGGCGCGATTGCTGGCATGCTCTTTGGGGCTAGCACGGTGATTTTATACGATAAATTTGGCAAAAGCTTTTTGGATATTTATGAAATTGTTCCGGGCTTTATTGTAGCGAGCGCAGCTATTGTGGTGTTTAGTT
>NZ_MTWR01000110.1:0-405 GCF_001998165.1 Helicobacter pylori | reverse complement strand
CAACACAGCAGTGCGGGGTATTTGTTATGGGCGCAAATGACGATGGAGTGGGAGGCATGGGCGGCATGATGTAAGCCCCCTTGCTTTTCTTCTTCTCTTGATATAAAAGCTCTCTTTTTGGGGGCTTTTATTTGACAGAACCGCTCGCTTTTAAAAACAGCACTCCATTAAAACAAAATCCAACACGCTGAAATTGAACGCATAATATTCCACTTGAGGGATATAAGCGATCAATTTGGCTTTTTCATAAGGCTTTAAGGGTAAAATATCTTTGTTACACGCCTTGATTTCGGTTTCTTCTAAAGGCTTCAAAAGCCCTAAAAGGCATTTTAAAAGCGTGGTTTTACCCGAGCCATTAGGCGCTAAAATGCTTGTGATGCTGTTTTTTGGCACGCTAAAACTCAA
>NZ_MTWR01000109.1:0-734 GCF_001998165.1 Helicobacter pylori | reverse complement strand
AAAAAAAAAAAAGAGAGGAATTGCAAGCTTTTAACACGAGCGATGATAAAATGACTTTAGGGGATATTCTTAAAGAAAAACTCTAAAGAGTGATTTTAAAAGCATGAGAAACTTTAGGGCAGGTTTTCACCCCTAAAAATATAGTGGATTTCATGCTCACTCTCAAACACAATCAAGGGAGTGTTTTAGAGCCAAGCGCGGGCGATGGGAGTTTTTTAAAGCGCTTAAAAAAGGCTGTAGGGATTGAAATCGATCCTAAAATTTGCCCTAAAAATGCCCTTTGCATGGACTTTTTTGACTACCCTTTAGAAAATCAATTTGACACCATTATTGGCAACCCGCCTTATGTCAAACACAAGGATATTGCGCCAAGCACGAAAGAAAAACTCCAATACAGCCTTTTTGATGAAAGGAGTAATCTATACTTGTTTTTCATAGAAAAAGCGATCAAGCATTTAAAACCTAAAGGCGAATTGATTTTCATCACCCCAAGGGATTTTTTAAAATCCACTTCCAGCGTGAAATTAAACGAATTGATTTACAAAGAAGGCACGATAACGCATTTTTTTGAATTAGGCGATCAAAAAATTTTCCCAAACGCCATGCCTAATTGCGTGATTTTTCGTTTTTGTAAGGGCAATTTCAGTAGAATCACCAACGATGGTTTGCAATTTTTGTGCAAAAAAGGCATTTTATATTTCCTCAGCCAATCTTACACGCAAAAATTAAGCGAG
>NZ_MTWR01000108.1:0-1230 GCF_001998165.1 Helicobacter pylori | reverse complement strand
ATAAGCTTATTTATCGCTTTAAAAGCCCACCCTGAAGCGTTTAAGGGCGTGGATATTAATGCGTTTGTTAAAGACTACTATAAAGTGGTTTTTGATTTGAAGGATGCAGAAATTGAGCCTTTTTTATGGCATTGATTTTTAAAAAGGGCTAGTATTCTTTAGCCTTTCATGTTATCTATCGCACCAGGCTTAAAACAAGCCCTATAGCTAAAATTTTCTTCCCTAATTTTTATCTTGCCTTTATCTTTTAAGATTTTATGAAAAATAGTTTCATTTTTACTATTGTTATTTTCTTAGTGGTGTTATAATCGCTTTATAAATCATACAAAAAGGATCGTTATGTTAGTTACTCGCTTTAAAAAAGCTTTTATTTCTTATTCTTTAGGCGCGCTTGTCGCTTCATTATTATTGAATGTGTGCAACGCTTCAGCACAAGAAGTTAAAGTCAAGGATTATTTCGGGGAGCAAACTATAAAGCTCCCTGTTTCTAAAATAGCCTATATAGGGAGCTATGTAGAAGTGCCTGCCATGCTTAATGTTTGGGATAGGGTTGTAGGCGTTTCGGATTACGCTTTTAAAGATGATATTGTTAAAGCCACTCTCAAAGGCGAAGAGCTTAAACGCATCAAACACTTGAGTACCGATCATACAGCCGCGCTAAATGTGGAGCTTTTAAAAAAGCTTAGCCCTGATCTTGTGGTAACCTTTGTGGGCAACCCCAAAGCGGTAGAGCATGCGAAAAAATTTGGGATTTCATTCCTTTCTTTCCAAGAGACAACGATTGCAGAGGCCATGCAAGCTATGCAAGCTCAAGCTGCGGTCTTAGAAATTGACGCTTCTAAAAAATTCGCCAAAATGCAAGAAACTTTGGATTTTATTGCTGAGCGTTTGAAAGATGTTAAAAAGAAAAAAGGGGTGGAGCTTTTCCATAAAGCCAATAAAATCAGCGGCCATCAAGCCATTAGCTCAGACATTTTAGAAAAAGGGGGCATAGACAATTTTGGTCTAAAATATGTGAAATTTGGACGCGCTGATATTAGCGTGGAAAAAATCGTTAAAGAAAACCCTGAAATCATTTTCATTTGGTGGGTAAGCCCACTCACGCCTGAAGATGTGTTAAACAACCCCAAGTTTTCCACTATCAAAGCCATTAAAAACAAGCAAGTTTATAAACTCCCCACGATGGATATTGGCGGGCCTAGAGCTCCGCTCATAAGCTTATTTATCGCT
>NZ_MTWR01000107.1:0-247 GCF_001998165.1 Helicobacter pylori | reverse complement strand
AGAGTAATTTTAAAGGTTATGAAACTTTTAGCGACTCGCTTTTTTTGCTCTCTAAAGAAAGGATTGAAGAAGCCCTTAATTATTACCAGCCTAAAAAAGTCTATAATTTAAGTTATGGGGCTAAAATCAAGCATGCCGTTAGCCTCAATTATTCTCAAGTAAAATTGAAACATTCCAACAAACAAGAAGCTACCGCTCGCATTAAGCCCCACGCTTTTACCAATCCTACCCACTAAAAGCATGAAAA
>NZ_MTWR01000106.1:0-255 GCF_001998165.1 Helicobacter pylori | reverse complement strand
GATTTGCATGATGGGGTTATTGGGGTTAGGCTGCACAAAACTGATAAGCGAATAAATGATCACCACCCACATATAAATCGTAAGAAGCGCGCTTAAAATCACCGCTACCGCATTAAGAAGAGTGGAAAATATCATGCTTTGAGCCTTAAAACTTCTTGATAATGGCTTTGGATATAGGGGAAAATCAACGGCAATTCAATGCCGTGCGAGTTCCCGGTCAAAAGAATGCGCAAAGGTTTGAAAAAATCCTTACCC
>NZ_MTWR01000105.1:324-668 GCF_001998165.1 Helicobacter pylori | reverse complement strand
TCCTTATATGCTTGAAAATCCATGCTTTTTAGAGCGTTAAAAAGCACTAAACAACGCTCTTTAAAATCTTCGTTCTCATAAGTTTTAACAATATCCTTTGGCTCTAAAAACAACGAAATTTTTTCTTTCAATTCTAAAAGCGTGCCGCATTCTTCTATAAACAATCTTAAAAGCCCTAAGAGGTTTTTATCTTTTATTGAAGTGAGTTCTAATAGCTTTTCATCGTCTAAAAGCTTTAAATGCTCGTGGTTTAAGTGTTTTAAATATTTTAAATTAAAATGAGCCGGGGAACTGGAAAGATTTTCTAAACTAAACCATTCTATCGCTTCATCAAGGCTAAAAAC
>NZ_MTWR01000105.1:0-129 GCF_001998165.1 Helicobacter pylori | reverse complement strand
TGATTTCATAGAGCAAATCATCGCATGCACAAGCGAAATTATAAGTAGGGCTTTTATCCTGTCTCAAAAGCACAAAAGAATCCAATTCATAAGGCTCAAATCTCACTTCTTTTTTAATCGCATCGTTGA
>NZ_MTWR01000104.1:0-1217 GCF_001998165.1 Helicobacter pylori | reverse complement strand
AAAGCTCGTTCTTAAAGGTTGGGCTATCTTGACTCTTATTTGATAAGAATATGCAAACACTCTTTGGTGTGTGCGGCTTTGTGGGCGCGTTTGTTATCCGCTTTAAAACGCATGTAGGTTTTGGTCATTAAGGAGTAAGCACCGTATTTTTTTAAAATATTTTTAATCTCTATCTCGCTCATAAGCCCTTCATTGTTATAGCTTAAAAAAATATATTTGAATCGTGCTTTTTTGATCAAGTTTTCAAAAGCGTTTAAGATTTGAGAACGAGAGCAAAAAGAGGATTTCTGGTAATTAGGCAAGCCGGTTTTGCCTTTTGGAGCAAAGGGCGTATAAGCAGCAATCGTGTTTAATAAATGATAATTCGCCCCGTATTGCCTCGCATTATAAGGGGGGTCTAAATACAAAATATCCCCTGAAATCTTTCCAATCAACTCGCTAGCGTCTTGCTGATACACTTCATTAGTGCTTAAACTCACATCAAAATGAGCGCCTTTTAAGATGAGTTCTTTTTGAGCGCTTTTTTTAAGGCGTTTTAAAAAAGCCCCATAAACTGAAGCGGTGTTAGCCACCTTGTCCGCGCTCTCTAATAGCGATGCGAGCAAAAAATAATACGCGCAATTATCAATGTTTTGAGAAAGTTTAAGCTCTTCAATTTTTAAACGCACCGCATCAATTTTTTGAGCGTTTGTTTCGCTAAAATACTGCCTTGAACTCCCCCCTAAAGAATAATGCGAATAAATAAAACCCTTTTTTAAAGCAACGCTATTGAGCCCATTAATAAGCTCTTCTTGATTAGGGATTTCTTGAATGTTGCCGATATAATTTTGATTCAAAACAAAGCTATAATATTCCAAATCATTAGAAATAACCTTATTGACGGCTTTTTTAAACGCACGCCCCACAATGCCCGTCCCAGCGAACAGATCACAAAAAATCGTGCCAGAGAGATCATTGCCCGCAACCGCATGGATATTTTCCTTAATAAAGGGAATGAGCTTGTATTTAGAGCCGATGTAGTTCATTGCAACCGCTATAAAGTAGTTTTTTGATGGTATCCATTTTGATACCCCTCATTGTATATCCTATCATTACAAGTTTTCCTGTATTGTATGGGGTCATATTGATAGCAACCCACACAGCCGTCATATTCAGCCTCCCCTTCATAGAAAGGATAATGATTGCCAAGAATTTTTGTTGCATCAAATCTATAGCCA
>NZ_MTWR01000103.1:0-297 GCF_001998165.1 Helicobacter pylori | reverse complement strand
GCTGGTTTGGAGCAAGTGTCGGCATTTTTTTGGCATAAAACCCCCTTTTAGTTATAATATCGGTTTTATTTTAGCTAAAAATGGCATGGGTTTTAGCAAGGAATGGGCTTGAAAAATCTCTCAACACTTCTGGTGTTTTTTATCTTCAGTTTGTTCTGGTTTGTAGCGGGCGTTCGTTTGGGCTATTACCTTTTTAACGCGCAATCCAGCTTGCTGTTTATCTTGCCCACGGCTTTAAAAACCTTTGCGTTAAAACCCACTAAAACTATAGGCGTTGCGCTGTTTTTAGGGCTTGTT
>NZ_MTWR01000102.1:0-253 GCF_001998165.1 Helicobacter pylori | reverse complement strand
AAACAAGCTGGGCTTGCTCCTTTAAATAGCAAAGGGGAAAAATTAGAAGCGTATGTAACCACATCAAAGTATCAACAAGATAATCAAACTAAAACGACAACTTCTGTTATTGATACGACTAATGATGCGCAAAATCTTTTGACTCAAGCGCAAACGATTGTCAATACCCTTAAAGATTATTGCCCCATGTTGATAGCGAAATCTAGAAGTGGAAGTAGTGGAGCCAAAAATGCCCCTTCATGGCAAATAGCCG
>NZ_MTWR01000101.1:0-479 GCF_001998165.1 Helicobacter pylori | reverse complement strand
CCCACATCATAGTGCGCGATTTGCAAGGCAATGAACGCGTGTTAAGCAATGAAGAGATTCAAAAGCTCATTAAAGAAGAAGAAGCTAAAATTGATAACGGCACGAGCAAGCTTATCCAGCCTAATAATGGGGGAGGGAGTAATTCAAGCGCACGCTTTGAGCCTTAATCGTAATGCCCCTTTCTTTTTCAATATTTAAGAAAAAGAAAAGTTCAAGTTAGTCTGCTGAATTAAATGCTCAATCGCTGCGCTTTGAAAATGATAGCCAATCTTTTGCTTGATCGCTTCATTCAAATTATGGACATTTTTTTCAACCTCCAAACGCACCGCATTTTTTAAACCTGAAAAACTAAAAGCCAGATTCGGGCTGTTTTTTAAAGGGACAGGGAACATTAAAGTCTCGTTTGGATGCGCTTAACCAAGGGCTAATCTTTCCACTATGGGGCCTCCTGGATAGCCTAAATCAGGCATTTTGGAAAC
>NZ_MTWR01000100.1:0-454 GCF_001998165.1 Helicobacter pylori | reverse complement strand
ATTTCTTGAGCAAACCCTGTGTCTTTAGAAGTGTAGGGGTTGAAATTTTCTGGTTGCGTGATTTGAGTGTTTTCATTAGCGTTAAGCTGTTGGGTTTTTTCTAAAAGGCTTTGAGCGTTTTTAATCATCTCGTTAATAGCGTTAAAAGAAGGACCAAAAATATCCACTACATTCCCAGGCGTAGAACTCAACCCCCACGCTTTACCGCCATTGCTCGTTTGCACATGGGGGTTTTGAGTAATAAGGACTTGCATGATAGTGGCGGCTTGTTGCAAAAGGTATTCAGCGTTATTATTGAATGTGAATTTTATTGAGAGTGGGAGTGATGATCCGCCTAAATAAGAGGTTGGGATCTCTTTCCCATTCTCTGTATAATAATGCTCTATGATATTGTTTTGTGTGGTAGTCCTATAATTGGTTTGTTGTATGTTGACTACCCCTGTTTTGGTGGTGT
>NZ_MTWR01000099.1:0-591 GCF_001998165.1 Helicobacter pylori | reverse complement strand
CAACAGCGATCTGTATGAATTGCGATCTAGTGGGTATGTGGATAACGATTACGTGTTTTTATTCCACAACACGGACAATAAAGACCATGAGTTTTATTTCAAAATTTTAGGGCAAAAAGACATCCACATCAAAAAGCCTTTAAACCCTATCGCCATTAAAGCCGGACGCTCTAAAAATATGGTAGTCAATATCAATCAAACTTTCACAAGAAACCCTACCACAGAATACACTTACCCCAATGGAAATGGCAATTATTATTCAGGCGGTTCATCAATCCCAATCCAGCTAAAGTTTAACAGCGTCAATGACGCCAAAAACCTTTTACAGCAAGCCGCCACTATCATGCAAGTCCTTACCACTCAAAACCCCCATGTGAATGGTGGCGGTGGGGCATGGGGGTTTAGCGGCAAGACCGGGAGTGTAGTGGATATTTTTGGCGAGAGTTTCAACGCGATTAACGAGATGATTAAAAACGCTCAAAGCCTTTTAGAAAAAACCCAACAGCTTAACGCTAATGAAAACACTCAAATCACGCAACCAGAAAATTTCAACCCCTACACTTCTAAAGACATAGGGTTTGCTCAAGAAAT
>NZ_MTWR01000098.1:0-414 GCF_001998165.1 Helicobacter pylori | reverse complement strand
AACCATTAATTAAATACCACAAAAAAAAAAAAACCAAGTCATCTTTTTTTCAAAAAAGGGGTAGAAATGGCATTCAACCATTCATTCAACCATTCATTCAACCAATCATTCAATCATTCAATCATTCAATCATTCAATCATTCAATCATTCAATCATTCAATCATTCAATCATTCAATCATTCAAGCAATCAAGCAATCAAGCAATCAAGCAATCAAGCAATCAAGCAATCAAGCAACGCTACCATACTTTTACCGCTTTTACAAAAGATCGCTTAAAAATCCCCTATTTTTTATTATTCCCCCTTTCATTAACCCTTTTATTCCCTCTTTTATTAACCCGCACCACCTTTTTAAACCATTTGATTCCATAAGCCCCATTTTTAAATCAGTGGGGCTTACAGAGTTAAATTCAA
>NZ_MTWR01000010.1:0-37003 GCF_001998165.1 Helicobacter pylori | reverse complement strand
TTTTTCTAGCCGATCCAATAGGACTGCCAAAAACGAGATCGGAGGGCTCGTTAGGGTTTTGGTGGAGGGTGATTTTGTAGCGTTGGCTTAAGATGAAATACAGAGCGCTCTTTTTAAATTCTTTAGCGCCTCCCCACCAATTCGCCACAGCGATTTTTAGGGGGGGGGGGGGAGATTTAGAGGTAATTTTTTTTTAATTGGAGCGCTTTCTATAAAGGCGTCTAGTAAGGGTTGGAACATTTTTACCCTTTAAACCAATTTAGGCAAACTCAAATGGCGTTTGAAATACGCCAAGATCACAAGGATAAAAGGTATCGCTACCAAAAAGTATAAAAAAGTAGGGATCGGCAAGGGATCGCCTGCGGCATAGCTGTGCAAGCCAGAAAGGTAGTAATTCACGCCAAAATAAGTCATTAAAACCGAATAAAACCCTAAAACGCTACTGCTCGCTAAAATAAAGGGCCAATTGTGAGAGCCTAAAAAACGCAAATGCAAGATTAAGGCATAGACGCAAATAGAAATCAACGCCCAAGTTTCTTTAGGGTCCCACCCCCAATAGCGCCCCCAAGATTCATTCGCCCACACCCCGCCTAAGAAATTCCCGGCTGTGAGCATGAACAGGCCTAAAATCATGCTCATTTCATTGATAGCGCTAATGGAGAGAATGGTTTTGTCTAAATTGAAACGCCCTTGTTTGCGCAAGATAAACAAAACCAAACTCAAAATCCCTAGCACAAAACACAAGCCCAGAAAACCATAACTAGCGGTGATGACAGAGACATGGATATTGAGCCAATAGGATTTCAATACCGGCACTAAATGGCCGATTTGAGGGTCCATAAAGCCTAAATGAGCCACAAAGAGCGCGATACCGGCTAAAAAGCTAGAAGCCGATAGCGCGAGTTTGGAGCGTAAAACAAACCCTGCGACAACAGAAGCCCATGCGATATAAAGCATGGACTCATAAGCGTTACTCCAAGGCGAATGCCCGCTCACATACCAACGCAAGATTAGCCCCATAGAATGAGCGATCGCGCAAAGCAAGATAGCCATATAAAGGATTTTAGTGGGCCAAACATTTGGAATCGTGTTTTTAACCAAAGAGCTGATCACAACGATAAAAAGCAATAATCCTAAAAGGATATAAGGCAAGGTTAGGCTGTTAAAAAAATTGGTGTGGTTTAAGAAAATTTCAGAATCCACTTTTGAAGAGGATAAATAGAGGTTTTTGGCATGCTCTTTTTGGTAAATGCTTAAATCTTTTAGGGTTTTTTCTACCTTATCCCATTGATTGGTTTTTAAAGCGTCATCAAAGCCGCTAAAAATATTTTTTAAAAACGCCGTTGCCACGCTTGAAATTTCTTTATTAGGGCTGTTGATCGCTTCAATGGGCGAGAGCCAAGCGGTGGTTTTATCGCTAGGGAAAATGCGTAAAAATTGAGCGCTAAAAAGCGTATAAACTAAGTTGATTCGTTCATCTACTTTTAAGACATCTTTATCCAACTCGTTGCGCGCATTAGGGGATTTTTGATTGGCTTCTTCAACCAAATTTTTTAATTTATACCCACGGCTATCAAACGCATCTCTAAAAGCGATACGGCTTTCGTCTAAAGGCGTGCCAATAAGCTTCCTTAAGGCTTTATTGGAAGTGTAAATCATCTTAATACTGCGCCAATCGTTAGGGAAAAACATGATCCCTAAAAGCACCTGCATGGCGTTTAGCCCTTGAAAATCATCTTTTCTTAAAATCTTATGGATGTATTCAATGCTGATGGTATCAAGGGGTTTGATACGCCCGTCAAAATCCTGGACTTGAAGCCTTTGAAAGGCTTTTAAGTGGTCTTTGGAATACTCTCTTAAATGCTTCAAACGCTCTAAAATCGCGCTTTTAGAGTTTTCTTTTTGGGCGGAATTTTCTACGCTTTGTCGCTCAATTTTAGCGCTTTTGCCCCCATGCATGTCAATTTGGCCTTCATTGGCGAACGAAGAAGCAAAAGGGCTGACTAGAATTAAAGCGAGTAAGAAACTAGCTGCTTGTTGGGATTTTAAAAAGCGTGAAAGCTTTAAAAAACGCCCGTTTTTATCTAAAAGCAACCACAAAGCCCCCAAAATAAGCATCGCATACCCTAAATAGGTGGGGATTTTGCCCGGGTCTTTATTGACAGAAAGGATCGTGCCTTTTTCATCCATGTCATAAGAAGATTGGAAAAAGCGATAGCCCTCATAATCTAAAACATGGTTCATAAAAATCCTATAAGGTTTGATTAAAGTGTTATCCAATTTCAAAACTTCCACTTCTGAAGCGTAAGATGAGGGACTCATAGAGCCGGCGTAGCGCTCTAATTCAAAACGCTTCAGTTTGATTTGAAAGGGCAATCCAATGTAAGCCGATCCAAAACTTAAAGAGAGCTTGTCGTCTTTAAACATCTCGCTTTCTTCTATGCCTTCATTCCTGTTGGTTTTAATGAGGTTGAATTTGCGGCTCACGCCGTTATAAGTCGCCTTTAACACTAAAATGGTAGCGTCATCTTTTTTAATGGCGTTTTGCTTGTAAATCTCTAAGGGTTCTAAAATTAAAGGCTTGTGATCTAAAGTGGCATGAATGGGTTTTAATCGTTTGGAGTAATAAAAAGTTAAAGGCGTTTTTAAAGAAAGTTTTTTTTCGTCGTTTAGGGTGATATTAAGGTAAGTGTCCGCGCTTTCAAAAGAGCTTTGCGCGCTATTTTCTCGCACATGCATAAGCCCTTCTGTGCCAAAAAATCGTGTGATGGCTGCCCCTAAAATGATTAAAATCAAGGAGCTGTGGAAAAAAAGGCTTGCGTATCTTTTGCGCTCTAAGGCTTTGGAATTGATGAATGTGCCTATTAAAACCACCAATAAATACGCATGCAAGAAATTAAACCAAGGGGTGTTATACACAATCGCCTTACTCGCACTCGTGCCGTAATCGTTTTCTATAAAAGTGGCTATCGCGCACGCTAAGGCATAGAGCGCTATTAAAGGGATAGCGACCCAAAAAGAAGCCAGCAAAAAAGAAAGCAGGCTTTTGAGATTCTTCATTAGACTTTCCTAGCTAGACTTGCTTTTAGAAAGGTTGGTTTTATACTTGATGTAAGCCTTTAATTTTTTAGTGAAATCCTCATCGTTTTTTGTGTCTTGATACTTCCCATCGCCAATAAATTCCAACACCGCTAAAAATTGCGTAGAGGGCATATAGCCGGGCAATTCATAGATGGTTTTGCCGGTTTTATCGGATAAAACAATCGTAGGGGTGGATTGGACGGCATAAATTTGTGCTAATTCTTCTGTGGACATTTTGATTTCTTTTTCATCATTTTTATCCTTATCGCCGACTTTAAAATTATGCTCTTTGGAGTAGTTGATATTGACATAGTAAGCGCTAAAATGCTCTTTAACATAGTCGCTCAATTCTTTGACATTTTTGAGATCTTTTTTAAGCCTTTCACAATAGTGGCAACCATTACGGCCAAACACTAAAAGCATGTATTTATTATTAGGGCTAATGGACTTATTGTCTGAAAAAATATCTTCTAAACCGGCATAGCTCTTTTTGTCTATGTTGTCTCGCTCATCATTTAATTCTTTGGAGCTTTGAGAGCCGGAGCTTAAAAGATTTTCATCTAATTTGTCCTTATTGTTGGATTTGCAAGCGCTTAAAAACAGCGAAATCAACAGCAGAACGCTTAAAAATTTCTTGGAAACATAAGAAAGTGAAAACATGGAATAACCTTTATTTTTTAATAGATTTGAAAACTAGGTATCTTACTATAATAATCGCTTTTTATGCAAATTTCACTCACTTTTAAGGTTATTCACTAATTCAATGATAAATTTTGCAAACTCTATGGAATCGTTTAAGCATGGGCAAACCAAATACTCTTTAACCGCTAAACGCTCCGCCATCAAGCGGTATTGCATGTCTAGTTCGTAGAGCGTTTCAGAATTATCAATCGTAAAAGCTAAAGGGTAGATGATAACATGAGATTTGCGGTGCTTTTCTATCAACTCTTCAGTGCTTGGCTCTAGCCATTTCATAGGCCCTAGCTTGGATTGGTAGGAGAGTAAAACTTCTTTAAAAGGGATATTTTTTTGTTGCATCAACTCTTTTAACAAATTCACATGGTGTTCGCATTCTTGCTGGTAAGTATCGCCGGCATCAATAACGCTTTTAGGTAAGCCATGGACAGAAAAGATTAAGACAAAATCCTGGCTTTTGCGGTTGTTTAGGGCGCTTAAAATCGTGTTTAAAATGATTTCATTAAGCTTTTTGTCAGCATAAAAGCGTTCTATCACTCGCACTTTGGGGCGGAAAGTTTCTAAGGATTTGAGAGCGCTAAAAGCGTCATTGAAACTAGAAAGCGTGGTGGTGCTAGAATATTGCGGATACATGGAAAAAAACACCAGGCTTTCTATTTCTTTTAAGGCTAAATCTTGCAAAACCATAGACGCATAAGGGGGGGTATAACGCATCGCATAAGTGTAAAAGCGAGAAGGATCCAATTCGTTCAAACGCTCTGTAAGGGCGAATGTGATAGGCGTTAAAGGGGATTTGCCCCCTAGTTTTTCATAGATTTTTTTGGATTTTTCTATGCGGCTATTGACGATCATTTTACCCACCATTTTACGCATGAAATTATTTTTAATGGTAAGGATAAAGGGATCATCAAACATGTTTTTTAAAAACACCCCCACTTCATAAAGGCTGTTAGGCCCTCCCATATTCAAAAGAATGACTGCTTCTTTAGGGGATTTTGTGGCGTTATTTTCTAAATTATTGAGCTTTTCATTGATCAAATTCATTAGCACATGCTAAAATAAAACGATTAATAAAAAATAAATCGTTAGAAAGAAGTTAATGTTAGAGATGAGTTTGCAAGCATTAAATACACAAGATTCTTCTGTGATGGCTCAATCCTTGCTGATCCATGCCTTTTTTGCCGCCTTGCTTGCCCTAGCTTTTATGATCAATCTTTACACCCTTTTTAAAGAAAAGAATTTCATCCAATTGAACAAAAAAATCTATCTTGTCATGCCAGCGATTTACATTCTTTTAAGCATCGCTCTTTTGAGCGGGATTTTTATTTGGGCGATGCAACAATTTGAATTTTCTTTTAGCGCTGTTGTCATGCTTTTAGGGCTGTTGTTGATGCTTATAGCAGAAATCAAACGCCATAAAAGCGTGAAATTCGCTATCACTAAAAAAGAAAGGATGGAAGCGTATATCAAAAAAGCTAAAATCCTGTATTTTTTAGAAACGATTCTTATTGTTGTGTTAATGGGTCTTTGAATGCGTTTTGTCTACCACCCTTTAGCCAAAGAGCCTGTTTTAAAAATAGAAGGCGAGAGTTATATCCATTTATACCGATCAAGGCGTATCAAAAGCGCAAGTCGTTTGGATTTAAGGAATTTAAAAGACGGATTTTTATACACCTATGAGCATGCAGAAATCACTAAAAAACACGCCCTTTTAAGGCTGGTAGGCGGGCGACCATTAGAAGTTATGGCTAATAAAAAAACGCATTTGATCTTAAGCGTGATTGAAATCAAAAGCATTGAAAAAATCCTACCCTTTTTAAATCAGTTAGGCGTGAGCAAGTTGAGTTTATTCTATGCGGATTTTAGCCAGCGTAATGAAAAAATAGACAGCGCCAAATTAGAGCGCTTTCAAAAAATTTTGATTAATTCTTGCGAGCAATGCGGCCGCAGCGCTTTAATGGAATTGGAAGCGTTTTCAAACACCAAAGAAATGTTAAACGCCTACCCAAAAGCGAGCGTTTTGGATTTTAAGGGTGAAACCTTGCCCACAAGCATGGGTTTTGAAAAAGGCGTTATCATAGGGCCTGAAGGGGGGTTTAGCGAACCAGAAAGAGGGTATTTTAAAGAGCGTGAAATTTATCGCATCCCGTTAGATATGGTGCTAAAATCTGAGAGCGCATGCGTGTTTGTAGCGAGTATCGCACAAATTTAGGGGGTATCGCAAAGTTTTAAAAACAAATTCTAAAAACTTAACTTTTTGCTAAAAAGCTTCAAGTAAAGCAAAGTTTTAAAATTTAAAATACCCACCCGTAATTAAAAAACACTTTAAAATGACTGCCCCCTTCATTCAAAATAACAGAGTCTGCATAGATACCCTTATTAGAAGCGATTTTAATACCGCTTTGGATTAAAGGAACGCTAAAGCCTATGGAATATTTAGAATGCTTGTAGCGGTAATTAAACCCGGTTACTATATCTAAATTACCGCTTCCTTTGACTTGATTGAAGACATAGTAGCTATTGTATAAGCCCCTTAACCCCCCAAACACCCCAAAAGAGGAAGCAAAAACCTTTTTAGTGGGATTGCCTTGCTTTTTATTAGCATAAGTGGTGATGAAATCAAATAACACATCCATTCCCCCACCATAGCTTAATTGCTGGATTTTTTCATCGTTAGCTTGAGCGTAGTTGTATTTGATGATGCCGTAATAGGCTAACCCGATGTAGTCATTGAAATAATGTTGGTAGCCTATTTTAACATTAACCCCTAAAATAGGGCTTCTAAAATTTTTACTTGAAGAGTGGTAAGTGGTGGTGGAAGTGGTAGAAAAATTTTGTGCGATCGCACTGACCATAGAGGTTGCAAAATTTTGCGCATTCAACCCGGCGTTTAAATGGTTGGTTTGGCTGTTTAGATTAGCGAAATTGATGGGGAGGGCGTTTTGATTGATGAGCTGTTGCCAAACAGCGGTAGTAACCCCTATAAGCCCAGCGGGGACTTGAGCGCAATTGGTATAGATGGAATTGGGGTAATTGCCCGCTGTATAGACTTGGTGGTTGTCCTTATAAAAAGAACATACATCATAGGTGTAACCATCCTGATCTTTCACTTCTTTTCCGTTTGTAAATTTTAGTTCTTCTTTCCCATTGACCAATTCTTCTTTCCCACCCTCACATTCTTGTATGGCTCCGCCGTTTTCTTGACACAAGCGCACCCTTTGATAAGTCATGTTCCCATTATGCGTATAGCCTTTAGTGTGGCTAAATTCATGGATAATGTCTCTTAATTCCACAATATCAACTTTGTTCAAAGTTTTACCAAACAATTTTTCAGGATTTAAGGCAGAAGCGGCTATCCCTAGATTACCATCATTATCATCAAGTTCATACCCTAGCCCTAAAAACCCTGATTTCATGATGTTCACTTCAAGATTGATCGCTCTTCTAAACGCATCTATAACGGATTGTGGGGTTAGCACGTATTTTTCATAGATGGGAGCGACACGCCCGTTATTGAAAGGATTCACGCATTTAGGAAAGTCAGAGCCGCACTCTGATGGGCTGTTAGAAAATTGGAAAGGAGCGTTTAAAACGGCTTCTTCCCACGATTTAGAGTCAAACACCGCAATCATATCCAACATTAAATTGGTCAATTCTTCTGCGGTTTGTTGGGTGAAATCTGACACACAATCATTGCAATTACCTTTAAAATTGTTAGTATCGGCGTTTTCATAACTCATCGTTACATTGGTCGTGATTTGGCTGAGCTTTTGAAACAAACTTTGCGTGTTAGCGTCAGAAAATTGTGTGGCAGTGGCTTGAAGTTGTTGGTAATTAAAGCTATCAGCTTGTTCAAATTCTGAATCATTAAACAAGCTTGCAGGCAGAATGATTTGAGAATCCTTAGGGATAGTCTCTATCACGCCTAAATTGACTACCTTGCCTTGAGCGTCTGTATAACTCAGCTCAACATTGTTTAAATTGTAAGGCAGAAAGTTTTGTATGGTTACGCTCCCATTAACCATATTCGCATACACAGGGCTTTGAGAATAAAAAGTTAAGCCATTTTCTATATTGTCCGTGGTGAATAGTTCGGTCGCTTTTTCTAAAATGGTGCTTTGGAGGATGTAGTATCTCCCATAAACGCTTTGTGGGGTGGCTGTATCGCTTTTGTTTTGTTCTTTAGGCTGTTCTTTAGTTTGTGGGTGGGTTAAGGGGTTTTCATAGACTTTTTGGGTGTTTTGGGTGTTTTGGGTTATTGTTTGTTCTTTAGTTTGCGTTCCTTCTAATAACCCGGTTTCAAACCCGGCTTCTATAAAAAAGCCGTCTTTTTGGTGTTTTTGAAAGGCTTCTAAAGGGTTGAACAAGCCGATTAAAGACAAACAAATCGTTCTGCTAACGAGTTTTAGCATGGTAATTTCCTAAATGGTTTAGCGTTTTGCTCTAAAAGAGTCTGTAACTCAATCAAACTGAATTTTCGTATTATAATACATTTTTGAGAAATTGCGGTATTGTTTGTATTAAAAGCAAAAACGCCAATGGGCAAATGCTTTCATCTTTTTAAAATCACTTTAAAATTTTAGGCAAAGTGATACCCACTTGCCCTTGATACTTACCGCCTCTGTCTTTATAGCTTTGCTCGCACATTTCATCGCCTTGTAAAAACACCACTTGCGCGATCCCCTCATTGGCATAGACTTTAGCCGGTAAATTAGTGGTGTTAGAAATTTCAATCGTGATATAGCCTTCAAATTCCGGCTCAAAAGGCGTAACATTCACAATGATCCCACACCTGGCGTAAGTGCTTTTGCCTAAACAAATCGCTAAGGTGTCTTTAGGCATTTTAAAATACTCTATCGTATGGGCTAGAGCGAACGCGTTAGCGGGCAAGATAAAAAAACCCTCTTTACTCGCATCAATTTTGGTTGCGTTGTTAGGGTCAAAGTTTTTAGGGTCAATTAAAGCGTTTTTGTTATCAAAGAGCATGAACTCACTCCCCACTCTAATATCATACCCATAACTGCTCAAACCATAGCTGATCACATTCTTACCGACTTGCTTTTCGCAAAAAGGGCTAATCATGCCATGCTCTAAACTCATTTTTTTAATCCAAGAATCCGCTTTCAATCCCATATACACAAAGCCTTTAAAGTTTGTTAATAATTATGTTATTATAACAATAATTTTTTGCTAAAAACGCTTATGGTTAGTAAGATTATGTGTTTATGGCATATTTTAAAATAATATCAAGGAATAGATCGTTATGAACCTTTCTGAAATTGAAGAGTTGATCAAAGAATTTAAAGCTTCTGATTTGGGGCATTTGAAATTAAAGCATGAGCATTTTGAGTTGGTTTTGGATAAAGAATCCGCTTATGCGAAACATAAAAATGCGTTAAATTCCGCCCATTCTCCAGCCCCCATTATGGTAGAAGCGAGCATGCCAAGCGCTCAAACCCCTGTGCCTATGGTATGCACCCCTATTGTGGATAAAAAAGAAGATTTCGTGCTTTCACCTATGGTAGGCACTTTTTATCATGCACCCTCCCCTGGGGCTGAGCCTTATGTCAAAGCAGGTGATACGCTTAAAAAAGGGCAAATCGTGGGCATTGTAGAAGCGATGAAAATCATGAATGAAATTGAAGTGGAATACCCTTGCAAAGTGGTTTCTGTTGAAGTGGGAGACGCTCAACCGGTAGAATACGGCACTAAACTCATCAAAGTGGAAAAGCTTTAAAACTCATGAATAAAGTGAATAAAGAAAATAAAAAGGTAGAAAAAAAAGAACTCTCGCGCATTTTGATCGCTAATAGAGGCGAGATCGCTTTAAGAGCGATCCAAACCATTCAAGAAATGGGTAAAGAATCCATAGCCATTTATTCTATCGCTGACAAAGACGCCCACTACCTCAATACGGCTAGTGCAAAAGTGTGTATAGGGGGGGCCAAATCCAGCGAGAGTTACTTGAATATCCCTGCGATCATTAGCGCGGCGGAATTGTTTGAAGCGGATGCGATTTTCCCCGGGTATGGGTTTTTGAGTGAAAACCAGAATTTTGTAGAGATTTGCTCGCACCATTCTTTGGAATTTATTGGTCCGAGCGCAAAAGTCATGGCTTTAATGAGCGACAAATCCAAAGCCAAAAGCGTGATGAAAGAAGCCGGCATGCCTGTGATTGAGGGCAGTGATGGGTTGCTTAAAAGCTATCAAGAAGCTGAAGAAATCGCTGATAAAATCGGCTACCCTGTTATCATTAAAGCGGCCGCTGGTGGGGGCGGAAGGGGGATGCGTGTCGTAGAAGATAAATCCAAGCTTAAAAACCTTTATTTAGCCGCAGAAACGGAAGCTTTGAGCGCGTTTGGCGATGGGAGCGTGTATTTAGAAAAATTCATCAACAAGCCTAAGCACATTGAAGTCCAAATTCTAGCCGATAAGCATGGCAATGTCATTCATGTGGGCGAAAGGGATTGCTCCGTGCAAAGACGCCAGCAAAAGCTCATTGAAGAAACCCCGGCGGTGGTTTTAGAAGAGGGCGTGCGTGAGCGTTTGCTAGAAACAGCGATCAAAGCCGCTAAATATATCGGCTATGTGGGGGCTGGGACTTTTGAATTTTTGCTCGATTCTAACATGAAAGATTTTTATTTCATGGAGATGAACACTCGTTTGCAAGTGGAACACACCATTAGCGAAATGGTGAGTGGGTTAAACCTCATTGAGTGGATGATTAAAATCGCTCAAGGCGAAAAATTGCCCAAACAAGACAGCTTTTCTCTCAAAGGGCATGCGATAGAATGCCGAATCACAGCAGAAGATCCTAAAAAATTCTACCCAAGCCCGGGTAAAATCACCGAATGGATCGCCCCTGGTGGGGTGAATGTGCGTCTTGATTCGCATGCACATGCCAATTATGTCGTGCCTACGCACTATGATTCTATGATTGGCAAGCTCATTGTGTGGGGTGAAAACAGAGAAAGAGCGATCGCCAAGATGAAAAGGGCTTTAAAGGAATTTAAAGTAGAAGGCATTAAAACGACCATTCCTTTCCACCTTGAAATGCTTGAAAATGCGGATTTCAGGCAAGCAAAAATCCACACGAAGTATTTAGAAGAAAATCTTTAAGTTTTAAGGATTTTTTTAAGCATAGTTTAAGGGTTTTAAGCGATCAGAAAAAGTCAGCATTAAGTTTTGTAGTTTTATAGTAAAGTTTTTTCATGCAAACCTTGTTTAAAGAAATTACCCCTAAACGCTATGTCAATGGCAATGAGATGAAAGAAAATTCTAGCAATGCCCTAGATCAGTATTTCACTAAGCCTAGCGTGGCTTTAAAATGCTTTCAAAAAGCTTGTGAGGTTATTAAAAAATACGAAAATCTAGATGACTTTATTTTTTTAGAGCCAAGTGTAGGCGATGGGGTGTTTTATGACTTGTTTCCTAAAAATAGACGCATTGGTATAGACATTGAACCCAAAAGAGATGGATTTATTCAATGCGATTTTTTAAATTATAAACTGCCTACGCATCAAAAAGTGATTTGCTTGGGCAACTCTCCTTTTGGGCATCGTGGGGTTATGGCGTTAGAATTTATCAACCATGCTAGAAATTGTGATTTTGTGTGTTTTATCTTGCCCATGTTTTTTGAAAGTCAAGGAAAAGGTTCTATTAAGTATCGTGTGAAAGGTTTAAATCTGCTTTATAGCGAATGCTTAGAAAAAAATGCGTTTATAGATTTTAAAAATAAAGAAGTGGATGTGCATTGCGTGTTTCAAATTTGGAGCAAAAAGTATCAAAATAAAAAAAGTGAATTTTCTTGGTATAAGAATCGCCATAAAGAACCCTTTGGCGAATATATCAAGGTTTTCACGGTTTCATTAGCTAAAAACAGAGAATGCGGTAAAGAGTGGATTTTTAATCAAAAAGCGTCTTTTTACATTTCATCAACTTTTTATAAAAGCACACAAATTGTAGAGAATTTTGAGGAAGTTAAGTATCAATCTGGTATTGCTGTGGTATTCACTAGCGCTGACAAGGCTTTAAACGCTAAATTAAAAAAACTATTCCAAGAGATTGATTGGACAAAATACGCAAGTTTAGCGACTAATTCTTGCTATCATTTAGGAAAAAGCCATATTTTTCAAGCCTTATATGATCATTTGGATAGTTTAAAGGATAATTGATGGATTTGGAACAAACTTTCTTAAAAATTATTGAAAAAAAACATAAAGAATTGAATTTAGGGCAAGATTACAACGCTATTTTTTCAAAAATTAGAGATTTTGAAGCCAACGCTATAGGGCAGATTGGTGAAGAGTTTTTAAAAAGTGTGCTTAACGCTATAGATGGAGTGATCAATGATGGTATTATTCATGATGAATACGATATTATGACAAAAAGCGGTGTGTCCTTTGAAGTTAAAACAGCGCAAAAAGGCAGAACCAACAACACTTTTTTAGTTCAATGGTATAAACCCACGATACAACTATGATTTTTTGATTTGCTTAGGAGTGTGCGAAGACCAATTGCTTTATAGAATTTTTAAAAAAGATGAAATCCATTACATTCATAAAGAAAGAAAATACTTTATGAAACAAAATGAGTTCAAAAAGCAATTGGTGTCAATGAATCCTGATAATCAAGTCAATTATAAGCTCACTCTCAATCTTAAAGAACTGAAAGAAATTACAAACCTCATCAAAGAGTTAGAAAGGGTTTTAGGGTTAGATTAATATTTTTAGATAGAATTGGGTGGAATAAAATGTTTTTAGGAATAGAGTTTGCTTATCTTGTCTTTAAGAAAGTCCAATGAAGTGGAGGATAAGATGTCTAAGATTTCAAATCATTATAACCCGTCTTTGATGGTGAGGGATTACCATACTCAAAGGGTTGGTTCGCACACAAAAAATGGAGAAAAAGAAGAAAATAAGGAAATTCAAAATCTTTCAGAGAGTGATGAAAAAATCAAATTAGCCAAACAAGCTAAGCAGGATAACCTAGCCATAGGGGATTTAGAAAGCCGTCTCAAAAGCTTAAAAGGCATGGATAAAGACGCTAAAGAATTGGTAGGGATTTCTAAATCTTACGCTCATAACAATGAAAAAGATCGAAGCGATTTTGAGCGTTTTAAAAGCCGTTTGGACAAAGCGATTGATTCTTTCAATCAAAAATCAGGCAATGATAGTTTGAAACTCCCTAGCAATATTGATATTGATGACACGAAAGCTTTGGAAAAATTTTCAAAATCATTAGAAAGTGAAAAAGAAAGCATTCAAAACTCTTTGCACCAGTGGAAAAAACAGCTCGCTGAAACGAATCATTTGAACAAGGAATACAACACCTTAGATAAAACAAGATTGAACGCTCAAAAATTCCAAGATGTCCATGACACAAGCAAAATCACCCCATCTCGCTTGCAAGACTTGCTCGCTTGAAAAAGTTTGCTTATAGCGAGCCTTGTTTAGACGAAGAAGATAAAAAGGCTGTTTTAGAAGTTTTAAATTCCAAACAACTCACGCAGGGCAAATATTCTCTCTTATTTGAAGAAGCTTTATGCGAGTTTTTGGGCGTTAAGCATGCGTTAGCGTTTAATAGCGCGACTTCAGCCCTTTTAACGCTCTATAGGAATTTTAGCGAATTTAGTGCTGATTGCAATGAAATAATCACCACACCTATAAGCTTTGTAGCGACGGCTAACATGCTCTTAGAAAGCGGCTATAAACCCGTATTTGCCGAAGTTAAAAACGATGGCAATATAGATGAATTGGCCCTAGAAAAGCTTATTACTAAAAAAACCAAAGCCATAGTGAGCGTGGATTATGCCGGTAAAAGCGTGGAAGTAGAAAGCGTTCAAAAGCTTTGCAAAAAGCATTCTTTGAGTTTTCTTTCTGACAGCTCGCATGCTCTAGGGAGCGAGTATCACCATAAAAAAGTAGGAGGCTTTGCGTTAGCGAGCGTGTTCAGTTTCCATGCCATTAAGCCTATCACCACGGCTGAAGGGGGAGCGGTCGTTACTAACGATAGCGAATTGCATGAAAAAATGAAATCGTTTCGCTCTCATGGCATGATCAAAAAAGATTTTTTTGAAGGCGAAGTCAAAAGCGTAGGGCATAACTTCCGTTTGAATGAAATCCAAAGCGCTTTGGGTTTGAGCCAACTTAAAAAAGCCCCCCTTTTAATGCAAAAAAGAGAAGAAATCGCTCTAATTTATGATGAGATTTTTAAAGATAACCCTTATTTCACCCCTTTACACCCCTTATTAAAACACCAAAGCTCTAACCACCTTTATCCTATTTTAATGCGCCAAAAATTTTTTACATGCAAAAAACTAATTTTAGAAAGTTTGCACAAACTTGGCATTTTAGCCCAAGTGCATTACAAGCCCATTTACCAGTACCAATTGTATCAACAGCTCTTCAACACAGCCCCATTAAAAAGCGCACAGGATTTTTATAACGCTGAAATTTCCTTGCCTTGTCATGCGAATTTAGATTTAGAGAGCGTTCAAAGCATCGCTCATGGCGTTTTAAAAACTTTTGAGGGTTTTAATAGAATGGGTTTCATTTAGGACTTCAAATCTTAATCATTCCTCTAAAATTTTATTCACCGCATGCCCTTTAATCAAACTGAGTTAGATTGAATTTTGTTTAATCTTTTGCTTCCCATTCGTTGATGAAATGGTGCGGAAGAAAGGAATCGAACCTTCATGCCTTGCGGCGCTAGATCCTAAGTCTAGTGCGTCTACCAATTTCGCCACTTCCGCACACCGCACGCCATCGCATGCATAAGAAGTAGAAAATAATGAAGCAGTATTTTAGCTTTTTAATCCTTTAAAAATACTGAAAAATTGAAGTTTTTTGAGTTTTTTCTGGCTTTAGGGAGTTTTAAATTCTTTTAAGGTATTCTAACAAGACTATATCAGATAGTTTTAAGGAAATTAAGGAACACAATGGAAGTTTCACGCAAGAAAATTTACAACCCCGATTCTACAGAAAGTGTGAATGAAAGAAAGATTTTTGGGGGTAATCCTACAAGCATGTTTGATTTGAATAAGATCAAGTATCAATGGGCGGATCATTTGTGGAAAACGATGCTCGCTAACACCTGGTTTGCTGAAGAAGTGAGCATGAATGATGACAAAAGGGATTATCTGAAATTAAGTGCAGAAGAAAAGATCGGCTATGACAGAGCTTTAGCGCAACTCATTTTTATGGATAGCTTGCAAACCAATAATTTAATTGACAATGTCAATCCCTTTATCACTAGTCCCGAAATCAATTTGTGTTTGGTGCGTCAAGCTTATGAAGAAGCCTTACACAGCCATGCGTATGCGGTGATGGTAGAAAGCATTAGCGCGAATACTGAAGAAATTTATGACATGTGGCGTAACGATATGCAATTAAAAAGCAAGAACGACTATATCGCGCAAGTGTATATGGAATTAGCCAAAAACCCTACAGAAGAAAACATTCTCAAAGCGCTTTTTGCTAACCAAATTTTAGAGGGGATTTATTTTTATAGCGGGTTTAGCTATTTTTACACTCTGGCTAGGAGCGGTAAAATGCTAGGATCAGCGCAAATGATTCGTTTTATCCAAAGAGATGAGGTAACGCATTTGATTTTATTCCAAAACATGATCAACGCTTTAAGGAATGAAAGAGCGGATCTATTCACGCCACGATTGATTAATGAAGTCATAGAGATGTTTAAAAAAGCCGTAGAAATTGAAGCTTCATGGGGGGATTATATCACGCAAGGCAAGATTTTAGGGCTCACTTCAAGTTTGATTGAGCAATACATCCAGTTTTTGGCGGATAGCCGTTTGAGTAAGGTGGGTATCGCTAAAGTTTATGGCGTCCAACACCCCATTAAATGGGTAGAGAGCTTTTCAAGCTTCAATGAGCAACGCTCTAATTTCTTTGAAGCTAGGGTGAGCAATTACGCCAAAGGGAGCGTGAGTTTTGATGACTTTTAAGGGGCTTGTTTGAATAGTATCAAAAACCATTTGATGTGTGAAGAAATCCATAAGCGTTTCAATTTACACCCCAAAGTGAGAAAAGCTATGGAGAGCATTGAAAGGGAAATTTTTGTTCCAGCCCCCTTCAAGCATTTTGCCTACACTTTAAACGCGCTTTCTATGCAAGCGCAACAATACATTTCTTCGCCCCTAACCGTGGCCAAAATGACGCAATATTTAGAAATCGATCATGTGGATAGCGTGCTAGAAATTGGCTGCGGGAGCGGCTATCAAGCGGCGGTTTTGTCTCAAATTTTCAGGCGCGTTTTCAGCATTGAAAGGATTGAAAGCCTGTATATAGAAGCGCGTTTGCGCCTTAAAACTCTCGGTTTAGACAATGTTCATGTCAAATTCGCTGATGGGAATAAGGGCTGGGAGCAATACGCCCCCTATGATAGGATTTTATTCTCTGCTTGCGCTAAAAATATCCCCCAAGCGCTTATTGATCAGCTTGAAGAAGGCGGGATATTAGTCGCGCCCATTCAAGAAAATAACGAGCAAGTGATCAAACGCTTTGTGAAGCAAAATAACGCCTTGCGCGTCCAAAAAGTGTTAGAAAAATGCTTGTTTGTGCCTGTTGTAGATGGGGTGCAATAAAGATTAAGGCATGATCAAACACTATCTTTTCATGGCGGTTTCGCAAGTCTTTTTCTCTTTCTTTTTAGTGCTGTTTTTTATCTCTTCTATCGTGCTATTAATCAGTATCGCAAGCGTAACGCTCGTGATTAAAGTGAGCTTTTTAGATCTGGTGCAACTCTTTTTGTATTCCTTGCCAGGAACCATTTTTTTTATTTTGCCGATCACTTTTTTTGCGGCTTGCGCTTTGGGGCTTTCAAGGCTTAGCTATGACCATGAATTGTTAGTGTTTTTCTCTTTAGGGGTTTCGCCTAAAACAATGACTAAAGCGTTTGTGCCTTTAAGCTTGTTAGTGAGCACGATTTTATTGGTGTTTTCGCTTATTTTAATCCCCACTTCTAAGAGCGCTTATTACGGGTTTTTGCGTCAAAAAAAAGACAAGATTGATATTAACATAAGGGCCGGTGAATTCGGGCAAAAATTAGGCGATTGGCTCGTGTATGTGGATAAGGCTGAGAACAATTCCTATGATAATTTAGTGCTTTTTTCTAATAAAAGCCTTTCTCAAGAAAGCTTCATTCTGGCCCAAAAAGGCAATATCAACAATCAAAACGGCGTGTTTGAATTGAATTTGTATAACGGGCATGCGTATTTCACTCAAGGCGATAAAATGCGTAAGGTTGATTTTGAAGAATTGCATTTACGCAACAAGCTCAAGTCTTTCAATTCTAATGATGCGGCTTATTTGCAAGGCACGGATTATTTGGGCTATTGGAAAAAAGCCTTTGGCAAAAACGCTAATAAAAATCAAAAACGGCGTTTTTCTCAAGCGATTTTAGTTTCCTTGTTCCCTTTAGCGAGCGTGTTTTTAATCCCTTTATTTGGCATCGCCAACCCGCGATTCAAAACGAATTGGAGTTATTTTTATGTCCTTGGAGCGGTTGGGGTTTATTTTTTAATGGTGCATGTGATTTCTACGGATTTGTTTTTGATGACCTTTTTCTTCCCCTTTATTTGGGCGTTTATTTCTTATTTATTGTTTAGAAAATTCATTTTAAAGCGTTATTAAAATGCGTTGTTTTAAGGCTACTATCGCTTATGATGGGGCGTATTTTCTAGGCTATGCCAAACAGCCTAACAAACTCGGCGTTCAGGATAAAATAGAGGGCGCTTTAAACGCGCTAGGGATTAAAAGCGACGTAATTGCGGCTGGGCGCACGGATAAAGGCGTGCATGCGAACAACCAAGTGCTGTCTTTTCACGCTCCAAAACACTGGAGCGCTTCTAAATTATTTTATTATCTAGCCCCCAAACTCGCCCCGCACATTGTCTTAAAAAAACTAGAAGAAAAAAACTTCCATGCGCGTTTTGACGCTCAAAAAAGAGCGTATCGTTACCTTTTGACGAAGAATTTAAAAACGCCTTTTTTAGCGCCTTATATCGCTTGTGGGGATTATGGATCACTAGATTTATTAAATACTGCTTTAAAGCAATTCACAGGCAAGCATGATTTTTCCATGTTTAAAAAAGAAGGCGGCGCTACAACCAATCCTAATCGCATCATTTTTAACGCTTTGGCTTATAAAACCTTTATCATGAGGCATGAGTGCGTGGTGTTTAAAATCATTGGCGATGCGTTTTTACGCTCCAGCGTGCGTTTGATCATTCAAGCATGCGTTCAATATTCCTTAGAAAAAATCACGCTCGCTGAAATTGAAATGCAAATCCACAACCTCAAAGCCACTATAAGAACGCCCATAATGGCTAATGGCTTGTATTTGCATAGGGTGTATTATTGAAATCTTAAAAGGTGTTCTTCCCAATCTAGAGCGCTTTTGATAATGGTGTCTAGGTTGTCATAAAGGGGTTTGAAAGGGGTGTTTTGTAAGATTTTAGCGTTATTGGCAATAAGGCTTGCTGGATCGCCCTGTCGTTTGTCTAAAATTTCCACTAAAAAATCGTTGTTTGAGATTTCTTTAACCTTTTCTATCACTTCTTTCACGCTATGGCCTTGATTGTAGCCGACATTATAGATCTCGCTCTTATTTTTTTCTAAAAGGGTTTGATAGCTCGCTAAATGCGCGTTAGCCAAATCATCTACATGGATATAATCCCTAATGCAAGTGCCATCTCTAGTGGGGTAGTTAGTGCCAAAAATCCCCATTTTTTTCCTTTTCCCCACCGCGCATTCGCATGCAATTTTGATCAAATGCGTGGCGTTAAGCGTGCGCTGCCCCAAAGTGTAAGGCGTGGAATAATCATTTTGCATGCATGCCCCAGCCACATTGAAATAGCGCAAAATAACGCATTTAAAATCCGCTATTTTAGAAGTGTCCAACAAAATCCTTTCGCTCATCATTTTAGACGCTCCATAAGGATTAATGGGTTTTAAGGGGCTTTCTTCGTTCAAGCTTGAACTAGATTCGCCATAAACCACGGCCGTAGAAGAAAAAATAAAACGCTTGATTGCATGTTTTAAACAAAGTTTGACAAGCTCTAAAGTGTTGAGCGTGTTGTTGGTGTAGTATTCTAAAGGCAAGCGCGTGGATTCTTCTACCGAGATTTTAGCCCCAAAGTGTAAGACAGCTTCAATGGGATCTTTTAGCTGTTGCTTATTTAAAAAGGCGTCTAATTTTTGCGTTTCATTCAAATTCGCTTGAATAAACGCAACCCTATTAGGGTAGTAACGCTCTAACGCTTTGATATGCTCTAAAAAACCGGTGCTTAAGTCATCTACAATAATGATGTTTTCTTTGGTTTTTTCTAAAAACGCCCTTGCGGTATGCGAGCCTATATACCCGCACGCCCCTGTGAATAATAATGCCATAAAACCCCTTTTAAAATAAAAAAATAACAACTATTATAACATCTTAATCCCATTTATTATTTAAGGATTTTTTAAGAAAATTTAATTTATAATTTCATCTTTATTGACTTTAAAGGGCTTATAGCTCAGGTGGTTAGAGCGCACCCCTGATAAGGGTGAGGTCGGAGGTTCAACTCCTCCTAAGCCCACCATTTCTTTTACAACCTTTGGGGAATTAGCTCAGCTGGGAGAGCGCCTGCTTTGCACGCAGGAGGTCAGCGGTTCGATCCCGCTATTCTCCACCATTGTTTTTCTCCTTAAATTTTTTCTTTTTATCCATCATGTTTGGTTGAGAAACCCTAAACGATTGGATTATCCTTGTTTAACGCCGCAAATCTTTTAACTCAAAGCTCCTTAATGAAAGATTAAATTAAATTGAGATTTTTTGTTATAAAAATTCTTATTACCGCTCGTTAAGGCTCTATAAAAAATGTTAGAAACCCTTACAAAACAAGCTAATATATTCCATTCAATTTATTTCAAGGACAAACAAACATGAAAAAACTTCTTTATACCATGCTCGCGCTTCTTTTAATCGGCCTTTTAACAACCTATCTTATCCTTTTTACAGAATGGGGGAATAAAATCATCGCTTCGTATATAGAGAAAAAAATCAACCCGAACGAGCGCTACTTGAGCGTTAAAACCTTTAAATTGAGATTCAACTCTTTAGACTTTGAAGCTCAAGCCAACGATGATTCCACGCTCATTCTTAAGGGGGATTTTTCACTTTTAACGCAAAGCGTGGATTTGAATTACCATATAGATATTAAAGATTTACGCTCTTTCAAAGAATGGATACCCTACCCTTTAAGGGGGGCTATTGTTACTTCTGGAAATATCAAAGGGCATAGAAAAGCCCTTATAATTCAAGGCGTCTCCAATGTCGCTCAATCCCACACTACCTACAACGCCCTTTTAGATGATTTCAAGCTTTCTCACTTAAGTTTGAACGCAAAAGACGCCAATTTAGAAGATTTGCTTTATTTAATCAATCGCCCCGCTTATGCGAACGCAAAAGTGTCCTTACAAGCGGATTTTAACTCTCTAAAGCCTTTAGAAGGGCATTTGATTCTAACAGCTAATAACGCTTTAATTAATAACGCCCTAATCAATCAAATCTTTCATTTAAACCTTAAAGACACGCTTATCTTCAACCTCTCGCATTCAAGCGACTTTAAAGAGAACAAAGCCATCAGCGATACCACCATAACTAGCCCTTTAGCCAATTTCAAAGCCCTAAAAAGCGAATATCTTTTCTCTGTTTTAAAACTCAACGCCCCCTACACTTTAGAAATACCCAACCTAGCCAAACTCCAAAACATTACCAACCACCCCTTAAAAGGGAGCTTGACTTTAAAAGGCGCTATAGAGCAAAGCCCCAAACTTTTAAAAGTCAGCGGCCATTCAAATTTACTAGACGGCGCTCTGGATTTCACGCTTTTAAATAAAGATTTGAAAGCCCATTTTTCCAATATTTCCACTTTAAAGGCCTTAGACTTATTTAATTACCCTAAATTTTTCCAATCCGTTGCAGACGCTAACTTGGATTATGATCTTATCGCTAAGCAAGGCACATTGAAAGCCCGCCTAAAAAACGCAAGATTCCTCAAAAATGCATTCAGCGACTTTCTCTACTCCATTTCTCAATTTGATATTACTAAAGAAATCTATAACGATGCTAATCTGGTAAGCCAAATCAACCAACAACGCCTGCTCTCTGATTTGAGTTTAAAAAGCCCCAAAACCCAATTAAAAATCCATAACGGCTTGTTGGATTTAAGCACCAAACAAATGGACATGCTCATGGATGCAGAAATCTTAAAATTCATTTTTAAAATGAAACTTCAAGGCAACATGCACCAGCCAAAATTTTCCCTCATTTTAAACGAAAAAGCCATCCAACAAAACCTGCAACAAGGCTTGAAAGAAATCCTAAAAAACGACACCCTTAAAAAAGGTTTAGACCATTTATTTAAAGATGATAAGCTCAAAGAAAAGCTTGAAAAAGGGCTTAAGGGGCTTTTTTAAAATTTTAAAGGATAGAAATGGCGCACATTTTAGTTAGCGGGGCGACTTCAGGGTTTGGATTAGAAATCGCTAAGGTGTTTTTACAAAAAAACCATGTGGTTTTTGGCACAGGGAGGCGAAAAGAGAATTTGCAAGAATTACAACTCGCTTATCCCAAGCATTTCATTCCCCTGTGTTTTGATCTTCAAAACAAGCTTGAAACTAAGCGAGCGCTAGAGGCTATTTTCTCCATGACGGATCGCATTGACGCTTTAATCAATAACGCCGGCTTAGCGCTAGGCTTAAACAAGGCTTATGAATGCGAGTTAGACGACTGGGAAATCATGATAGATACGAATATCAAGGGGTTGTTGTATCTCACTCGTTTGATCTTGCCCTCTATGATAGAGCATAACCAAGGGACTATCATCAATCTTGGATCTATCGCTGGCACTTACCCCTATCCTGGTGGGAATGTCTATGGAGCGAGCAAGGCGTTTGTGAAACAATTTTCTTTAAATTTGCGAGCGGATTTGGCTGGCACTAACATTAGAGTGAGTAATGTTGAACCCGGTTTGTGCGGCGAAACCGAATTCAGCATGGTGCGTTTTAAAGGCGATAAAATCAAAGCCCAATCCGTCTATGAAAACACCCTTTACCTTAAGCCACAAGATATTGCTAACATCGTGCTATGGATTTACGAACAACCCTTGCATGTCAATATCAACCGCATAGAAATCATGCCCACAAGCCAAACCTTCGCTCCCCTACCCACCCATAAAAACCCTTAAGGGGTTTTAAATAAAGGCTTTGTTTTGGTTAAATACTTAAGGTTTTTTTAAACTTTAACAACTCTTTAAGTTTTAAAAAAAGGGGGATTTTAGTTATTTTATTTTAAACTCATTGTCTTAAGGGGATAGGAAGTATTTTGAAATTATTCTCCCCTACTCCCCTAAAATCTCCTTTTAAAATCCCCTAACCCCCCAAAAGTTCGCTTTTAAAGCCATTCAATCAAGCCTTATTCAAACTAAACTTTGATTTTGAGCTGCTTAAGAATATCGCATGCCCCTTTAGCACCTAATTTACAGCCTTTTTTAAAGTTTTCTATGGCTTGCTTTTCATTCCTTGTTACGCCTTCGCCATTGTATTGCATAGCCCCTAAATTGAAACACCCTCCGCCATTTTCCAACTCGCATGCCTTAGAATAACGAGCGAGAGCCTCTTTAAAATTCTTTACCACGCCATCGCCATGATGATACATATTCCCTGCGTTAAAGCACCCTGGGCTGTCTTTTAAGTCGCAAGCTTTATCATACGAAGCGAGTGCCTTTTTCAAATCTTTAGGCGTACCTCTGCCTGCATCATACAAGCTCCCTAATATCGTGCAGCCATCGCCATCGTTTAAATCGCACGCTTTAGCGAAATATTCCACCGCTTTTTTAAAATCCCTAGTTACCACTTTACCATCATGATAGATCCCCCCTAAGCTCGCGCACCCTTCAGCGTATTTCAAATCGCACGCTTTAGAGTAGTATTGTAAGGCTTTGTTGGTGTTTTGGGACACGCCTTGCCCGCTATAATATAAATTCCCTAACAAATGACACCCATTGCTGTAATTTAAATCGCAAGCTTTAGCGTAAAATGAAGCGGCTTTTTTCAAGTTTTTTTCCACCCCATGCCCTTGATAATAAAGCACCCCTAAATTAAAACACCCGCTATTTTCTTTCAAATCGCAAGCTTTTTCAAAATATTTCTTAGCTTGAGTGAAATCTTGCTCTTTGTAGCTCTTTGCCCCCAAACCCACAAGCTCTTTAGGGTCTTGCTCTGCCATTAGCCCCCCTAAACACAACGCGCCCAAGCACAAAACCCTAAAAAGGGATTTTTTGACATTTTCTAACATGATGTATCTCCTTATTAAAAATTTTATTATAGTGTTATTAAGCAAATACAAAATGCCATGATCTCTTTGTTATCTTAAAACTAGCGATCGCTTGCAAATTTCTGTGATTTTATCCCACTCTTTGTTTTGAATCAAATTTTTAGGGGTAAGCCAGCTCCCCCCCACGCACAAAACATTTTCTAAATTTAAATAAGAACGCATGTTATCGGCGCTAATCCCCCCAGTAGGGCAAAATTTCACCCCTTTAAAAGGGTCGTTAAAAGCGTTTAAAAGTTTAACGCCCCCGCAATACTCCGCCGGGAAAAATTTCAAAGCGCTATAGCCCCATTCTAAGGCTTGCATGACTTCACCACTGCTAGAAACCCCAGGTATTAAAGGCATGTCTTTTTTCTTTGCGTGTTCTAAAAGCGTTATCGTAAGGCCCGGGCTAATCAAAAACTCTGCCCCCCTATTTTGAGCTTGCTCTAATTGAATAAGATTTAAGATCGTGCCAGCGCCCACATGCATTTTTGGCACATTCTTAGCGATAAGCTCTATGGCTTCTAAAGCGCAACTGGAGCGCAAAGTAACTTCTATGATTGGAATACCCCCCTCTATCAGGCTTTGCGCTAAAGGCACAGCGTCTTTTAAATCCTCAATCACCACCACAGGGACAATGGGGCTGATTTGTAAAATTTCTATTATTTTATCTTGCATTTTATCTCCTTTATATTTTTATGCCAAAACTCATGCCGCCCTCTTCAGCGGTATTGGCATTCAATCTCAAGCTTGTAAATAATTCCCTACCCAGCCCAAAAGTAGGCTTTTCTAAATTTTCCAAGGTTTCTAAAAACAAAGGGTTGATGCCTCTATTTTCAAAATCCTTTTCAAGCACATTCAAAGCGTTATTAGGAGCGTCTAATTCTATCCAATCGCCATCTTTAATCTTAATGATCGCCCCATTTAACGCTCCCTCAGGGCTTAAATGGATCGCGCTAGGCACTTTCCCGCTCGCCCCGCTCATGCGTCCATCCGTAACCAGCGCAACCTTATAGCCCATATCCTGCAAAGCCCCTAAATTCGTGGTGAGTTTGTGCAATTCTGGCATGCCGTTAGACTTAGGCCCTTGGAAAGGCAAGACGGCCACAAAGTCCCTTTCTAATTCTTTATTTTTAAAGCGTTCTAAAAATTCGCTTTGGGTTTTAAAAACAATCGCTCTGGCCTTGACTTTCCTGTGCTCATCTTTAATGGCTGAGATTTTAATCACGGCCCGCCCTAAATTACCCTTTAAGATTTTAAGCCCCCCATTAGCGGCAAAAGGCTCGCTAACAGGGCGTAAAATATCCGTATTCAGGCTATGACTAACAGCGTCTTTATACACCAATTGGTCGTTTTCTAAAAAGGGGGTTTTGGTGTAATTTTGCATGCCTTTTTGCGTTTCTGTATCCATAATGGTATGCGTGTCTTCAAATAAAAGCCCCTCTTTTAACAATTCTTTGATCACAAACGCTAAGCCCCCACAGGCTTCAAAAGCGTTCACATCCGCTGATCCGTTAGGATAGACTTTAGCTAAAAGGGGTATGAGGTTAGAAACTGCGTCAAAATCGTCCCAATTGAGAATCACCCCACAAGATCTAGCGATAGCGATCAAATGCAAAGTGTGGTTAGTAGAACCTCCGGTTGCCATTAAGCCTATGAGAGCGTTAAGAATGCTTTTTTCATCAATGAGTTTGGCTAAGGGCAGGACTTTCCCGCTCGCTAATCTTTTGGCGCTCTCTTCTACTAAAACCTTCCGTAAGGGGTTGTTAGGGTTGATAAAACTAGAATTAGCCACATGCAACCCCATAAACTCCATCATCATTTGATTAGAATTAGCCGTGCCATAAAAAGTGCAAGTGCCCACATCATGATAGCTTTGCATTTCCACTTTTAAAAGCTCTTCTCTGTTGATTTTTCCCATTGCAAAATCTTGGCGCGCTTTGGCTTTTTTACAATTTTCTATCCCGCTCACCATAGGCCCGCTTGGCACAAACACGCTCGCTAAATTCCCAAAACTTAACGCTCCTATGAGCAAGCCTGGCACGATTTTATCGCACACGCCCAAAAAAAACGCCCCATCAAAAACATTATGGCTCAACCCCACGGCGGTGCTTAAGGCGATCACATCTCTACTGAATAAGCTCAATTCCATGCCATCATAACCCTGCGTGATACCATCACACATCGCTGGCACCCCACTAGCGACGCTCGCATAAGCGTTATGCTCTTGCAACTCTTTTTTAATCCAGTCAGGGTAATTTTTAAAAGGTTGGTGGGCTGAAAGCATGTCATTATAAGCGGTGATAATCGCAAAATGCTTTCTTTTATGCGAACCTAAAGGCATTTTTAAATGCTCTGGCATGCTCGCTGTAACATGTGCAATATTCGCGCAACCCAAGCTCTCAATCTTGGGCTGGTTTTTAGGGTTAAAGATATTTTCTAAATAAAGTTCTCTGGTTTTTTTGCTACGCTCTGTAATTTTTTCTTTGATTTGTTCTAAAGAATGCTTAGGCATGAACACCCCTTCAATTAAGATTTAATATATAATAATAACTTAAAAACACTCTAAAAGGGTTATTGATGCTAGATTTTGATTTGGTTCTTTTTGGTGCGACTGGGGATTTAGCCATGCGAAAGCTCTTTGTTTCGCTTTATGAAATTTATACCCATTATGGTTTTAAAAACGATTCTAGGATTATCGCATCGGGGCGTAAGGAGCTATCCAATGAAGAGTTTTTGGTGCTCCTTTGTGAAAAGACACAACTGCATTCAAGAAAAAAGGGTGAGGAATTTTTAGCCCATATCAGTTATTTGCGCGTCCGTTTGGATAACCCTAAAGACTTTGAAGAATTGAGTAAAATCGCTACAAACAATAAGCCCTTGATTTTCTACTTTTCTATCTCCCCTAGTTTTTTTGCAACGACCGCTCAAAATTTAGCCCAAAACGCGCTCAATCACGCTAACACTCGCTTGATTTTAGAAAAACCCTTAGGGCATGATTTAAAGACTTGTCAAGAGATTTTTCAAAGCATTAGCGCTTTTTTTAAAGAAGAGCAAATTTTTAGAATCGATCATTATTTAGGGAAAAAGGGCGTTCAAAATATTCTTGAATTGCGCTTAAATAACCCTATCTTAAACATTTTATGGGATCAAATCAGCGCGGTTGAAATCTGCGTGTATGAGACTTTGGGGGTGGAAGAAAGGGGCGAATTTTACGATAAAATCGGGGCTTTAAGGGATATGGTTCAAAACCATCTCTTGCAAGTTTTATCCCTTATCGCTACAGATTTACCCCACGATTTAAAAGACTTGAGAAAAGAAAAAATCAAAGTTTTAAAAACCTTACAACCCCCTAAAGATTTTAAAAAACAGGTTATTCGGGCCCAATATCAAGGCTATAGGAATGAAAATAAGGTCAATAAAGAGAGCCAGACAGAGACTTTTGTCGCTATTAAAGCCTTTTTGGATACGCCTAAATTTAAAGGCGTGCCTTTCTACCTTAAACACGCTAAAAAAATGCCCCACAACCAAGCGAGCGTGAAAATCCATTTTAATGCAGTCAATACGCTGGAATTTTTCCTCTCTCAAGATAAAATCACCCTCACCCTAAAAGACAATCAAAACCCCCTTATTTTAGAAACCCATAACAAACAAGAATTTTTACAGCCCTACGCTAAATTGCTCTATGATGCGATACAAAATAACCACAATAATTTCGCCCACCAATTGGAATTAGAAGCGTCATGGGTGTTTATTGACACGCTCATAGAGGGTTTTATCAATAACGCCACGCCCTTACATTCCTATGAAAGCCATAATCTCAACGAATCCGAATTTTTAAAACCACTCTATCAATGAAAGGGATTTCATGGGTTATCAATTGTTTGAATTTGAAAGTTTAGAAGATTGCCACAAGGCTTTAATAGATCGTTTTAAAGAATTTTTTAACACCGCTTTAAAAAAGCATCATCAAGTTTCCATCGCTTTTTCTGGAGGCCGTTCGCCCATTAGCTTGTTGCAAAAATTGAGCGTTTTAGATCTCAAATGGCATGAGTGTTTAATCAGTTTGGTGGATGAACGCATTGTAGAGACTAGCCATGATGATAGCAACACCAAATTATTGCACGACTACTTGTTGCAAAATAACGCCTTAAAAGCTTCTTTCACCCCGCTTTTGCCTAAAAAGATTTCTGGCAATACAAACGAACTTTTAGATTTTGCTAACCAGCATTTCAAACAGCCCCATTTAGCCATTTTGGGCATGGGGACTGATGGGCATACGGCTAGCCTTTTTCCTGAAACAAGCGCTTTTTTAAACGAAGAAAAAGAAAATATCGTTTTGACTACGCCCGCTAACGCTCCTTATGAGCGCTTGAGCATGTCTATCAACGCCTTAGAAAATTGCGAAAAACTTTTCTTAAGCATTAGCGGAGTAGAAAAAAGGGAGGTTTTAGAAAAAGCTTTAAAAGAAACCGCCCCCTATTCTCTGCCGATTGCTCGGATTTTACACTCTAAAAAAGTTACCACGGAGGTGTTTTATGCCAAAAACTGAAACTTACCCAAGACTCTTAGCCGATATTGGCGGCACAAATGCGCGTTTTGGTTTGGAAGTCGCCCCACGACAGATTGAATGCGTTGAAGTCTTGAGGTGCGAAGATTTTGAAAGCTTGAGCGATGCGGTGCGATTTTACCTTTCTAAATGCAAAGAAAGCCTTAAACTGCGCCCTATTTATGGCTCTTTTGCTGTGGCTACGCCCATCATGGGGGATTTTGTCCAAATGACTAACAACCACTGGACTTTTTCTATTGAAACGACACGGCAATGTTTGAATTTAAAAAAACTGCTTGTCATCAATGATTTTGTCGCGCAAGCCTATGCCATTAGTGCGATGCAAGAAAACGATCTGGCCCAAATAGGCGGGATTAAGTGCGAGATCAACGCCCCTAAAGCGATTTTAGGGCCAGGAACCGGGCTTGGGGTAAGCACTCTTATCCAAAACAGCGATGGCTCTTTGAAAGTCTTGCCCGGTGAAGGGGGGCATGTGAGCTTTGCCCCTTTTGATGATTTAGAAATTTTAGTGTGGCAATACGCCCGCTCTAAATTCAACCATGTGAGCGCGGAAAGGTTTTTGAGCGGTAGCGGCTTGGTGCTGATTTATGAAGCTTTATCCAAACGCAAAGGCTTAGAAAAAGTAGCGAAATTGAGCAAGGCTGAATTGACCCCACAAATCATTAGCGAACGCGCTTTGAATGGGGATTACCCTATATGCCGATTGACCTTGGACACTTTTTGCTCCATGCTAGGCACGCTCGCTGCTGATGTGGCTCTCACTTTGGGGGCTAGAGGGGGCGTGTATTTGTGTGGGGGAATTATCCCACGATTCATTGATTATTTTAAAACTTCGCCCTTTAGAGCGCGTTTTGAAACGAAAGGGCGCATGGGGGCGTTTCTCGCTTCCATCCCTGTGCATGTTGTGATGAAAAAAACTCCCGGACTTGATGGGGCGGGCATTGCGTTAGAAAATTATTTACTGCATGATAGAATTTAGCAAATAGTAGCGCTTTAAGATAAAAGCGATTAGCGCAAGGGGTGCGTTTAAACGCGCCAAACAACGCTACCATATAACCAACAACTATAAAATTAGTTAAACCTATAGAAACATAAGCAAACCATAAAAACGATACAATAGCGGTATTTTAATGAAACAAGGAGTTTTTATGAGAGTTCCATCTAAAGGTTTTGCTATTTTTTCTAAAGACGGGCATTTCAAACCCCATGATTTTAGCCGCCATGCTGTAGGCCCTAAAGATGTGCTGATTGACATTCTTTATGCAGGGATTTGCCATAGCGATATTCATAGCGCTTATAGCGAATGGAAAGAAGGCATTTATCCTATGGTTCCTGGGCATGAAATTGCTGGGGTCATCAAAGAAGTGGGTAAGGAAGTTAAGAAATTTAAGGTTGGCGATGTGGTGGGCGTGGGCTGTTTTGTCAATTCATGCAAAACATGTAAGCCCTGTAAAGAACACCAAGAGCAATTTTGCGCCAACCACAAAACGGTATTCACTTATGATTGTTTGGATTATTTCCATGACAATGAACCCCACATGGGCGGATACTCTAATAATATTGTCGTGGATGAAAACTATGTGATTAGCGTGGATAAAAACGCCCCTTTAGAAAAAGTAGCCCCCTTGCTTTGTGCTGGCATCACCACTTATTCGCCCTTAAAATTTTCTAAGGTTACTAAAGGCACAAAAGTGGGTGTCGCTGGGTTTGGCGGGCTAGGAAGCATGGCGGTCAAATACGCTGTGGCTATGGGAGCTGAAGTGAGTGTTTTTGCAAGAAACGACCACAAAAAGCAAGACGCTTTGAGCATGGGGGTCAAACATTTCTACACAGACCCCAAACAATGCAAAGAAGAATTGGACTTTATCATTTCAACCATTCCTACCCATTATGATCTAAAAGACTACCTCAAGCTCTTAACTTATAGCGGCGAATTAGCTCTTGTGGGACTCCCTCCTGTAGAAGTCGCTCCAGCACTCAATGTTTTTGAATTTATCCATTTGGGCAATCGCAAGGTTTATGGCTCATTGATTGGGGGCATTAAAGAAACCCAAGAAATGATGGATTTTTCTATTAAACACAATATTTACCCTGAAATAGATTTGATTTTAGGCAAGGATATTGACACCGCTTATCATAACCTAACCCATGGGAAAGCGAAATTCCGCTATGTGATTGATATGAAAAAATCGTTTGATTAAGAATTGACTTTAGCTCTTTTTTAAGAGCTTGAGTTTGATTAGGATTTTTTTAACAATCCCATGAAGCCCTAAAACTCTAAGGATCTTACTAACCGCCCTTTTAGCTAACGCTTTAGGCATCAAAAACCCAAAGTGAATAAACTTATTGAAAAATTTTTTCACTAAATTACAAGTTAATTCAAGAACTCTTGAATGGATTTTCCTTTCTTTAAACACAACAAACAGATACGATTTAAAAAACAAATACGGGGTTTTGAAAAGAATTTCTTTTGAAGACTTTACTGAAGAAAAATAATGCTGCTCAGCCATTTTTGTGGTATAAAAGCTCTCATTGGTGTGCATTTTCTTAGTGTAATCGCTCATAAAGGGGGTTTTAGCCAAAGCGTTCAGCCACAAATCCGCTTTTAAACCAAAAGGGTAATCCCAAGGCTTCACCGCCCCCCACCAAGCGTCATAGTGGATAATGGTAGGGTTTTCTCGCGCCTCTAAAATGGTTTTCTTGTAATTCTCGTTTAAATACGCGTTAGAAAAATCTTTAATGGTGTAATACCAAGGGAAAACGCAATACTCAATCCCTAAAGCTTTCATGTTAGGCCAACACCATTTCGTAAAATCCAACTCCCCTTTAGTCTCATTCCCCTTTAAAATCTCATGCATTCTTAAGGTGAAATTTTTCTTGCGTTGGTAATCTAAATTACAAAACAAAAACCCTTCCATCATGTGGTGCTTTTCAACTTCCAAAACCCCATAAAAATAATTCTCATCATCTTCTTTAATGTTTAAGAAATCAGCGCTAAATTCATTGCAAAAGATAACGTCCACATCGCTCCACACCATTTTAGAATATTTGGGGAATAAATCCGCTAGAAAATATTTCACTAACACCATTTTAGAAAAACGCTTGGTGAAATCCTCATCAAAAGGGTTAGGGATAGTGTCTAAAAAAGGTTCAATATCTTTCACTTCTAAAGCAGCAAATTCTTTAAAAGGCTCTGCGATTTGATTAAGCTTTGATTTATCTTCTTCATTCAAGCCTACCACTAAAGCGTGTAGGGTGTAACGGATTTTTTTATTGGCTTTAGCGATGCTTTCTAGCAAGGAATAAAGACACGCGCCCGCAGGAATGAGGTAATTCTTATCAAAAGCAAAAGCAATAGGAATATGAAAATCTTGTTCTTTAAAAGAATGATTTGAAGCTGAATCCATGAAAAATGAAACACCCTTTTTTAAAGCTATTTTATCCAAAAAAAAAAAAAAAAAACAGAACTTGAAAGGGTTCTGTTTTTGGTTTTATGTTGTTTTTAATGAAAATTAATCTAAAATTTTACCTTATTTTTGCCACCATTTTTAAAGGGCGTTGATGAAAGGGGCTGTATTTTAGTTTGATTTTCTTAAAAAAATCTCTTTATGCGTTGTTGTTTTCAGGTTTTTTAATACCACCCTTAATGAAAGCGGCTAGTTTTGTCTATGATTTGAAGTTTATGAGCTTTAATTTCAATTTAGTGGCCCCAAACAACAACCCCTATTGGAATAGCCTAACCAAAATGCAAGGTCGTCTCATGCCTCAAATTGGCGTTCAATTAGACAAAAGACAGGCCTTGATGTTTGGAGCGTGGTTCATTCAAAATTTACACACGCATTATAGCTATTTCCCTTATTCGTGGGGGGTTACCATGTATTACCAATACATAGGGAAAAATTTGAGATTTTTTTTAGGCATTGTGCCTCGAAGTTATCAAATAGGGCATTACCCTTTAAGCGCTTTTAAAAAACTTTTTTGGTTTATAGATCCTACTTTTAGGGGAGGAGCGTTCCAATTCAAACCGGCTTATGATCCTAACCGCTGGTGGAATGGGTGGTTTGAGGGCGTTGTGGATTGGTATGGGGGGCGCAATTGGAACAACCAGCCCAAAAAGAAAAATTACGATTTTGATCAATTCTTGTATTTTGTTTCTTCAGAATTTCAGTTTCTTAAAGGGTATTTAGGTTTGGGGGGACAGCTTGTCATTTTTCATAACGCCAGCCATCATAGCATGGGAAATAATTACCCTTACGGCGGTAATTCTTACTTAAAACCAGGCGATGCAACCCCGCAATGGCCTAATGGCTACCCCTATTTCAGTCAAAAAAATAACCCGCAAGGCGGAGAAATGGGGAAATACTCTAACCCTACCATTTTAGATAGGGTTTATTACCATGCTTATTTAAAAGCGGATTTTAAAAATCTCATGCCTTATATGGACAATATTTTCATGACTTTTGGCACGCAGTCGTCTCAAACCCATTATTGCGTGCGTTATGCTAGCGAGTGCAAAAACGCTCAATTTTATAACAGCTTTGGGGGGGAATTTTACGCCCAAGCACAATACAAAGGCTTTGGGATCTTTAACAGATACTATTTTTCCAACAAACCCCAAATGCACTTTTATGCTACTTATGGCCAATCTCTCTATACCGGATTGCCATGGTATAGAGCCCCTAATTTTGACATGATAGGGCTTTATTATGTCTATAAAAATAAATGGGTGAGCGTGCGAGCGGATGCGTTTTTTAACTTTTTAGGTGGGGGCGATGGGTATCATTTGTATGGGAAAGGGGGCAAGTGGATCACTACCTATCAGCAATTCTTAACCCTAACCATAGACACACGAGAGTTGATTGATTTTGTCAAATCTAAAACCTCTAAATAACTATATCTAAAAATTATAGATATAATTGAAATAAGCTACCGGTAAGCGGTGCCATAAAGTAGTCGCGCTCAAGCCATCAACGATTTCAGTTCTTTTGTTAGGAATGACAGGGAATTTCAACCCGAAAGTGATTTCATTGTGGAAAAAGCCAAAACGAAAACCCACTTTCACAAGCAATTGGAAAAGCGAATTTTCTTTGCCTAAATTTTGAGCGATAATCCCATGCATAGCCCCTCCTGGCATGTAAGTCGCCCCAGCGATGCCTAAGCCAAACTCCAACCCTAAAAACATCTTTGGCGAATTGAAAGCGTCCCACAAACCGCTAAATTCTAAACCATAGGTAGAAATATAGGATTTGTGAGAAGAAAAGGTCTGATCATAAAACAACCCGTAACGAAAACCCACATGCTCTACAGCTTGCGTTTTAGCCACAAATTTCCCCCCCAACACCACACCAAAGCCATTGCCGGTCATGAAATACGATTTATCTATAGAACTGGTGCTAAAAGACGTGTTGATCGCGCTAAGCTGATACCCAACCCCTAAATAAAACGTATTCCTATCCGCAAATTTAGGTTTTTTTGATTTTTCATCAAGCTCTGCCTCTGCGGCTTGGAGCGATGATAATAACGCCATGCCCATCAATATTTTAACCGTTGTTTTATTCATAACCCAATTCCTTATGTTATCCTGCCCCACACTTGCCCCATACAGACTAAAATCAAATCACACCCTAAATAATAACAAAGTTTAAAATAAATATTAGTGGTTTTGATTAAGAACGCCTATCTTTTTAGAATAAATAGCCATAAAATAGCCATAATTCTTGTAAGTATGCCCCCATTTTCCTATAAAAATTCCTAAAAAGATATTGTTATAAGACACATTAATAGTTTTTCTTGTATAATATTTGGGCTAAATTCAATTTATTTTATACGATATTAAGGAGACATATTACCATGTTTCAAATTAGATGGCATGCGCGAGCTGGTCAAGGCGCAATCACTGGCGCTAAAGGGTTGGCTGATGTGATTTCAAAAACAGGCAAAGAAGTGCAAGCGTTCGCTTCCTATGGTTCAGCTAAAAGGGGGGCTGCTATGATGGCTTATAACCGCGTTGATGATGAGCCTATTTTAAACCATGAGCGCTTCATGCAACCGGATTATGTGCTGGTGATTGACCCTGGTTTGGTTTTCATTGAAAACATCTTCGCTAATGAAAAAGAAGACACGACCTATATCATCACTAGCTACCTTAACAAAGAAGAATTGTTTGAAAAAAAACCTGAATTAAAAACCCGTAAGGTGTTTTTGGTGGATTGTTTAAAAATCTCTATGGAAACCTTAAAACGCCCTATCCCCAACACGCCCATGCTAGGAGCGTTAATGAAAGTGTCTGGCATGCTTGAAATTGAGGCTTTTAAAGAAGCTTTTAAGAAAGTTTTAGGCAAAAAACTCACGCAAGAAGTCATTGACGCTAACATGCTCGCTATCCAAAGAGCTTATGAAGAAGTTCAATAACATTAAGGATTAAAGATGAAAGATTGGAATGAATTTGAAATGGGGGCGGTGCTCTTCCCTTTTGAAAAAAACGCACAAAGCGAAATGGAAAAACACAATGATGAGCGCCATTACACCGAGCAAAGTTACTTCACCACTTCAGTGGCTCATTGGCGCGTGGCTAAGCCTGTGCATAACAATAATATTTGCATCAATTGCTTTAATTGTTGGGTTTATTGCCCAGACGCTGCTATTCTTTCAAGAGAGGGCAAATTAAAGGGCGTGGATTATTCTCATTGTAAGGGCTGTGGCGTGTGCGTGGATGTCTGCCCCACCAACCCTAAATCGCTATGGATGTTTGAAGAACAAATTGAGCCTGCTACCGCTCTCACTCAATGGCCGCAAAAACAAGAAAAGAAAAAATCATAAGGAAAAAATATGGCAAGAAGTATTGAATTGCAAGAGATAGAAGTGTGGGATGGCAATACCGCTAGTTCTAACGCTTTAAGACAGGCTCAAATTGATGTCATCGCAGCCTATCCTATCACCCCATCAACGCCCATTGTGCAAAATTATGGCACCTTTAAGGATAATGGCTATATTGATGGCGAATTCGTTTTAGTGGAATCTGAGCATGCCGCTATGAGTGCATGCGTGGGAGCGGCAGCAGCTGGAGGAAGGGTCAGCACTGCGACTAGCTCTCAAGGTTTGGCACTAATGGTAGAAGTTTTATACCAAGCTTCTGGCATGCGTTTGCCTATCGTTTTGAATTTAGTCAATCGCGCTCTAGCAGCCCCTTTAAACATCCATGGTGATCATTCTGATATGTATTTAAGCAGGGATTCTGGCTGGATCAGTTTATGCACATGCAACCCTCAAGAAGCTTATGATTTCACTTTAATGGCGTTTAAAATCGCAGAGCATCAAAAGGTGCGCGTGCCTACTATTGTCAATCAAGATGGTTTTTTATGCTCACACACCGTGCAAAATGTCCGCCCTTTGAGCGATGCAGTGGCTTATCAATTCGTAGGCGAATACCAAACCAAGCATTCCCTTTTGGATTTTGATAAACCGGTAAGCTATGGCGCACAAGCTGAAGAAGAATGGCATTATGAGCATAAAGCCCAACTCCACCATGCGATCATGAGCGCGTCTTCTGTGATTGAAGAAGTGTTCAATGATTTCGCTAAACTCACAGGCAGGCAATACCATTTAACCAAAACTTTCCAGCTAGAAGACGCTGAAATCGCTATCTTTGCGTTAGGCACTACTTATGAATCAGCGATCGTAGCAGCCAAAGAAATGCGTAAAAAAGGCATTAAGGCCGGCGTGGCTACCATCCATTCCTTGCGCCCCTTCCCTTATGAAAAATTAGGGCAGGATTTGAAAAATCTTAAGGCTCTAGCGATTTTAGACAAGAGCTCTCCAGCGGGCGCTATGGGGGCGATGTTTAATGAAGTAACGAGCGCGGTGTATCAAACGCAAGGGACTAAACACCCCGTGGTGTCTAACTATATTTATGGTTTAGGCGAAAGGGATATGACAATCGCGCATTTATGCGAGATTTTTGAAGAAATCAATGAAGACGCTCTTAAAGGCACGCTCACGCACCCTACCCAACAATTCGTAGGTTTGCACGGCCCTAAAATGAGCTTTTTTTAAAAAGGAAATATCATGGTAAAAGAAGTCAAAACACTCAAAGGTTTTAGCCAAAGCGCTGAAAAATTTCAAGGCTCGCACTTGCTTTGCCCGGGTTGTGGGCATGGCATTATTGTGCGCGAAGTTTTAAACGCTGTAGATGGGCCTATTGTTTTAGGCAATTCTACCGGTTGTTTAGAGGTATGCTCGGCTGTGTATCCGCACACTTCATGGGATGTGCCTTGGATCCATATTGGTTTTGAAAATGGCTCTACGGCGATTTCAGGGGTGGAGGCGATGTATAAAGCGCTAGTGAATAAGGGCCGCTATCAAGGTCAAAAACCAAAATTTGTGGCGTTTGGGGGCGATGGGGCTAGTTATGATATTGGTCTTCAATTCATCAGCGGTTGCATGGAAAGAGGGCATGACATGACTTACATTTGCCTAGATAATGAAAACTACGCCAATACCGGCGGTCAAAGAAGCGGCTCTACGCCATTAGGGGCTAGCACTTCTACCACGCCATCAGGATCGGTGAGCTTTGGTAAAAAAGAAAAGAAAAAAGACATCGTCAATATCATGGCAAGCCATGGGGTTCCTTATGTGGCGCAACTCTCGCCTAACAAATGGAAAGACATGAACAAAAAGATTAAAACCGCGCTAGACACTGAAGGGCCTTGCTTCATCAACGCTCTTAGCCCATGCACGACTGAATGGAAATTTGAATCCAATAAAACCATTGAATTAGCGGATATGGCTGTGGATAGCTTGATGTTCCCCCTATTTGAAATCTTTAATGGCAGGGAATTAAAAATCACTTACCGCCCCAGAAATATCATTCCTGTAAGGGATTATTTAGGGGCACAAAAACGCTTCAAACATCTTTTCAAAAAGGAAAACGAACACATTATTGAAGAATTGCAAAAAGATGTGAATGAGCGTTGGGAATACTTGCAACGCAGAGAAGAAGCTAAAGTATAACCCTTTAATTAAATCAAGGGGCTTTTTTGCGCCTTGTGCGATTTTCCCCATAGAAACACGCATCTTACACGCTAACCCTTTAAGTTATAGCAACGCCTTTTCTTTGCAAGTGGGAGTCAAAAACAATTCCAAATTCAGTTTAAACAAATGCGTTTTACGCCTAGAAGTCCTTAAAAACCCTCACAATTTTGCAGAAGAGCGACTTTTTAAATGGTTTGTCAAAAAAAGCTATGAAAAAACCTTTAAGGGAAAACTTTTCCCTAAAAAACC
>NZ_MTWR01000001.1:0-57016 GCF_001998165.1 Helicobacter pylori | reverse complement strand
CTGGGATTTGGGGGTGTTCTTTACCGATCGCTTTTGAAACGGGTTTATCCTTTTCTTTTGAGGCATTGATCCTTTTGTTATAAAACTTAATTATATAAAACCCCCTAACCCCCTAAAACCGTCTTAGGAAATTATCGCTTGGTTAAAATCAAGCTCTTTGCTATTTATTTTTAAAAATGCTTTTAGCATTTTTTAGGTTTTTGTGTCTAACCTACAAAACAAAAACCAAAAATAAGCAATAACTAAGAAAACTTATATTAGAATGCTTCTTTTTCATTGCGGAGTATGGCGCAGCCTGATTAGCGCGCACCCTTGGGGTGGGTGAGGTCGTGGGTTTGAATCCCGCTACTCCGACCATGACTTTTTAAAAAAGCTTCAATGATTATCATTTCATTATATAATCACACCAAACAAACTGATTTTTAAACATGATGATTTAAAGGATTTTTATTGAATCGTTTCTTTAACCGAGAGCTTTCATGGTTAGCTTTTAACACAAGGGTTTTGAACGAAGCCAAAGATGAGAGCTTGCCTTTATTAGAGCGCTTGAAATTTTTAGCCATTTATGACACGAATTTAGACGAATTTTACATGATAAGAGTGGCGGGGCTTAAACAACTCTATGAGCATAAAATCGCCTCTAAAGGCATTGATGGTGCAAGCCCTGAAGAACAATTAGAAAAAATCAAGCATTATTTAGCGCATGAAATTGAAGAAAGGGAGTTGGAATTCCAAAAAATCCAAGCCCTACTCTTTAAAAAAGGGCTTTGTATCACCCCCTATAATGAATTGAATTTAGAGCAAAAAGCGAAGGCTAAAACCTATTTTAAAGAGCAGCTTTATGCGTTAGTCTTGCCTTTTAAGTTGGATTCTTCGCACACTTTCCCGCCTTTAGCGAATCTGACTTTCGCGCTTTTTGCCCACATTAAAGACAAAGAAACCCAAAGCGCCTCCTATGCGCTCATCAAACTCCCCTCTTTTATCTTCCGTTTTGTGGAACTAGAAAAGGGCTTGTTTGTGTTAGCTGAAGAAATCGTAGAAGCGCATTTAGAAGAATTGTTTTTAGAGCATGAGATTTTAGATTGCATGGCGTTTAGGGTAACTTGCGATGCGGATATTGCCATCACTGAAGACGAAGCGCATGATTATGCGGATTTGATGAGCAAGAGTTTGAGGAAACGCAATCAAGGCGAAATCGTGCGCTTGCAAACCCAAAAAGGGAGTCAAGAGCTTTTAAAAACCCTTTTAGCGTCTTTAAGGAGCTTTCAAACCCACTCTTACAAAAAGCACAAACTCACCGGCATGCATATCTATAAAAGCGCGATCATGCTCAATTTAGGGGATTTGTGGGAGTTAGTCAATCATAGCGATTTTAAAGCGCTCAAATCGCCCAATTTCACGCCCAAAATCCACCCTCATTTCAATGAAAACGATCTTTTCAAATCCATAGAAAAACAGGATCTGTTGCTGTTCCATCCTTATGAAAGTTTTGAGCCTGTGATCGATTTAATAGAGCAAGCCGCTAGCGATCCGACCACCCTTTCTATCAAAATGACGCTTTATCGTGTGGGCAAGCATTCCCCCATTGTCAAAGCCTTAATTGAAGCAGCAAGCAAGATTCAAGTGAGCGTTTTAGTGGAATTAAAAGCGCGCTTTGATGAAGAAAGCAATCTGCACTGGGCAAAAGCTTTAGAAAGGGCGGGCGCGTTAGTCGTTTATGGCGTTTTCAAACTCAAAGTGCATGCTAAAATGCTATTGATCACTAAAAAAACAGACAACCAGTTACGCCATTTCACCCATTTAAGCACGGGCAATTACAACCCTTTGAGTGCTAAAATCTATACCGATGTGAGTTTTTTTAGCGCTAAAAATGAAATCGCTAACGACATTATCAAGCTTTTCCATTCCTTGCTGACTAGCAGTGCGACTAGTAACGCATTAGAAACGCTTTTTATGGCGCCCAAACAGATCAAACCTAAAATCATTGAACTCATTCAAAACGAAATGAACCACAAACAAGAAGGCTATATCATTTTAAAAGCCAACGCCCTAGTGGATAGCGAAATCATTGAATGGCTCTATCAAGCCTCTCAAAAAGGGGTTAAAATTGATCTCATTATCAGGGGGATTTGCTGTTTAAAGCCCCAAGTCAAAGGATTGAGCGAAAATATCAGGGTGTATTCTATTGTGGGGAAATATTTAGAACATGCACGCATTTATTATTTTAAACATGAAAATATTTATTTTTCTAGCGCGGATTTAATGCCTAGGAATTTAGAAAGGCGCGTGGAATTGCTCATTCCCGCCACAAACCCCAAGATCGCCAATAAATTGTTGCATATTTTAGAAATCCAATTAAAAGACACCTTAAAACGCTACGAGTTAAATTCTAAAGGCCGTTACACTAAAGTTTCAAACCCTAACGATCCTTTAAATTCACAGGATTATTTTGAAAAACAAGCCCTTAAAACCTTTTAAGGGTTATCGTTCAAATCATAAAAGACAAGGATTTAAATGCTTTATTCATTAGTAAAAAAATATCTTTTTAGCTTGGACGCTGAAGATGCGCACGAAAAAGTTTGTCAAATTTTAAGAACGCTTTCTTCATCGCCCTTTTTGTGTAGTTTAATCCATTCTCAATGGGGTTATAAAAACCCAAAACTTGAAAATGAAGTTTTAGGCTTAAATTTCCCTAACCCTTTAGGCTTAGCCGCCGGTTTTGATAAAAACGCTTCCATGCTTAGGGCGTTAATGGCTTTTGGGTTTGGCTATTTAGAAGCAGGCACTCTCACCAATGAAGCGCAAATGGGGAATGAAAGACCAAGGCTTTTCAGGCATATTGAAGAAGAGTCCTTACAAAATGCGATGGGGTTTAATAATTACGGGGCGATTTTAGGGGCAAGATCATTCAAGCGCTTCGCCCCTTATAAAACCCCTATTGGCATCAATTTAGGCAAAAACAAACACATAGAGCAAGCGCATGCCCTAGAAGATTACAAGGCAGTTTTAAATCAATGTTTAAACATTGGCGATTATTACACTTTCAACCTTTCTTCGCCCAACACCCCTAATTTAAGGGATTTACAAAACAAGGCGTTTGTGAATGAGCTTTTTTGCATGGCGAAAGAAATGACCCATAAGCCTTTATTTTTAAAAATCGCCCCGGATTTAGAAATAAACGACATGCTAGAAATCGTCAATAGCGCTATTGGAGCAGGAGCGCATGGGATTATTGCGACTAACACGACCATTGATAAAAGCTTGGTGTTCGCTCCTAAAGAAATGGGGGGCTTGAGCGGGAAATGCTTGACTAAAAAAAGCCGTGAAATTTTCAAAGAACTGGCTAAATCCTTTTTTAATAAAAGCGTTCTTGTTTCTGTGGGGGGGATTAGCGATGCCAAAGAAGCTTATGAAAGGATTAAAATGGGAGCGAGTCTGTTACAAATTTATAGCGCTTTTATTTACAACGGGCCAAATTTATGCCAAAATATTCTTAAAGATTTGGTAAAATTACTCCAAAAAGATGGATTTTTGAGCGTTAAAGAGGCTATAGGAGCGGATTTAAGATGAGATATTTTTCTGTTAAAAGACTTTTAGGGCTTAGTTCTGTCTTGTTAGTCACTTTAGGAGCGAGCATGCACGCACAATCTTACTTACCCAAACATGAGAGCGTTACCTTAAAAAATGGGTTGCAAGTCGTAAGCGTCCCCCTAGAAAATAAAACCGGGGTTATAGAAGTGGATGTGCTTTATAAAGTCGGCTCTAGAAACGAAGTTATGGGCAAGAGCGGGATCGCTCACATGTTAGAGCATTTGAATTTTAAAAGCACCAAAAACCTTAAAGCCGGTGAATTTGATAAAATCGTTAAGCGTTTTGGGGGCGTGAGTAATGCTTCTACGAGCTTTGATATCACGCGCTATTTCATTAAAACCAGTCAGGCTAACTTGGATAAGTCTTTAGAATTGTTCGCTGAAACCATGGGTTCTTTGAATTTAAAAGAAGATGAGTTTTTGCCTGAGCGTCAAGTGGTCGCTGAAGAAAGGCGATGGCGCACCGATAATTCCCCTATCGGCATGCTTTATTTCCGCTTTTTTAACACCGCCTATGTCTATCACCCCTACCATTGGACACCCATTGGTTTTATGGACGATATTCAAAACTGGACTTTAAAAGACATTAAAAAATTCCATTCGCTCTATTATCAGCCTAAAAACGCTATCGTTTTAGTGGTAGGCGATGTCAATTCCCAAAAGGTTTTTGAATTAGCTAAAAAGCATTTTGAATCCTTAAAAAACCTTGATGAAAAAGCTATCCCCACCCCTTACATGAAAGAGCCTAAGCAAGATGGAGCTAGAACGGCAGTCGTGCATAAAGATGGGGTTCATTTAGAATGGGTAGCGTTAGGGTATAAAGTGCCTGCTTTCAAGCATAAAGATCAAGTCGCCCTAGACGCGTTAAGCAAGCTTTTAGGCGAAGGTAAAAGCTCGTGGTTACAAAGCGAATTAGTGGATAAAAAGCGCCTAGCTTCTCAAGCTTTCTCGCACAACATGCAATTACAAGATGAAAGCGTGTTTTTATTCATCGCTGGGGGTAATCCTAATATCAAAGCCGAAGCCTTACAAAAAGAAATCGTAGCGCTTTTAGAAAAGCTGAAAAAAGGCGAAATCACTCAAGCGGAATTAGACAAAATCAAAATCAATCAAAAAGCTGACTTTATTTCTAATTTAGAAAGTTCTGGCGATGTGGCGGGGCTTTTTGCGGACTATTTAGTGCAAAACGATCTTCAAGGCTTGACGGATTATCAGCAACAATTTTTGGATTTGAAAGTGAGCGATTTGGTGCGTGTGGCTAATGAATATTTTAAAGACGCCCAATCAACCACCGTGTTTTTGAAACCTTAAAAGAGCCTTATAACATGCAATTTCATTCATCTAGCGCGTTAATTACGCCTTTTAAAAAAGATTTGAGCGTTGATGAGGCCGCTTATGAAGCCTTGATCAAGCGCCAAATTTTTCAAGGCATGGACGCATGCGTGCCTGTTGGCACGACAGGAGAATCCGCCACGCTCACCCATAAAGAGCATATGCGTTGCATTGAAATCGCCATAGAGACTTGCAAAAGCACTAAAACGCCTTCCAATTCACGCATGAAAGTGTTAGCCGGCGTGGGCAGTAACGCCACGAGCGAGTCGCTTTCTTTAGCAAAGTTCGCTCAAAAAATCGGTGCGGATGCGATTTTATGCGTAAGCCCCTATTATAACCGCCCCACCCAACAAGGCTTGTTTGAACATTATAAAACTATCGCTCAATCGGTAGAAATCCCTGTCATGCTTTATGATGTGCCAAGCCGAACGGGCGTGTCTATTGAAGTCCCAACAGCTCTCAAACTTTTTAGAGAAGTCCCTAACATTAAAGCCATTAAGGAGGCGTCTGGTTCTTTGAAAAGAGTAACAGAATTGCATTACTATGAAAAAGATTTTAAAATTTTTAGCGGGGAAGATTCACTCAACCACTCCATCATGTTTTCAGGGGGGTGTGGCGTGATTTCAGTGACCGGTAATTTAATGCCTAATTTGATTTCACAAATGGTCAATTGCACGCTCAACCTTGAATACCAACAAGCCCTAGAAATCCAAAATAAGCTTTTTAATTTGCATCAAGCCCTTTTTGTAGAAACGAATCCTATCCCTATTAAAATGGCTATGCATTTAGCCGGCTTGATTGAAAACCCAAGTTACAGACTGCCTTTAGTGCCCCCAAGCAAAGAAACGATCAAACTTTTAGAAAAAACCCTACAACAATATGAGGTAATTGCATGAATCATTCCAACCACATGAAAAATAAAACCCTAGTGATCAGCGGCGCGACTAGAGGGATTGGCAAGGCGATATTGTATCGCTTCGCTCAAAGCGGCGTGAATATCGCTTTCACTTACAATAAAAATGTTGAAGAAGCCAACAAAATCATAGAAGATGTGGAGCAAAAATATTCCATTAAAGCCAAAGCCTACCCCCTTAATGTTTTAGAGCCTGAGCAATACACGGATCTTTTCAAGCAAATTGACGCTGATTTTGACAGAGTAGATTTTTTTATTTCTAACGCTATTATTTATGGGCGTTCTGTCGTGGGGGGATTTGCGCCGTTTATGCGATTAAAACCTAAGGGGTTAAACAACATTTACACAGCCACCGTGTTAGCGTTTGTGGTAGGGGCTCAAGAAGCGGCAAAACGCATGCAAAAAATAGGTGGCGGGGCGATCGTGAGCTTAAGCTCTACCGGGAATTTGGTCTATATGCCCAATTACGCCGGGCATGGCAATTCTAAAAACGCCGTAGAAACCATGGTCAAATACGCTGCTGTGGATTTAGGCGAATTTAACATTAGAGTGAATGCGGTTAGTGGCGGGCCTATTGATACGGACGCTTTGAAAGCTTTCCCTGATTATGTGGAGATTAAAGAAAAAGTAGAAGAGCAATCGCCCCTAAAACGCATGGGCAATCCTAACGATCTAGCCGGAGCGGCTTATTTTTTATGCGATGAAACCCAAAGCGGTTGGCTTACAGGGCAAACGATCGTTGTAGATGGCGGGACCACTTTTAAATAAAGATTTTTTTTGAAAAACATTATCCACATCCACCAAAACAAAGAGTTGCAATTCATTAAAAAATGCTTGTTGGGCTATTTTTTCGCCCCTTTGTGTGGGGCTATTTTGTTGGTGCTTTTTCTTGTTTCAAGCGGAACAAAATCGTTTCAAATTTCTAACCTCTTCAATAATCAATTGGCTTATATCGTGTTATTGTCTCTTTTTTTGTGCGCGCTTGGGTTTATTGCCGGAGCGGTTGGTTTTTATAAGCTTTCTAAAATCACATGCCATTTAGGGTTTTTTGAAAATTTTGCTTTCAGTTTTTTGGCGGTGATTTTATGCGCTCTTTTAAGCTATCTTGTCCCTAACGCCAGTAACGCCCTTTCACTAATCGGTAATGGTGTTTCTGTTTTTTATCTGCATAAACTCTATAGAGAATTGAGCCTTTACACGCAAGAAAGGTTTTTTTTAAGCGGTTTTAGGTTGTTGCTTTTTAGTTTCATGCTGGCTCTTTTAGGGATTTTAGTGCAAGCGTTAGTTATCATTTTTTTAACGATCGCTGTGATTTTAATGTGTGTGGCGCTTGGCTTTTTGGCACGCGCGTTTTTGAATTTTTCACAAGTCTTTTTGAAAGCATGAAAGTTTTAAAACTCCTGCCTAATTTTTTGACGATTTTACGCATTGTCTTATCCTTATTTTTATTATTTTTATTGTTAAACACGCGCACTTATTTTAGTTTTTTAACCCCCTTTCACATCAACATGATCTCTTCATTGGTTTTTTTATTTGCCGCGCTCACGGATTTATTGGACGGCTACATCGCTAGAAACTATAAGGCCAAATCGCGCTTTGGGGAAATTTTTGATCCTTTAGCGGATAAAATCCTTATTTTGAGCGCGTTTTTAGGGCTAGTTTATTTGGATCGTGTGAATGCATGGATCCCGTTTGTGATTTTAGGGCGCGAATTTTTTATTTCAGGGCTTAGAGTCTTAGCCGCTAATGAAAAAAAGGATATTCCTGTCAATGCGTTAGGCAAGTATAAAACCGTGTCTCAAGTCGTGGCGATTGGCGCTTTATTAGCCAATTTAACTTACTCTTATGTGCTTGTGGCTATAGCGGTTTTTTTAACCCTTTATTCGGGGATAGATTACACGATTAAATATTATAAATCTTAAGTTTTAGATTAATTTTATAATACTGATAATAAAAAACACAAAAGAATTGATGCCAACCAAGCGATAGCTTTTTAAGAAAACGAGTTTAATAAAGTAACCAAAATCCCATTTTTTAAAAATTAAAAATATTAAAATTTAATAAGGCTTATCCAATTTGATTAAAACAAATCCTTATTTTTATTTAAAAAAAATCATTTTATTTTATTTTTGTTATAATTCAAGCTATTTTTATTTTTAATCTAAGGAGGTGTCGCATGGACAATCAAAAGATAACGCATCAAAATACCACGCAAAAACAAGGCGAGCTTAAAAGAGACATGAAAATGCGCCATCTCTTGATGATTGCCTTTGGGGGAGCGATTGGCACAGGGCTTTTTGTAGGCACTGGGGGTAATATTGCGAGCGCTGGCCCTTTAGGGACCTTGATCGCTTATTGTTTTGGAGGGCTTGTGGTTTATTGCATCATGCTCTCTTTAGGCGAGTTGGCCAGCGTTTATCCCACTACGGGAAGTTTTGGGGATTATGCGGCTAAATTCATAGGCCCTGGCACGGGCTATATGGTTTTTTGGATGTATTGGCTTGGCTGGGTGATCACGGTTGCGTTAGAATACATCGCTATAGGCATGCTCATGCAACGCTGGTTTGCGGATATTCCCATCCATTATTGGGTCATTTCATGCATTGCGTTGGTTTTTTTATTGAACTTTTTTTCGGTTAAAATTTTTGCCGAGGGCGAGTTTTTCTTTAGCCTGATTAAGGTTTTAGCGGTGATCGCTTTTATAGGCATTGGCGTAATTGGGATCATTTATCAAATCTATTTGCATGGGTTTAGTTCTATTTTTAACAATTTCCATTTTGGCGATAAGGGGTTTTTCCCTAACGGGAGCGCGGCAGTTTTTTCTGCTATGCTCGCTGTCATTTTTGCCTTCACTGGCACAGAGGTGATTGGGGTGGCTGTAGGCGAGACTAAAAACGCTAGCGAAGTGATGCCTAAAGCGATTAAAGCGACCTTGTGGCGGATTGTCTTTTTCTTTTTAGGCTCTGTGTTTGTCATTTCTGTTTTTTTACCCATGAGCGATTCTTCTATCGTGCAAAGCCCTTTTGTGAGCGCTTTAGAACGTATCAACTTGCCCTTTATTGGCATGGGTATCCCTTATGTGGCTGACATAATGAACGCTGTTATCATTACGGCGATGTTTTCTACCGCTAATTCAGGGCTTTATGGGGCGAGCCGCATGATTTATGGGCTGTCCAAACAAAAGATGTTTTTTAAAGTTTTTTCCCAGCTCAACCGACAAGGCACGCCCACTTATGCGATGCTTTTTTCCCTTTCTTTTTCCCTCATAGGGCTTTTAGTCCAAATTTATGCCAAAGAAAATGTCGTGGAAGCTTTGATTAATGTGATCAGTTTCACGGTGATTATTGTGTGGGTTAGCGTGTCTGTTTCGCAATATTCTTTCCGTAAGCAATACTTAAAAGCCGGGCATTCTTTAGAGGATTTGCCCTATAAAGCCCCTTTCCTGCCCTTTTTGCAACTCATAGGGATCACTGGGTGTATTATCGGCGTGATCGGTTCGGCTATGGATAAGGATCAACGCATCGGGATGATTTTGACGATTGTTTTTGCTGTTGTGTGTTACATTGGATACTATTTTACACAAAAAGCTAATGAAAATAACAAAAAAGATTTGATATAATCTTTTTTTAATTTTGAAGTTTAGCAAATTTTAAGGAAGTAACCATGATGAAAAAAACCCTTTTTATCTCTTTGGCTTTAGCGTTAAGTTTGAATGCGGGCAATATCCAAATCCAAAACATGCCCAAAGTGAAAGAGCGAATAAGCGTCCCTTCTAAAGACGATACGATCTATTCTTACCACGATTCCATTAAGGACTCTATTAAAGCGGTGGTGAATATCTCCACTGAAAAGAAGATTAAAAACAACTTTATAGGTGGCGGTGTGTTTAATGACCCCTTTTTCCAACAATTTTTTGGGGATTTGGGCGGCATGATTCCTAAAGAAAGAATGGAAAGGGCTTTAGGCAGCGGCGTCATCATTTCTAAAGATGGCTATATTGTAACTAACAACCATGTGATTGATGGCGCAGATAAGATTAAAGTTACTATTCCAGGGAGCAATAAAGAATATTCCGCTACTTTAGTAGGCACGGATTCTGAAAGCGATTTAGCGGTGATTCGCATCACTAAAGACAATTTACCCACGATCAAATTCTCTGATTCTAATGATATTTTAGTGGGCGATTTGGTTTTTGCGATCGGTAACCCTTTTGGCGTGGGCGAAAGCGTTACGCAAGGCATTGTTTCAGCGCTCAATAAAAGCGGGATTGGGATCAACAGCTATGAAAATTTCATTCAAACAGACGCTTCCATTAATCCTGGAAATTCCGGTGGCGCTTTGATTGATAGCCGTGGAGGGTTAGTGGGGATCAATACCGCTATTATCTCTAAAACCGGGGGCAACCACGGCATTGGCTTTGCCATCCCTTCTAACATGGTTAAAGATATTGTAACCCAACTCATTAAAACCGGTAAGATTGAAAGAGGTTACTTGGGCGTGGGCTTGCAAGATTTGAGCGGCGATTTGCAAAATTCTTATGACAACAAAGAAGGGGCGGTAGTCATTAGCGTAGAAAAAGACTCTCCGGCTAAAAAAGCAGGGATTTTGGTGTGGGATTTGATCACTGAAGTCAATGGGAAAAAGGTTAAAAACACGAATGAGTTAAGAAATCTAATCGGCTCCATGCTACCCAATCAAAGAGTAACCTTAAAAGTCATTAGAGACAAAAAAGAACGCACCTTCACCCTCACTCTAGCTGAAAGGAAAAACCCTAACAAAAAAGAAACCATTTCTGCTCAAAACGGCACGCAAGGCCAATTGAACGGGCTTCAAGTAGAAGATTTAACCCAAAAAACCAAAAGGTCTATGCGTTTGAGCGATGACGTTCAAGGGGTTTTGGTCTCTCAAGTGAATGAAAATTCCCCAGCAGAGCAAGCTGGCTTTAGGCAAGGCAACATCATCACAAAAATTGAAGAGATTGAAGTGAAAAGCGTTGCGGATTTTAACCATGCTTTAGAAAAGTATAAAGGCAAACCCAAACGATTCTTAGTTTTAGACTTGAACCAAGGTTATAGAATCATTTTGGTGAAATGATAGGGGTGGGTCGTTAGTCGCATGTCCTTGATTAGAGTGAATGGGGAAGCTTTTAATCTTTCTTTAGAAAGTTTAGAAGAAGACCCTTTTGAAACTAAAGAAACGCTAGAAACGCTTGTTAAACAAACGAGCGTTGTTTTATTGGCCGCTGGGGAGTCTAAGCGTTTTTCTCAAACCATCAAAAAACAATGGTTGCGCTCTAATCATACCCCCTTATGGCTCAGCGTTTATGAGAGCTTTAAAGAAGCCCTAGACTTTAAAGAAATCATTTTGGTTGTAAGCGGATTGGATTATATTTATATCCAACGCCATTACCCTGAAATCAAGCTTGTAAAAGGTGGGGCATCAAGGCAAGAATCCGTGCGTAACGCTTTAAAAGTAATTGATAGCGCTTACACGCTCACCAGCGATGTGGCTAGGGGTTTAGCCAATATGGAAACGCTTAAAAGCTTGTTTTTAGCCCTCCAACAAACAAGTCATTATTGCATCGCCCCTTACTTGCCTTGCTATGACACAGCGATCTATTATAACGAGGCTTTGGATAGAGAAGCGATCAAACTCATTCAAACCCCGCAATTAAGCCACACCAAAGCGCTCCAATCAGCCCTAAATCAAGGGGATTTTAAAGATGAAAGCAGCGCGATTTTACAAGCTTTCCCTAATCGTGTGAGCTATATTGAAGGCAGTAAAAATTTGCACAAGCTCACCACGAGCGATGATTTGAAGCATTTTGCGTTCTTTTTCAACCCAGCAAAAGACACTTTTATAGGCATGGGCTTTGATACGCATGCGTTCATTAAAGATAAGCCCATGGTTTTAGGAGGGGTTGTTTTGGATTGCGAGTTTGGGTTAAAGGCTCATAGCGATGGCGATGCTTTGTTGCATGCGGTTATTGATGCGATTTTAGGAGCGATTAAAGGGGGGGATATTGGCGAATGGTTCCCTGATAATGACCCCAAATACAAAAACGCCTCTTCTAAAGAGCTTTTAAAAATCGTGTTGGATTTTTCTCAAAGCATTGGGTTTGAATTGTTTGAAATGGGGGCGACCATCTTTAGCGAAATCCCTAAAATCACTCCTTACAAACCGGCGATTTTAGAGAATTTGAGCCAACTTTTGGGTTTAGAAAAATCTCAAATCAGCTTGAAAGCCACTACAATGGAAAAAATGGGGTTCATTGGCAAACAAGAAGGGCTGTTAGTCCAAGCGCATGTGAGCATGCGTTATAAACAAAAACTTTAAACGCGATAAAAGGAAGAATTGATGAAAATCTTAATCATTGAAGACGATTTAGCGCTAGCTAGGAGTATCTCTCATAATTTGCATGATTTAGGGCATTTTTGCGAGATCGTCTCTAGCATTTCAGAAGAAAATAAAGAGCCTTATGATGTGATTTTAGTTTCTTCTAAAGTTTGCACTCAAGGGCGTTGCGAACACTTTGTGCGTTATAATTCCAAGCAAATCATTATCATGATGGCTTCGCATGTCAATGAAGATGGCGTGAATAAACCCATTCAAGCGGGAGCGAGAGATTATATTCTAAAGCCTTTTAAAATGGACGAATTGTTGCGTAAGATCCAATACCACAAAGCCTACCAAGAAATGACCGCTCGCTTGGGATTTTATGAAAATTACTTAGACTTTATCCATGCGGAATTGCCCTTGCCTAAAAATTTTTCTTACCGGCCGCCCTTTATCATCCACACGCCCTCTCAAGAGCTTGCGAACGCTTATTTATTGCAATACGCTAAAGAAAGGCAAATGGATTTTTCTTTTTTCTCTTTAAAGGATACCACTTGGAAAGATCTATACAAGAATAAAGACAAATTAGAACGCCCTTTTTACATCATGCATTTAGAAGAGCTTAAAAAAGACGAGCAATTGAAATTGTTAGAATTGGCCCGTTCATGCCCTATTGTTTTATCTTATACCCATAAAGAACCCCTAGAGTTTCCTAAAATTGTGAGCATTGAATGCGGCAATAAACCCCTATCTTTGTTTAGCTATAACACGACTTTCCTTTCCATTCAAGAATACGAAAAAGAAGCGATCAAGCATTTTTCTTCTACTTGCACCGATACAGAATTAGCTAACAAGCTTGGCATTAGCCGCAAAAGCCTTTGGGAAAAACGCCGGAAATATAACTTACCGCGCAAATAACAGAAAATCCTTAAGCCCTGTTTTCATTGGGCGTTTGATCATAAAATGCAAGAATGCCAAAAGCGTTTTTGCAATCAAAAGAGCTAAAACAAGCGGTGATCTCTCAAAATTTAGCGTATTTAATGAGAATAGAGCTAATTATTATTAAAATAACTTATTATTTGCTATATATTTACTATAATAGTTTAACTTTTAAAAAAGAGAAATTCAACTTAAGGATTAACCATCAGACAAGCGTTTAACAAAACAAGATTCATGCATTCAAAAACCCTTTTACTAGACATTGATTGCGTGATCCCTAATATTGTTAGGCGTTTGCTCTCTAATAAAACGCTCCCCAAAAGATTCGCCGCTTACAGCTTGCAAGAAGTGGGCATAATCTTTCTTACCACTCAAATTTTATCCATCATGCGCAAAACCCGTTGCTCTAAAACGCTCTTTTTTATCACTAGGGGCAGAGAGAGTTTCCGCTACCAGCTGTGCGATCATTACAAACAAAAACGCCACCAATTTGATGAAGATTTTAAAGCCCTTCTAAGAACCCTAAAAATCGCCATCGTGGAAAAATACCCCCTAAAAAAAGGGGCTAAAATCCAGGGCGAACATTGTTTTGAATATGAAGCCGATGATATTATCTCTTTTTACAAAAAGAAAGACCCCAACAATTATGTGATAGCCAGCATGGATAAGGATATTTTGTATTCCAATAGAGGTTCTCATTTCAATCTCAAGACCAACGCTTTTTTTAATGTGAGTCAAAAAGAGGCTCATTTTTTTGCTTATTACCAGTGCGTTGTGGGGGATAAGGGGGATAATATTAAAGGGGTTAAAGGGATTGGTGGCTTCAACTATAAAGATTTTTTAAACGAAGACGCTAAAGAGCATGAATTGTGGGAGCAAATCATTCAAGCGTTCAAAATTAAAGAAGATTTGAGCGACAGCGAAGCTAAAGAAAAGGCTCTATTAAACATGCGTTTAGTCAATATGCACCAGATGACCCACCATGGCGTGATCAAACTATGGGAGCCTGAGTTTAAAAAAACTTTTTTCCCTAAAAAAACACAAAAACCTGATTTCAAAAGAATTTCTTAAAACATTTTTAAAACAAAAATCTCTTTTAATATTGATTTTTAAAAAGAAGAAATTATCGCTTGCTTTATTGCTTACTTTTGGCAAGCCCTTTGCTATTGATTGTAAAAACGGCATTTTTTTAAAACAAAAACTTCCCAAAAAAGACAAAAGAACTATCTCCAAGACTTTTTCTCGTGGCTTTAGAATTATAAGCATACACATACCCCCCACCCATATCAAAAGACAAACTCCTATAAGTCCAAACCCTAAAACTGCTCATCAAAGAATATTCTTGGTAATCCCCAAAAGCCACCATCGCATCTAAACGCACCCTTTTAGTCTTAAGCCCTAAAAAAACATAGCCTGAAATGCTAGAGTTTGCAAAATAAATCGCTGGCACGCCGGGCGCGTTGATCCCACGGCCATAGAATTTGGTCCTATCATTAAAAGTCCATAGATAGCCCTTATTGTTCCTTGCCGGAACGATATAAAAACCCGTTCCAAAATTAAAAATTTTGTATTTAAAAGTTTGATCGATCAAAAACAAGCCGGCATTTTTAGTGCTTGTAGCCGCATCAGTGTTGCCGTATTGATACATGCCATGCACTAGAGTGTGCGAAGTGAAACCCTTAGCTAAAGAAGCGTCATACTCCAACTTACCCCCCACTTGCACTAAAACATTTTGGGTGGGCAAAGGCAAGCGGGTGTCCGTTAAAATAAAAGGCACCACTTTAAGATTTTCATGCTTGTATTCTGTGCCCAAAACAAACACTTCCCCCCCTACATACAAGCGTTTAGACACAGGATCATAAGACGCTAGAGCGTTTAGGGAAGTAGCGATCCGATTCCCTTGCTCTTTATTGATCTGATGCCCATTATAAAGCATGCTATCCATAAAAATCCCAAAATAACGCATGGAATTTTGCTTAAAAGCTACAGAAACCCCTTGAATATTTCCCCCTATCCAATCAAAATCCACAAAATCGGTATTGAAACGCCCTAAAGCGATTTTAAAACGCTGGTTAGTGTATTGAAGATACGCATCAGAAACATCGCCAGCGCTCAAATAAGGTTTAACGTTGTTAGGGTTACCAAAAAAATTCCCCAGACTGATGTAAAGGTTAGCCAAACGCTGTTTGTTATAAATATTCCAAGCCCCAATAGCCCCAATACCAAAAGACCACCCATTGCTATAAGAAAAATCCACCCCAAGACGCGCTAAAGCCCCCACATAGCTGTGAGGGTTTTTTTGCGCCCCTTGATTATACAATAGCCCCAGATAGCCAAAAGGTTTGACTGCGATTTCTAAAGCTTTCAAAGACAGACCATTACAAAAAAGGATCCCTAACGCTAAATGATAATATCTTTTCTTATTTTTCTTATATTGCATTAAAAACTCATCGTGGATTTAAACCTAGTATTTTAATGAAAATTCCTTTTAATTGCACTGAAACGGGTTTAAAATCTCAATTACCACTAAACATTATCAATAAACTTGATTGACTAACACTAAAGATTTATGATAGTATTCTAATAAAACTATTTTAAAGGTGATTCATGAGCAAGAGTTTATACCAAACTTTAAACGTGAGCGAAAACGCTAGCCAAGATGAAATCAAAAAATCCTACCGCCGTTTAGCCAGGCAATACCACCCGGATTTGAATAAAACCAAAGAAGCCGAAGAGAAATTCAAAGAAATCAACGCCGCTTATGAAATTTTAAGCGACGAAGAAAAACGCCGCCAATACGATCAGTTTGGCGACAACATGTTTGGGGGGCAGAATTTCAGCGATTTTGCCAGAAGCCGTGGTCCTAGTGAAGATTTAGACGATATTTTAAGCTCTATTTTTGGGAGAGGAGGCTTTTCGCAAAGATTTTCTCAAAATTCGCAAGGCTTTTCTGGCTTTAATTTTTCTAATTTTTCTAATTTCGCCCCTGAAAATTTAGACATGACCGTCGCTTTAAATGTCTCTGTTTTAGACACTCTTTTAGGCAATAAAAAACAAGTGAGCGTCAATAATGAGACTTTTAGCCTTAAAATCCCTATCGGCGTGGAAGAGGGCGAAAAAATCAGGGTTCGCAACAAAGGGAAAATGGGGCAAATGGGCAGGGGCGATTTGCTCTTACAGATCCATATTGAAGAAGATGAAATGTATAGGCGCGAAAAAGACGATATTATCCAAACCTTTGATTTGCCCTTAAAGACGGCTCTTTTTGGAGGGAAAATTGAAATCGCTACTTGGCATAAAACCTTAACCCTAACCATTCCCCCTAACACTAAAGCGATGCAAAAATTCCGCATTAAAGAAAAAGGGATCAAAAACAGAAAAACTTCGCATGTGGGGGATTTGTATTTGCAAGCTCGTTTGATTTTGCCTAAAACTGAAACGCTTTCTAATGAGTTAAAAGCGCTATTAGAAAAAGAATTGTAAGGAGGAATCGTGTGCGATTATGATGAACCGCTTTATTTGATAAGCGTTGTGGCTAAAATCTTAGGCGTGCACCCTCAAACCTTGCGCCAATACGAAAAAGAGGGTTTGATAGAGCCTAGCAGGACTGATGGGAAAATGCGCTTGTATTCCCAACGAGACATGGACAAAATCAAAACAATTTTACGCCTTACAAGGGATATGGGGGTTAATCTAGCGGGCGTGGATATCATTTTGCGCTTAAAAGAAAAGCTTGATGAATTAGACAATCTCAATAAAGAACTGCAAGACGCTCTGCAAAAACACTCTAAAAACAACAAAACCCCAACGAAAAATTTAAACACCCCTACGAATTTTTACGAATTGATTTTATTTAAAAAATGAGCCTGACTGCGCTTTTAAACCCAAAAAGCCTAGAAGATTTTTTAGGCCAAGAGCATTTAATAGGGAAAGACGCCCCCTTATTTAAAGCCCTACAATCCAAACACTTCCCCCATGTCTTTTTCTATGGCCCTCCTGGCGTGGGTAAAACAAGCCTGGCTCAAATCATCGCCCACATGCTAGAGTGCCCCATTCTTTCATTTAATGCGACAGATTTTAAGCTAGAGGATTTGCGCCTTAAGCTTAAAAATTACCAAAACACCCTTTTAAAACCCGTTGTTTTTATTGATGAAACCCACAGATTGAATAAAACCCAACAGGAATTTTTACTCCCTATTATGGAAAAAAATCACGCTTTAATCTTAGGGGCTAGCACGCAAGATCCTAATTACAGCCTAAGCCATGCGATCCGCTCAAGAAGTTTTATTTTTGAATTAACCCCCCTAAAAAAGAGCGATTTAGACAAGCTTTGCGATAAGGCTTTAACATTACTCAAAAAACAAATAGAGCCTAACGCTAAAACCTATCTTTTAAACAACAGCGCTGGCGACGCTAGAGCGTTATTAAACCTTTTAGATTTGAGCGCTAAAATAGAAAATCCTATCACTTTAAAAACGCTCAAATCCTTACGGCCCCATAGCCTAAATGACGGATCTTATAGCGATGATACGCATTATAACCTCACTAGCGCGTTAATCAAATCTTTAAGAGGGAGCAATGAAAACGCTTCCATCTATTATCTGGCGCGCCTGATTGCTGGCGGGGAAAACCCGGAATTTATCGCCAGAAGGCTGGTGATTTTTGCGAGCGAAGATATTGGTAACGCTAACCCAAACGCCCTTAATTTAGCCGCTTCTTGCTTGTTTTCAGTCAAACAAATCGGCTACCCTGAAGCGCGCATCATTTTAAGCCAGTGCGTGATTTATCTGGCTTGTTCGCCCAAGTCTAACACGGCTTATAGAGCGATCAATCAGGCTTTGGATTGCGTTCAAAAAGGCTCACTCTACCCTATTCCTAAACACCTGCTACCTAACGCTAAAGACTATCTTTACCCGCATGATTATAACGGCTATGTCAAACAAGATTATTTAGAAAAACCCCTCAATTTGGTTTCTTCTCAAGGCATAGGGTTTGAAAAAACCCTTTTAGAATGGCTTGATAAAATAAGAAATTGATCTTACAAGTTACATTAAAATGCGACAATAGTAATAAAAAATCAATATTTTTTGATTAAATTAAAATAATAATGAGTTTTATCTATGGTTCATCGCATTATTATTGTATAATAATATTCTAGTTATAAAAATCATTTTACGGATAAGGAAAATATCAGCATGAAAAGATTAGAAACTTTGGAATCCATTTTAGAGCGCTTGAGAATGTCTATCAAAAAAAACGGACTCAAAAATTCAAAACAAAGAGAAGAAGTGGTGAGCGTTTTGTATCGCAGCGGCACACACCTAAGCCCTGAAGAAATCACGCATTCTATCCGCCAAAAGGACAAAAACACCAGCATTTCTTCAGTCTATCGCATTTTGAATTTCTTAGAAAAAGAAAATTTTATCTGTGTTTTAGAGACTTCAAAAAGCGGTCGGCGCTATGAAATTGCGGCTAAAGAACACCATGATCACATCATTTGTTTGCACTGCGGTAAGATCATTGAATTTGCAGACCCTGAAATTGAAAACCGCCAGAATGAAGTCGTTAAAAAATATCAAGCCAAGCTGATTAGCCATGACATGAAAATGTTTGTGTGGTGTAAAGAATGCCAAGAGAGTGAATGTTAAAAAATTTTAAAGAAGAAGCTTAGATAGGGCTATCTTTAATGGTTTTAAGGACTTCATCCAGGTTAAAACGCTTGAGTTTTAGATTTTTGATTTCTTCATCGCTCAAGCGTTTCCAAGTGAAAGTCTTGCCGACATACCCCCATTTGTCATAGCTTGAAGTGAATGCCAAATCCCCGTTTGAATTTTGAGTGACTCTCACATAGTAAGTCTTGCCATCATAAAAATTATACGCTTTACCGCCTTTATAAGATCGTTTTCCAACCTTAATCAAATCGCTTAAAAACACCACGCCTTTATCGCTGCGATTCCTTAGCTTTGGGTTAGGATTGAGTTTGTCTTTTTTGGCTTTAGAGCCATCCACATCAGAAATACCATAGGCATAGAACTTCCCATTATGCTCAAAAAACTCCACAAAAGAGCTTTTCATGTATAAAAATTCCTGAGTTTGATAAATTCCAGGCAACTCTACAGCCCCTAAAAAACAACAAAAAACTATAACAAGACTCACCAATTTCATAATTTTAATTTGATCAATCCTTTAGGCATTTTAACGACCGCTTTAAAAATCGGCTCTTCCCTATATTTTTCAAAAGACTCTCCATAAAACCTCAACGCATGCGCATCGCTTTCAAAAAAAATAGCCAGCATGCCCGCATGTAAACGCAAAAAAGAAGCTTCACTAACCGGCTCATAAACGATCAAATCTCTTTTTTCATCGTAAGGGGTTTTAATGACAGCCCTATTTATATCTGCCACCTTAGCCCCCTCGACGCCTTTGATGATCAATTGGAAATCCACATATTGTTGGTGGCTTTCAAAAAAGCCTTTCTCGCTTTCTTTAGCATGCTCTAAACAATAACTCTGCTCTATGCTAAAGATGCCATGCCCTAAAGGCACTTGAAATTCCGTATTAGTAGCGAGATTTAAAACCCTTTGATTCGCTCCACTACCCTTTTGCATGACATCTTTTAAATACTCATGCAAAATTTCTAATTCTTGCGTTTTTTTAAACAAATGCCCAAGCGAGCCTAATTCCCCAAAAACAGCCATAATTCCTTCCTTCTTTACTTTAAAATGGTTTAATTTTTCAGTTGTTCTAATCGTTCCTTTTTAGTGCCAATATCCGTGATTTGAATGCCAAAATTCCCATCCACGATCACCACTTCGCCCTTAGCGATCACCTTGTCATCCACAAGGATTTCCAAAGGGTCATTCACCAATTGATCCAACTCTACCACGCTCCCTATATCCATAGAGACCACATCTTTTAAAATCATCTTTTTTTGCCCGATGCGCACCTTAACATTCAATTTCACGTCTAAAAGCATGCTGATATTGCGGATTTCTATGTTTTCTAAAGACGCATCGTGGGTTTTAATCTCTTCAGCAACGCTCTCTATCGTTTCTTTTTTTTCTTCTTTATGCGTTTTTTCAAATTGGCGCTCAAAAGCCTCCGTAGTCAATAAAATGATTTGGCTTTCTTTGATGGCTTCCATTTTAAAAGAAAACACCACCGCTTTAGTATAATCTTCTTTTTTAGGAAGCTCTTTAGCGATTTCAGCGTTCGTGGTAGTGAAATTGAGTTTGGGGAGCAATTCTTGAGACTTCAAACTTGTAGCGATCGCGCCAAAAATATTAGAAGCCATTTCTTTAAAAGCGTCTAAATCGTCATTATCCATTTCTTCCTTACTCACCCCCTCACCTCCTAACATCAAATCGCTTAAAGCGGTAACTAAATCTACCGGAGCCAATAATTCAATAGGGCTCTCTTCTTTTTCAATCGCGCTAATCTTAACCCTTGCATAAGGCAGGCTGATTAAACTCGCTTCTTCATTGTTAGAAACTTCTTTTTCTAATCCCACGCTCGGGGCCTTACCCACTAACCCTTCTAAAGTGGAGACAACCTCTTGAATAAAAATTTTAATAAAATCTTGCATTTCTCACTCTTCTTCTATTTTCATAATATCGCCCACTTTGCCTCTGCGCTGTTCTTCTAGCATTTCTAAAATTTCTTTAGTGCGTTCTTTTTCGCTATAGATCACTTCTTTAATTTGAATGGTTTTCCTATACCCTTGAAACCCCACGCTCGCTAAATAACGCTTTTTTTTATGCACATACACGCTCACTTCATCATTAGCGATCTTGTTCAACCGGATAGTATCCCCCACATCTAAATCCAACATTTCTTTCAAACTCAATTCCACCGCACCCAAAAACACGATCATATCCACGCTCACCCCACTCAATAGCGCTTGCAATTCCTTATTGCGGCTCTTTTTGGAGTTCGTCTCTGAAAGCATCAAATCCCTACTCCCCATTTTAGAAAGAATGCTCTCAATGGAAATCACCGGGTAACAAATATTCATCATCCCACGGCTATGCCCAATGATAATCTCTAAAACCACCATGATAGAAATTTCATTTTGAGCGACGATTTGGACCACATTCGCGCTGGATTCTTTAGCGTCAATGGTAGGAAACATCTCCACCACGGGCGACCACACTTCTTTTAAAATTTGCATCACTTGGCGTAAAATCGTATCCAATAAATTCAATTCAATATCGCTAAACTCTCTGTTTTGATCATACGCGCTCCCCTTGCCCCCTAATAGTCTGTCAATCATAGGGAAAGCGATGCTAGGATTAATCTCTAAAACCCCCGTTCCTCCCATAGGCTTCATGGAAAAGACATTAAAACTTGTAGGGCTAGGCAAACTCATCAAAAATTCGCCATAAGTCATTTGATCCACACTATGGAGCTGGATCTCTACAATAGAACGCATGATAGAAGAGATTTGACTGGAAAGATTCCTAGCCATTTTATCATGAATACTCCTAAAAGAACGCAGTTGCTCCTTACTCACACGATTAGGACGCTTGAAATCATAGAGGGTTACACTGCGTTGCGGGATAATATCTTTTTTTTGGACATTTTGAATATCCACATTCTCATCAACGACCTCTAAAAGCGCATCAATTTCTTCTTGGCTTAAAATATCAGCCATGATCCACTCCTAAGGATTGGCGCACCTTTTTAATCACTTCTTTAATGATTTGAGAAATGCGCGATTCAGTAATGCCTAAAATCTCTTTGATCTCGCTCAAATTCAACTCTTCAAAGTAATAAAGCTGGATAAGGATTTGCTCTCGTTCGCTCATTTGATTCAATACTTTTTGGACATGCTCTAACAACTCTTCTGCTTCAATCTTTTTAGTGATTTCATCTTGCTCAATCGCATTGAATTGCTCATCTATTGGCACTAACGCATAAATATCTGAAGCCGTTTTAGCTTCTCTAATCTTTTCAATATTCTCGCCTAAAGTTTGCACTAAATGCTCATCGCTAGGCTCTTTCCCATGCTCATTAAGGTATTTGGTGATTTCAATATCAATGCTTTTAATGAGCTTTCTATTAGAGCGAGAAATCACATCTAAAGAGCGCAAATAATCTAACATCGCCCCATTGACACGAGTTTTAGCATACCCCCAAAAAGAATCGTTTAACGCGCTCTCATAACGCCTGGCTAATTTAATCAATTCTTCAGTACCAATAGAAACCAGATCGTTAAAATCAATAGAGCTGGGCAAGCGCTCTTTTAAACGAAACGCCATCGCGCGCACGGCCGGTAGATACTGGATAGCGAGATCGTCTTGATGGTGGTGTTGTTGCTTATCATAGGCGTTCAAAACCTTTTCTATACTTTTTTCGCTTGCTTCAGTTTTTTGAATTTCTTTGGGCATTCTATTTTCCATCATCAAAATCATAACTTCTAATGTATTCTAAAATACTAGCCACTTCTTTTTCTCTGTTCTTAAATTCATGGTTGAAACGAAGCAAGCTCTCTTCAGTGCCTTTTTTGTCAAAAAGGCAAATATCTAAATCCGTGCAAGCGATAAAAATAGACGCAAACAATAAGGCGATCAAATACCCCCCAAGCGTGGATAACACCGTCCATAATAAAATGCTCTCTGGCTCATTGAATTTCAATACCGAAAACACTAACCCTAAAAAAAACCCTACCACAACAGAAAAATGGATAAAATTTTGAACTCTCATCAGTCTACCCCAAATACTTCAAAAGCCTTTTAAAAAAGCTTTTCAAACCTTCTTTTGGTATTTCTAAAGCACCGGTTTCTAATTTAGAAACTAAAAGGCTCGCTATCTGGTCAATGGATTGCGAAAACAAATCGTTGGGGGCTATTTTCCTCAAAATCTTTCGCTCTCTCACATAGCGTTTCAATAAGGAGCTGTTTTCAATCGCCCCTAAATAGTGCAATTCTAATGAAGCGATATTGTTTTTAGCTACTTTAAACAGCCTTTCATAAGTCGCCCTGCCCTCTTTAGGTTGGGCTACCATGTTAGCGATAAGGAACAATTCGTCTTTATTTTTGGAGTTGATTTTAATGCATGCATACGCATCCGTAATCGCTGAAGGATCGGGTGTGGTAACAATCACCACGCAATCGCTCGCGTTCAAAAACGCTTGTGTAGTGGCTCCAATCCCAGCGCCCGTATCAATCACAATATAATCTAAAGAGCTTAAAACCCCCTCTTCATCCACGAATTGATCTAAAGCTTCCGCACCGCTAATGTATTTTAAAATTTCTTCGCCGCTATCCCCAGGGATTAAGCAAAGCCCAGGTTCAATTTCGCAAATGATTTCTTGCAATTTGGCTTCGCCTTTTAAGGCATGCAAGATATTTTTATGGGTTTTCACCCCAAAAATCACGTCTAAATTCGCTAAACCAATATCCGCATCAAACACCCCCACCTTATAACCTTTCTTGTATAAAGAGTAAGCTAAATTAGCGCTAATATTGGATTTCCCCACGCCCCCCTTACCGCTTGTGATAGCGATGAATTTGGTATTCCCCTTATTATCAAAAAAACTTTTGGGATTTTTAGCGTTCATAAAATTATCTAAGCGACTCGCTTGATTGTTCATGCTTGTTCCTTATTAGGGTTACTAAAGCCATCTAGCATGCAATCCACTAAATATTCATTAGTAGCCACTTTCAAATCCATAGGCACTTCTTGCCCAACAGAAAGATAGCTGATAGGCTTTTGGCTTTCATGCACTAAAGAAAACAAATTCCCTAACCCCCTACTCTCATCTAATTTCGTAAAGATTAAAGTGTTAATCCCTAACACCCCAAAAGAATCATAAATATCTTTCATGTCTTCATACTTAGTGGTAACCGAAAGCACCAAGGACACATCAATATTATAACCCCCATCTATAAATTCCTTCAAACCGGCAATTTTTTCCTTATCGTATTGCGAATGCCCTGTCGTATCCACTAAAATAAAATCGCAGTATTCCAAAGCTTCAATTTCTTTAGCAAAATCCTTAGCGTCAATCACCGCTTCTATACTCATTTTCATTTTATTAGCATACCAACTCAATTGCTCCAAAGCCCCAATGCGATAATTGTCTAAAGTGATAATGCCCACCTTGTATTTTTTCGCTAGCATCCTAGAATAGCGTGCGGCTAATTTGGCTAGAGTCGTCGTTTTCCCCACGCCTGTTGGCCCTACAAGCATTAAGATGCGTTTTTGCCTCAAATTCAAATCTTCAGGGCGGCACAAAATCATTTTACGCAACACTTCTCTAAAATAGCGCTTGATCGTTACGGAATTTTCCCGCATGCGTAAAGGCATCAATTCCAGGCTTAATTGCATGATTTTATCTAAATGGCTGGATTTTATCCCGCTTTGTTTGGCCAGTTTGTAAATTTCGGCAAATTCTTGAGGGATATTGACAGAATTGGGGTTTTTCTCATCCCAAAACATGTTTTGAATGAGTTTTAAGCTGTCTCTGATTTTGCTTAATTGCAGATTGATATCTTTAATTTCTTCTTCTTGTTTGACTTCTCTTTTTTCTCTTTCTTTTTTATGGTTGGCTTCATCTTTTAAGGCTTGCAATAAAGCGTCTTGCTTATTAGCTTCTAAAGGCGTATCCTCTGGAGCGTCTTTTTCTAAAAGAGTCTTATTTTTTGAAAAACTATAGTTGCGCTGATTAGATGAAACCCCGGCGAGTTTGCGCATTTCTTCCACAGTGCTTGAAAGCTGCATGACCACGTCTTCTTCATTCAATTCTTCATCATACAAACTTTCTGGAATAAGGGGGGCTTTAGGGGGCTTGTTTTCGCTCTCTTCTTCAACCGCCACAACGATTTCATAAAGCCCAGAAGAAGTGAGCGTTTTTTTACGGATTTCTTGCGTTTTAAACACCAGTGTATCCACCCCATGGTGGCTTTGAGCGATCTTTAAAGCTTCAGCAGCCGTCTCCCCACTATAGGTATAGAATTTCACCACTCCCCTTTTTTAAAAAGGATTTGTTGTAAAGTTAAAGGCACTAACACGGAGTCTCTTTCACTCCATTTAGGGTGAGGTAAAGTCAAATCGTTCTGCCTTAAAATGACTTGATTGAAAGCGATAATATCAATATCCAAAGTTCTTGGAGCGTCTTTAAAATCGCGCTTCCTTGCACGCCCAAAACGCCTTTCTATATAAAACACTAGAGCAAAAAAATGGTGCAAACTTAAAGATGTTTTAAGGATAATCGTAGCGTTATAAAAGTTAGGTTGCTTAGTGTAACCAAAAGGCGGATTGATATAAATGGGTGAAGAAAAAATTTTCCCGATTTTACTATGATTTTTAAAATATAAAAAACAATTTTTTAATATTTTTAAAGGATTTTTAAGATTAGATCCCAGCCCTAAAACCACCCTGTTAGAAAAATCAAGCCTTTTTTTAAAAAGGCTTGGGAAAAAGCGGTTAGTAAGGATCTCTCGCATCATAAAAGCTCGGCCCTAGAATTTTTAATCACCACTAAATCCTCAATGCGCACCCCAAAAAACCCAGGGATATAAATCCCAGGCTCTACAGAAAACACCATGCCCTCTTCTAAAATGGTTCCACTGCGCGATGAAATATAGGGAAGCTCATGAATGTCTAAGCCAATGCCATGCCCGGTGCTGTGAGTGAAATACTGCCCATAACCATAATCGCTAATCACTCCCCTAGCCAAGCTGTCCGCTTCTTTACCGGTCATGCCCGCTCTAATGCCTAAAATAGCCTTTTCTTGCGCTTCTTTCACAATGTCATAAATCTTTTGACGCTCTTTATCCTTGAAACTCTGCTCCCTTTTGAACACAAAGTCTTTAGGGTCAAAAAAAGCCGTGCGAGTCCTATCCGAGCAATAGCGTTCGTATTTGATCCCCATATCCAAAAGAATGCTGTGCTCCGCTTTTAAAAAATCCTTCGCGCTAGGCAAAGCATGGGGCTTGCTCGCGTTCGCGTTCAAGGCTAAAATAGGCTCAAAACTCAGATCATAAACCCCCTCTTTAGTCAAAAAGTCCTTAACCTTATGCTGCAAATACCGCTCGCTCAAGGATTCTTTTTCATCAAAAATCTTTTTCACATACTCAGCAAAATTTTCAAAAGCTTCAACATTCAACGCTTGAGATTTTTTGAGGAGTTGGATCTCATGCTCGTTTTTAATGATGCGTTTTTGGCGGTGGTAACTAGGCACGCCCTCTAAAACAACCTTATTCCCAATCGCCGAATCCAAACGCTTGTAGGTTTGCAAATTCACTTGATTGGGGTCAAAAAAGAGCTTTTTAACCGAGTGTTTAGCGATCAAATCAATCGCGCTTTGGACTAAATCGCTAGATTCTACCACTTCCGCTAAAACGCCATTTTTAGGCTGAATGCTTTCTTTAGCTTCTTGAGTGTAGCGAGAATCAGTGATGAAAAACGAGCGATCGTCTAATTGCAAAAACAAAGCGTTATCGCAACTATAAGCGCACTCAAAAAACATCGCGTTTTCATCAAGCGTGAAATGGGAGTCTCTTTCTAATCCTCTCATGGGTAGCCCCCTTTTATTTTTGATTGTTGATCGGGTTATTGGGGTTATTAGGGTTGTTTTTTTGGGCTTCTTGGAAGGCTTTCATTTCGGCTAAAATATTCACCATCGCCATTAAAGCCATGTTGTAACCAAGCGGGCCAAATCCCATGATCACGCCTCCACAAGCCGCTCCGGTGTAAGAATTTTTCCTAAATTCTTCTCTGGCTTGAATGTTAGTGAGATGCACTTCAATGACAGGTTTGCCCGCTAGCATGATCGCATCCGCAATCGCAATAGAAGTGTGCGAAAACGCTCCAGGGTTAATGATAATCCCTTCATAATCGCTGCCCACGCTCTCTTGGATTTTATCAATGATTTCGCCCTCAAAATTGGTTTGAAAAAACTCTAATTCCACATCTAAATTGCCTTGTTTCACGAAAGTTTGCATGATTTCATGGATTTGGTCTAAGGTTACCATGCCATAAAGTCTTGGGTCTCTGTGTCCTAACATGTTTAAATTAGGCCCTTGAATCACTAAAATTTTCATTGTTTATTTCTCCTTGTTGAATATGGAATGAGACCACATTATAGCATAAGTTTTTATCTTACCCCTTAAATCCCCCTAAGAACGCATTGTCAAGAAACTACCGCTTGACTAGCGTTAAATTTTTTGATGCTAAAAAGCGCTTTTATCCTTTTTTGAAAAAACAGCCATCATGACCATTCCTACAAAAAAACTTCCCGTAATGAAGAAATCAAAGGGGTCAAACCCAATGCCAAAAATGAGGTAAAAAGTGAATGCCGTTAATATAAAGAATGATATTAAAGAATTTTGCTTGATCCCGCTCCAAAAAATCTTTACAATAACTAATAAAAAAAAGAGCCAGATCAAAAAGCCTATGATCCCCCTAGTGGCTAAAATGTGAATGATTTGATTGTCGTATCTTTCATAACAAAGAATCAAATCTTTGGCTCTATAAGACTTTGATAAGGATAAAATCTCTTCTAATCTCTGGCATTTCTCGCTAGCGGCCATACCAAAAAAGGGCCTTAAACGCAAAACCGTTAGGGCTTCTTTCCAGCGCTCCAAACGCCACCCGATACTGCTATCAGCGTCCTTTTTAGCGTAGCGTTTCAAATCTTCTTCAAAGCTTTGGTTTTGAACCCTAGATTGCTCTATTGCCCCCCTTTTTTCTAAAGCGTTACTCCCCACATACAAAGCGCTCAAAATCAGACTCACAACCACCATATAACCCAATGGTTTGAGCGATTTTTTGGCGCATAAAATAAAGCAAGAAAGGATTAAAAAAGTAGCCACAAAAGCGATTGTCGCGCTCCTTGTAGCGCTTAAAATAACGACTAAAAACCCCACAAAAACAGAAAGGGTGAAAAAAAGTTTTTCTTTTTGATTTTGCGAATAAAGCGCATAAATATAACAGCCTAAAATGGAAACGCTCACTAAAACCACATACTCCTTAACCGTGCTAAACCCTTGCACTCTGGGCATGTTAAAATAAATTTTTTGCACCAATGAAAGCAAGCCGTTGATGAAATTTGCAACAGCCATGCTATAAAAAAGGATTTTTTGATTCAATTTGATTCTTAAACAACTGGCAAAAAGCAAGCATAACGCCCCGCAAGCGTAAGTTAAGGACATGTTTAGAGCGAATAAATTGTAGCGGAAGGTTTGGCTATCATACATGTTAAACATGTTAGGGAAGATGCTTAAAAACACGCCTAAAAAAGCCAGAGTGAGCCATTTAAAAGGCATGGTTTTTAAATGATTAATCGTGAAAGTTTCTTTCAAAGACGCTTGGAAATAACACCTAAGAAACAAAAAAACCATTAAAACAATCAATAAGACTTGCGTTAAAGGTTTTTTAAACGAAGTGAGAAAAAAAAGGGCAAAAATTAAAGTGAAAACAGAGTCCGCACTAAAAAAGGCTTTCAAATGCTCTTTCAACACAAACTCGCCATACCCTAAAACCGATAAAATTATCTGTCTTTAATGCCTAACTTTTCAATCAAAACCACATAACGCGCATGATTGGTGCGTTTGATGTATTTCAACAAGTTGCGTCTTTGAGCGACTAATTTTAAAAGCCCTAAACGACTGGAATGATCTTTGGGGTTAGCCTTTAAATGCTCGGTTAAAAGCTTGATCCTTTCATTCAACAACGCCACTTGCACCTCACAAGAACCCGTATCATTTTCCTTAGTGGCAAACGCCTTAATGATTTCTTGTTTTTTCTCCAGATTCAAAGCCATAACGACCTCCTAATTGGTAATTTAATAAAGATCGCATTATAGCGTAAAATAAGCTTTTTTGTGTCATACTTTTAAACTTTATATTATAATAAGAGACAAACACACCTACCAGATTAAGGCATTGATTTTAGATTATGGCAAACGAACGCTCCAAATTAGCTTTTAAAAAGACTTTCCCTGTTTTTAAACGCTTTTTGCAATCCAAAGACTTGGCCCTTGTGGTCTTTGTGATCGCTATTTTAGCGATCATTATCGTGCCGTTACCGCCTTTTGTGTTGGATTTTTTACTCACGATTTCTATCGCGCTATCGGTGTTGATTATTTTAATCGGGCTTTATATTGACAAGCCTACTGATTTTAGTGCTTTCCCCACTTTACTTCTCATTGTAACCTTGTACCGCTTGGCTTTAAATGTCGCCACCACTAGAATGATTTTAACCCAAGGCTATAAAGGGCCTAGCGCGGTGAGCGATATTATCACGGCGTTTGGGGAATTTAGCGTGAGCGGGAATTATGTGATTGGGGCGATTATCTTTAGTATTTTAGTGCTAGTGAATTTATTAGTGGTTACTAATGGCTCTACTAGGGTTACTGAAGTGAGAGCGCGATTCGCCCTAGACGCTATGCCAGGAAAGCAAATGGCGATTGATGCGGATTTAAACTCAGGGCTTATTGATGATAAGGAAGCCAAAAAACGGCGCGCCGCTCTAAGCCAAGAAGCGGATTTTTATGGCGCGATGGATGGCGCGTCTAAATTCGTCAAAGGCGATGCGATCGCTTCTATCATTATCACGCTTATCAATATCATTGGAGGGTTTTTAGTGGGTGTGTTCCAAAGGGATATGAGTTTGAGCTTTAGCGCTAGCACTTTCACTATCTTAACCATTGGCGATGGGCTTGTAGGGCAAATCCCTGCCTTAATCATTGCGACAGCGACCGGTATCGTCGCCACTCGCACCACACAAAACGAAGAAGAAGATTTTGCTTCTAAGCTCATCACACAGCTCACGAATAAAAGCAAAACTTTAGTGATTGTGGGAGCGATTTTATTGCTTTTTGCCACCATTCCTGGACTCCCTACCTTTTCTTTAGCGTTTGTAGGGACTCTCTTTTTATTCATCGCATGGCTGATTAGCAGAGAGGGAAAAGACGGGTTGCTCACTAAATTAGAAAATTATTTGAGTCAAAAATTCGGCTTGGATTTGAGCGAAAAACCCCACAGCTCCAAAATCAAACCCCACACCCCCACCACAAGGGCTAAAACCCAAGAAGAGCTTAAAAGAGAAGAAGAACAAGCCATTGATGAAGTGCTAAAAATTGAATTTTTAGAATTGACTTTAGGCTATCAGCTCATCAGCTTAGCGGACATGAAACAAGGGGGCGATTTGTTAGAAAGGATTAGGGGCATTAGAAAAAAGATAGCGAGCGATTATGGTTTTTTGATGCCTCAAATTAGAATCAGGGATAATTTACAACTCCCCCCAACGCATTATGAAATCAAGCTTAAGGGCATTGTGATTGGTGAGGGCATGGTGATGCCGGATAAGTTTTTAGCCATGAATACCGGTTTTGTGAATAAAGAAATTGAGGGCATTCCCACTAAAGAGCCGGCTTTTGGAATGGACGCTTTATGGATTGACGCTAAAAATAAAGAAGAAGCCATCATTCAAGGCTACACCATCATTGATCCAAGCACCGTTATTGCGACACACACTAGCGAATTAGTGAAAAAATACGCTGAAGATTTTATCACTAAAGATGAAGTGAAATCCCTTTTAGAGCGCTTGGCTAAAGACTATCCTACAATTGTAGAAGAGAGTAAAAAAATCCCCACCGGTGCGATCCGCTCAGTCTTGCAAGCCTTGTTGCATGAAAAAATCCCTATTAAGGACATGCTCACTATTTTAGAAACGATTACCGATATTGCCCCATTGGTTCAAAACGATGTGAATATCTTAACCGAACAAGTGAGGGCGAGGCTTTCTAGGGTGATCACCAACGCTTTTAAATCTGAAGACGGGCGTTTGAAATTTTTAACCTTTTCTACCGATAGCGAACAATTTTTGCTCAATAAATTGCGAGAAAATGGCGCTTCTAAGAGCTTGCTACTCAATGTGGGCGAATTGCAAAAACTCATTGAAGGGGTTTCTGAAGAGGCCATGAAAGTCTTGCAAAAAGGGATCGCTCCGGTGATTTTGATCGTAGAGCCTAATTTAAGAAAAGCCCTTTCTAATCAAATGGAGCAGGCCAGGATTGATGTGGTCGTGCTAAGCCATGCGGAATTAGATCCTAACTCTAATTTTGAAGCTTTAGGCACGATCCACATTAACTTTTAATGGATAAATAATTGATAAAAAAGGAGAATGATGCAAGTTTACCACCTTTCACACATTGATTTAGACGGCTATGCGTGCCAGCTTGTTTCAAAACAATTTTTTAAGAATATCCAATGCTATAACGCTAATTACGGGCGTGAAGTCTCAGCGAGAATTTATGAGATTCTAAACGCGATCGCTCAATCTAAAGAGAGTGAATTCCTTATTTTGATTAGCGATTTGAATTTGAATTTAAACGAAGCAGAGTATTTGCAAGATAAGATCCAAGAACACCGCTTGCAAAATAAAAACATTCAAATCCAGCTTTTGGATCACCATATCAGCGGTAAGGAAGTGGCTGAGAGTTTCCATTGGTATTTTTTAGACACGAACCGTTGTGCGACTAAAATCGTGTATGAATTTTTGAAAAAGCATTACGCTCTTTTAGAGCCAAAAAACACAACATGGCTAGAGCCTTTGGTGGAAATGGTCAATTCTGTGGATATTTGGGACACGCAAGGTTATGGCTTTGAATTAGGCAAGGTGTGCATGCGCATGATCACTCAAAGCTCTGAATTGAATCGTTTCATGTTTGATGATGAAAACCGCAACTATAAGTTAAAGCTTTTAGAAGAAGTTAAAAACTATTTGTTTTTAGAAAACGCCCCTGTAGCCTACGATAACGATTTGTTCAAACTCAAAAAAATCGCTCTAGGAGGCGACCCTACTACAGAAACGATGGACAATATCTCTTCAAACGCGCAAACGCATTTGCTCTCTTTAAAAAAGCATGATTGCAGCGTTTATTACCAGGATAAGAAAGGGTTTTTAAGCTATTCTATGGGGGGTATTAGCGTGTTGGCTAACCTTTTTTTAACGCAAAATCCGGATTTTGATTTTTATATAGATGTGAATTCTAAAGGGAATGTGAGCTTAAGAGCGAACGGGAATTGCGATGTGTGCGAACTCAGTCAAATGTGTTTTAATGGGGGCGGGCATAGGAATGCGAGCGGAGGCAAGATTGATGGCTTTAGGGAGAGTTTCAATTACAGGGATATTAAAGAACAAATTGAAGAAATCTTTAATAACGCTTAAAACTAAGCTGTTTGTAACAAGCTAACAAAAACTAACAAGAGTTTAAAAACTCTTTTTGGAAAGGTTTAAAAATTTCTATTTTATCGTTTTGTATAAACTCATTTCTTTAAGGGAAAGGGGGGTATTTTAAAACCTATCCCCCTACACCCCCCCTAACCCCCAAAAGACCGCTTAAAAAGTTATCGCTTGATTTTCGCGCAAGCTCTCTTAATAATTTGATTGTAAAAAACGCTTTTTTAATATTTTTAGGTTTTTTAAATTATCATCACGCCAACGCAAATAATCATTTTAAGTTATCTCTCTATTTTATTGTTTTTGTGTTGCGGGTATTTGGAGCATGTTAGGGTTTGGGGTAATAGTGAGCGGCTATCTTAAAAAGGAGATAACCAACTATGAAACTACTATTAGCAATCATAGTTTTAATGGTTCTCGCAACGCCACTACACTAAAATTTCAGCATAAGCTTAAAATCTTGCTAGCGTTTTCTTTGTGTATTTTTCTTGTATCCCATAAAAATCCCACAAAAATAAAACTTTGTCAATATCCAATGAAAACGGAGCCAAAGTTTGTGTTTTGATAAATATTTAAATCCATGAATTGATACGAACCTGCTTTAGTGTTTTTTAACCAAAACACCTTAACAATCGCAGATAAAATGATCATGCTCCTAGCTAAACACCGGCATGATATAAGTGTCTCTATTATCGCTATTAAAATATTTGACTTTACCCGCTTCACACCATCATTCTGATCTATTTTTTAGCAAAAAGAATTTATTCTTCACACGCCGGTTTTGGGTAGCAAAAACGATAGCCTCTGCGTCTCACGGTTTCAACCGTGGAAATCCCCAAGGGTTTATCCATTTTTTGGCGGATTTGATTGATAGCCACTTCAATGACATTAGGGGTAACCATCTCAGGCTCTTCCCAAATAGCGTCTAAAAGCTGTTCTTTGGAGACGATTTGATCCCTATGTCTGGCAAGATGGGTGAGCACTTCAAAAGGCTTTCCTTTAACCTCAACTTCACGCCCCTTGTAAATAATCTTTTCTTCATCAGGGCTAATGGTCAAATCCCCAATTTCAATCACATTAGAGCCCCAAAACCTCAAACGAGCCTCAATCCTTGCGACTAAAGCTTTAATGCTGCGGTAAGGCTTAGCGATATAATCATCCGCGCCTTGCTCAAACGCATGGACTTCTTCCTCGCTTGTAGGGTTATCAGAAGAAACTAAAACAACGATAGAAGAATGTTTCTCCTTGATTCTAGAAACAAAACTTAAAGCGTTTTTATCGCTAACCATAACTAAGTCATAATTCCTAATATCCATAAGGTATTCCCCATCCTCTAAACTCTCTGTTACATCAGCCATAAAGCCTTTGACATTTAAGCCCTTTTCAATTTCTCCACCTAAAACAGAATTTTTTTCAATCAGTAGAACGCGCATGGTGTATGGACTCCTGCATTTAAGAGTAATTCAAACACTGATTATATCATAAATTTAAATTAGTTTAAGAAAATTTTAATAAAAGCTTTAGTTAAAATCATGCTCTTTTGTATTTGGTTGTTGGTTGTAAAAAATGCCTTTAAGCGTTTTTTATGGATAATTTTTAAAATCATTTGCTAAAAATCACCATTTTATTGTATAATTACAAATCCAACCATTCCTTATGGTTTGGTTGGCACCGCTAAGATTGAAGGGTCACCTCCCCCTCCTTTCCCTTTGTCTTGGCGGTTGTTTTTCAACTCCTTGTTTTTAACCGCTTGATTACGATTTTAAGATTTTGTTCAACTAAGCTTGATTTTTAGGTAAAAGCCTAAGGTATGCGATCTCGCTAGGGGCTAAAAACCTTAAAGGAATCCCCCAATACCCTGCCCCACTGCTCACATAAATTTGAGTGGTGTCGCTGTGCTTGTATAAACCATATAAATAAGTTTGCGCTAACTTGACTAAAAGGCTAAAGGGAAAGATTTGCCCTGCATGGGTATGCCCTGAAAGCACTAAATCTACAGAGTGGCTTTCTTTGAGGCTTCTAATTTGTTTAGGTTGGTGGGCTAAAAGGATCGTGGGCTTACTCTCATCGCGCTTTTTTAACGCCTCATCAATATTGGGGGCAAAATTTTGACGCTTCCTTGCGAAATAATCATACACACCGCACAAATTGATCCCCCCTAAATGCACGCATTCATTCCCTAAAATCGTCATATCAAGCGTGTCAAGAAACGATAAAATCGGCTCTATGCCATGATAATACTCATGGTTTCCTGGCACATAAAAAGTGCCATGCGTGCTTTTAAGGTTGTTTAAGGGCAGTAAAAAAGATTTGACTTTTTCAATGTTTTCATCCACTAAATCCCCCCCAATCAGCACCATATCCACTTCTTTTTGATTGACTTCTTCTACAATGTAATCAACAAAATCTTTTTGCAACAAACTCCCCACATGCATGTCTGTGAGTAAAATAATCTTTAATTCTTTATCCAGCTTGTCTAAATAAATAGGGGTTTCTTTGATTTTAGGGCGGACTAATCCTTCATAAAAGCCGCGCCAAAAATACCCTAATAGCGCCAGATAAAACCCCAATTTTAAAAAGTTTTTTAAACTTTTACGCCTTGAATGCAAAAAATCTATTTTTTCTATGGAGTAGGAAAACCCGTAAAAACTTAAAGAAAGGATAAAAATAATAAAAGATACAAACGAACACGCCGAAGTCAAAACAAACAAATGGCTAGGCATAGTATTTCTATAAAAAGCAAAAGCCGCCTCGCCCGCGCTCAAAAGGACAAAAAACCATAAATAAGCGTATTGAGAGATTTTCTTTAAGGTTAAAAACGATTTTAACATCCTAAAAGAACTATAATTCAAAAGACATAAAACCAATAAAAACGCTATGGAAATCAGCATACCACCCTTTTTGTAGCCATAATGTTCTACTATATTAGCATGTTAACGCTAATACACCCTTTAGGTTTCATCGTGCTATTGTTTCCTTTTTTATCAGTCTCAATCCCCACAGAAAGAGAAAAGTATCCCTCCCTTTAAAAGAGTGTGAGTTTGGATACAATAATAAAAAATGCACTTAAAACCATGAAAAAGGAGATGCGATGCAATTAGACGATGATTTGGAATTCGCTAAAAAAATCTTTAACCCTAACAGAGCGTTTGCCAAGCAAGCCAGGATTAAAAACATGTGCGAATATAAAGATTTAGTGCATGAAGCCAATGAAGATTATGAACATTTTTGGGGCGAGTTAGCCAAGCAAAAACTCACATGGTTTAAACCTTTTGATAAGGTTTTAAACAGCGATAACGCCCCTTTTTTCAAATGGTTTGAAAACGGCAAAATCAATGTTTCTTACAATTGTATAGATAGGCATTTAAAAGACAAAAAAAATAAAGTGGCGATCATTTTTGAAGGGGAAATGGGGGATTATAATGTCATCACTTACAGAAAACTCCACTCTGAAGTCAATAAAACAGCCAACCTTTTAAAAAACGAATTCAATGTCAAAAAAGGCGACAGAGTCATTATCTATATGCCCATGATTGTAGAAAGCGTTTATATGATGCTCGCATGCGCTAGGATTGGAGCGATCCATAGCATCGTTTTTGCTGGGTTTAGCCCTGAAGCCTTAAGGGATAGGATCAACGACACTCAAGCCAAATTAGTTATCACAGCGGATGGGACTTTTAGAAAAGGCAAACCTTACATGCTCAAGCCAGCCCTTGACAAGGCTCTAGAAAATAACGCCTGCCCTAGCGTGGAAAAAGCGCTCATTGTGATACGAAACGCCAAAGAGATTGACTATGTGAGAGGGCGCGATTTTGTCTATAATGAAATGGTCCATTACCAATCCGATAAATGCGAACCTGAAATGATGGACTCTGAAGATCCTTTATTCTTGCTCTATACAAGCGGATCAACCGGAAAGCCTAAAGGCGTTCAACACAGCAGTGCGGGGTATTTGTTATGGGCGCAAATGACGATGGAGTGGGTTTTTGATATTAGAGATAACGATAATTTTTGGTGCACCGCCGATATTGGCTGGATCACAGGGCACACTTATGTGGTTTATGGGCCTTTAGCTTGTGGGGCGACAACTTTGATACTAGAAGGCACGATGTCTTATCCGGATTATGGGAGATGGTGGAGGATGATAGAAGAATACCGCGTTGATAAATTCTACACTTCCCCTACCGCTATAAGAATGTTGCATGCCAAAGGCGAAAACGAACCCTTAAAGTATAATTTAGAGTCACTCAAAGTTTTAGGAACGGTGGGAGAGCCCATTAACCCTACGGCATGGAAATGGTTTTATGAAAAAATCGGCAACTCAAAATGCAGTATCGTGGATACTTGGTGGCAGACAGAAACAGGCGGGCATATCATCAGCCCTTTACCGGGAGCTACGCCTATAAGGGCCAGTTGCGCAACTTTACCTTTGCCTGGAATCCATGCAGAAGTTTTAAACGAAGACGGCACCAAAACAAAGCCCGGAGAGCAAGGGTTTTTATGCATCACTAAGCCATGGCCTTCTATGATAAGAAACATTTGGGGCGATGAAAAACGATACATTGATAGCTATTTTTCTCAGATCAAGTTGAATGGGGAATATGTTTACCTCTCTGGAGATGGTGCTATCGTGGATGAAAACGGATACATTACTATTATTGGGCGCACAGATGATATTGTGAATGTGAGCGGGCACAGGATTGGCACGGCTGAAGTGGAGAGCGCTATTTCCAAGCATGAAATGGTGGCTGAATGCGCGGTGGTGGGTATCCCTGATGCGATTAAAGGAGAGGGCTTATTTGCGTTTGTGGTGCTGTGCGATGGGGCTAAATGCGATCTTGGCGAGAGTTTAGAATTGTTAAAAGAAATGAACCATATCTTATCCATTGAGATTGGAAAGATCGCGAAATTAGACAATGTCATGTATGTGCCGGGTTTGCCTAAAACCAGAAGCGGGAAAATCATGAGAAGGCTTTTGAAATCCATCGCCAAAAAAGAGCCTATCACTCAAGATTTAAGCACACTAGAAGATGTGAATGTGGTTAAAGAAATAATGAGCATCGCTCAAATGGAGGAGTAAAATCTCAAAAATGCTTTTTAGCGTTTTTTAGCCAAATAATAAGAGTCCAATTTCAATCAAGCGGTAATTTCTCATAAAGTGTAGGAACGCTACCGCTTCGCATTATCTCACCACTCAAAAAGCGTTTTAACTTTCTTTAAATCTTTATATTCCACGCTTTTGATAGCGTGATTTTCTAATTCAAAATCCGCGCTCAAATCGTTAGCGTCTTTAAGGAGCGCTTGAAAGCTTTCTTTATTGGTGAGTTTGACTTCCACTTTTTCACCTAAAGAAAGCTTGAAGTGTTTGGGGGTTTTAAGCACTCTTTCTAACCCCATAGAGCTCACTTCCAAAATATAAGCGTCTTGGATAAAATCGCACACATCTAATAAGGGCGAAATCACCTCGCTCACTTGCTGGCAAATATCCAAGCTAACCGCCCCATTAGGGTTTTTAAGGCTCACCCTTAAAACATGCTGCTCGTTTTCTTTAACCAAACTCACATCATAAAGCAAGTATCCCAAGCTTTCAATCACGCCCTCTATTTTCTCTTCTATTCTTTTAGTCATTATCTTTCCCTTTAGCGATTTCATTGAATATGGCGTCTAGGCGGAGCTGCTTTTCTAAGCTATTGTCTAAAACAAAACTGAGTTTTGGGCATTTAAACCACCCGCTCGCTTGCAAAACAAATTGCCTGATCAAACCCTCAGCTTTTTTCAATTTGGAAAGGATTTTATGATCTGATGAAAGCACAAACACCAAAGCGTGGTGCTTCCCTTTAGAGCATTCCACTTTAGTAACGCTTAAAGAATTCAACTCGCCATCATTCAAGCCCGCTAAAGCCTCTTGCAGTAATTCTAAAAGATTAGATTCTAAGCGTTCTTTATGAGCGTTCATTAGAGGGTTCTTTTTTTATGGATTTCTTTATAGGTTTCAAACACATCGCCCACTTTAATCTCATTATAATTGTCTAGCATGATCCCACACTCATAACCCTTAGAAACTTCTTTCACATCATCTTTAAAGCGTTTCAAAGAAAGGATTTCGCCGGTGTGAATCACCACGCCATCCCTAATCAAACGCGCCTTAATGCCACGAGCGATCACCCCATCGCTCACCACACACCCGGCTATCGTGCCAACTTTAGGGATATTAAAGATTTCTCTCACTTCCGCTTGTCCGGTATGCTCTTCTTCAATAATAGGACTCATCAAGCCTAATAACAACGATCGCATTTCTTCAATCAAGGCATAAATCACCGTGTAAGTTTTAATGCTCACATTGTATTCTTTAGCCTTATTTTTCACATTACCGGTGGGGCGGATATTAAAGCCTAAAATCACGGCATGCTCACTGCTAGAGACTAGGCTCAAATCATTCTCAGTAATGCCCCCCACCCCTGAGTGGATCACTTGGATCGCCACTTCTTCGTTATTAAGCTCTAACAGGCTGTTTTTAATGGCCTCTAGGCTTCCTTGCGTATCCGCTTTAATGACTACAGGAATGTTTTTCAATTCCTTATTAGCGACCATTTCTGAAAGCTCATCAAAAGACACTTTAGTGCTTTTACTCAAGGCTTTTTGGCGTAAATAAGTCGCCCTCTTTTGAGCTTGCAAACGCGCGATGGAATCGTTTTCTACCCCTATTAAAACAGATCCCGCAGGTGGCACTTCGCTTAAGCCTGTGATGAGAGCCACCATAGAGGGTTTTAAACTTTGAATGCTCTTGCCTTGATCGTCAGTCATCGTTCTTACTTTACCAAACGCCGTTTCGGCAAAAAAACTATCTCCCACGCTCAAAGTCCCGCTTTGGACAATCACAGTGGCTACTGCCCCACGCCCTTTTTCCACGCTCCCTTCTAAAACAACCGCCCTAGCGCTGCCCTCTTCTATGGCTTTTAATTCCATAATATCCGCTTGGATAAGAATGGTTTCTAATAAATTGTCAATGCCATCGCCCGTTTTAGCTGAAACAGGGATAAACTCATGCTCTCCGCCCCAATCCACAGGGTTATAGCCAAGCTCAGCGCATTCGGCTTTGAGTTTGTCCGGATTCACGTTAGGCTTATCCATTTTATTCATCGCAAAAATCACAGGCACATTAGCCGCCTTTGCATGCTCTAAGGCTTCAATAGTCTGTTGCTTCACGCCATCATCAGCCGCTATCACAATCACTGCAATATCTGTAACTTGAGCCCCACGATTACGCATCTGGCTGAAGGCTTCATGCCCTGGGGTGTCAATGAAAGACACCCACTTATCATTCTTTTCTACCATGTAAGCACCAATGTGCTGAGTGATCCCCCCAGCTTCAGTGTGAGCGACTCTTTTATCACGGATTTTATCCAGTAGTGAAGTTTTACCATGATCCACATGCCCCATGATAGTCACCACAGGCGGGCGCTCTTTTTTCACCCCCTCTAGCACTTCTTCTACTTCAAATTCTTCTAAAGTGTTTTGAACAGAAATTTCTAAATGGAACTCTTCGGCTAAAATCTCTATGCTATCCTTATCCAAAAAGTCGTTTTTAGTTACCATAAGCCCTAAATTGAAGAGGGTTTTAATCACATCAGCCAGATTCAAATTCGCTTTTTGCGCGAATTCATAGACGCGCACTTCTTCAGGGATTGCAATCGCGCTTTGGATCACTTTTTGGCTGTTATCGTTACGGAATGCACGCTTTTTCTTGGATTGTCGTTTGATCCCGCTTTCATTCATCCAAGGGTTTTTCCTTTGGACGCGCACCCTGTCGTTGATATTTTGGCGCGCTTCTTTTTCTTCTTCTTCCTTATTGAGATTATCTTGTTCATGCAAATCAAACAATAAGATTTCATCGGTTTCATCATCATAAATATCATTGCCCTTAAAATCCCTCGCATCGCTAAAATCAATTTTATGGGATTTGTTGTTTTTGGCTGTGGGGGTGGCTTTGGGCTTACTGGGTTTTTTAACTTTTTTAGCCTCTTGTTTGTCTTTTTCTTGCCATTCTTTTTTAATGTCTTCAAAAATAGCCGCCGCGCTTTGAGTGGGTTTTTTGTTTTCTGTTACGCTGTTTTCAATTTCATTTTCTGTTTCATCGTTGCGTTTAATCACCCTAAAACCGGTGCGTCTTTTAATGTTTTCATGGCGTTTGTTCTCTTGCTCTTGCTTTTTAACTTCGCTGATTTCTTTTTTAGCGTTATTAGCGTTATTGGTGCTGTTAGCGTTGCTTTGGGTGAGCTTGTTTAGGGCTTCTCGGCTTTTTTGGATTTCTTGGAGTTTTTGCTTGGCTTTTTCTATTTGAGAGTGGCTAACCACTTTAGGGGTGTTTTCTGTAGGGGGCGTTTGGTTTTCAAAAGTGTTGACAATCTCTATTCCTCCCTTCTTTTTAGCAATGGGCGTGGGAGCTTCTTTTTTCTTTTCTTTAGTTTTTTTGGGCTTTGGCTGGCTTTTTGTTTCTTCTTTTTTAGGCGTTTTAGAAGCCTTTTTAGCAAGCGGCTTAGGCGTTGCGGCTGTATTCAAATCGTCTTTATTGTCTTGTTCAAGATTCTTAGCGGGTTTATTGGCTTGTATTTGTTCTTTGATGCCATCCACAATGTATTTGTATAGCTTGCCTGCTTGCTCTGGGGTCATTTTAGAATTTGTCTTAAGCTCTAAACCAATGTCTTTGGCTTGCTCGATCACATTTTTAAGCTCTTTTTGGGTCTTACCAAGCTCGGCTAAAAATTCTTTTAAATCAACCATCTCGCTCATGCTATGCTTCTCTCCTTAATCCAAGTAATGATATTTTTAGTATCTTTTGGGGCATTCTTTATTTTTGAAACCGCTTTCAACAACTTTTTTTCTCCATTTTTCAAACAATTTCCACACACATAAAAACTACGGCCTTTGCCATCAAACTCCATGATTTGATTGTCAAAGCTTTTCAAACGCAACAAATCCTTTTGAGATTGGCGCATTCTGCACGCCACACACATGCGGATTTTAATTTCAGTCTTTCTCAATAAGGACTCCATCATTGTCAAAATCTAAAACCGCTACCCTAAATTTAGGGAATTTCTTGCTCAAAACCTGCTTTAATTTAAGGGCGTCCTCTTCATAACACATGTTAAAAAACGACGAACCGCTCCCTGAAAGCGTACTCATTAAGGCGTTATTTTCTAAAGCGAGTTTTTGGATCGCAAACAACACAGGATAAGTTTGCATGCGCTTATATTGATGCATCCTGTCTTTAGAACAACAACGCAACAAATCCCACTTCCCTTGCACAATCGCCATTGTCATCAAACTCGCATGCGAAAGGTTAAACACGCTTTCTTGCACGCTGTAACGCTTGGGCAAGAGGTGGCGCGATTGCTTGGTGGAAATGGCCCTATTAGGGATCACCATCACCGCTTTTAAAAAAGAAGGGATTTTGGTTTTTAAACTTATCACTTTCTTTTTTTCCACAAACGCTGCATTATACCCCCCAAACACCGCCGGGGTGATATTATCCGGGTGGTTTTCATAAATTAAAGCGGTATTGACAATGCTTTCTCTATCAAAAGGAAACCCTAAAAACGCAAACGCTGAAGCGACCGCACCCACAATCATCGCCGAGCTAGACCCCATGCCCCTTGTAATAGGGACTTTATTATGCAATAAAAATTTAAACGATCCGTCATTCCCATGCTTTTTTAAAATCTCATAAAACACTTTAGTGAAAATATTGTTGGTTAAAAATTTAGGGATCCCCTCACCCTCCCCAACCAATTTCACCGCATGAAAACTGCTAGGCTCAATAAAAAAACGATTGCGTAAATTCAAGCTCAAACCCAAGCAATCAAAACCGGGGCCTAAATTCGCACTTGTTGCAGGAACACTCACTACCAAATTTTAAACCCCTATTGTTGATACCCTTTCATTTTTAAAATTAGCATTATACACTAAATAGGAGGTAAAATGTAAAACGGCGTGTTCAATTGGGTGAATTTGTCTTTCTCTAAAAAAGAGGGCAACATGAAATCTTTTGGCGCAATTTTCAAATCTTTAAAATCGGTTAAGCTTTCCCTTTCTTTTGAAACAAAGTATTTATTGGCATACGCTAAAATGGGCGTGTTGTCGTTAAAATCAAAGCCTGTAGTTGAATAAAGTTCAAAGTCATGGATTAAAGCCAAAGTGTGTAAGAAAACATGCGTGAGTTTTAAACTAGTGAAACTCCCTGGCCCTTTAGCGTAATAAACCCCTTTAATCGCCGGTAAAGTAGGGTTTTTAAAATCTTTGAATAATTGTGAAAAAACTTCCACTAAAGCTTCGCTTGTTTTTGATTTGGAAGTGTAAGAAGCGCATAAAAAATTGTTTTGATACACCCCAAGCAAAACCCCCTCGCCTAAAGAGATAAGCACTAAATCCAATTCCAAAAAATAAACCCTAATTCAGGATTAAGCGAAAGCCTTTTGCAACGCAAATTCTTTAGCCGGATCTGTAGCGATCAAAACTTCGTAATTTTTAGTGTCCGCTAAAATGACTTTAACTAACATGGAATTGAGCTTATGACTCCCTGAAAAAGAAGTGTATTTGCCCATCACAGGCATGCCTAAGACCATTAAATCCCCCATAGCGTCTAAAATCTTGTGGCACACAAATTCCTTTTCGCACCTTAAGCCCTCTTTATTCAAAATGCTGTTTTCGTCCAGCACGATACAATTATTCAAGCTCCCCCCTTTAGCCAAACCAATGGATCGCAAGTAATTCACTTCTTGCAAAAACCCAAAGGTGCGGGCTTTAGCGACTTGCTCTTTGTAAGCGGTTTTACTAAAGACGAAATGATGGGCTTGCTTAGCGATAACCGGATGGTTAAAATCAATCGTGAAATTCAAAGAAAGTTGGCTGTCTGGCTCAATTTTAACAAATTTATCGCCCTCTCTAATCTCAACGGCTTGCTTGATTTCCATCACTTTTTTAGGAGCGTCTAATTCTTTAATCCCTGCTTCATCTAAAAGCATGCAATAAATCAAAGCACTCCCATCCATGATAGGGATCTCTTCGTTATCCACAGAGATTTTAAGATTATCAATACCATACGCATGAATAGCTGAAAGCAAATGCTCAATCGTAGAAATTCTAGCGTTATCCTTACCCAACACGGTTGCCATTTTGGTATCCACGATGTTTTCAGGTTTTAAGGGGAGCTTCACGCCCAAATCAGAGCGGTAAAAAACAATGCCTTGATTTTCTCCTAAAGGCTCTAAAACAAGCTTCACAGGAACGCCCTTATGCAAGCCTATCCCTACTAATTCCACAGAGTGGTTAATGGTTGTTTGTTTCATAATACTTCCTTTATGTCTAGTATATCGTCATTTTTAGTGATTATTTTAATATTTTTATTTACCAAAAGCCGTTCAACCTCTTTTAAAGAGAAAATTTGATTTTGAAAAACGATTTGAGCGCTCTTGACTTCTTTCAAAATCAAGCACTCTCCAAAGCACACAATCGCCCCTTCGCAAACCCCATAAACCGACACACAGCCCTCTGAAATAATCTTCGCTCCATTGTGGATATTCCCCAAAAAAATAAGGTGGTTAGCGCTATAAATCTCTTCCCCACTCCTGATATGGCGCTCATAAATCGTTGTTTTAGGTTCTGTTTTAGAATGATTGGGTTTTGAATGGTTGGTTTCTTCTTTTAAAGACATGGTTTTGATATGGCGTCCGTTTAAAACGCGATTCGTTTCTAAAAACAAAAGCTGGTGTTTGTGCAAAATGGCTTTGACTTCTGGTTCAATATCATATTTAAAAATAATAAGAAAATATTGCAAAAGGGCGTGGTTTTTTTCTAAAAATTCCATGACCGCTTCAGGCTCTTGCTTTTCAATTTCAAACGCATGCACATTTTTTTGATTGGTTTTTAACATGACTATCCTTTCATTAAAAGCCATTTGGCTTGCTCTATGGGGGTGATGATATTGGTTTTTATCCATTGCTCATTAAACCATTCATTGGGCCGGACAAAAACCCCTTGCAAAAGCATCCCTAAATGCAACCCGCTCCCTAATTTCAAACCACTACTCCCCACGCTTCCATCATCTTTTAAATGCGCTAAAAAAACGCACAAACCCAGCCCATAGCAATTGATCAAACTATTACCATAAAAATCCAACTCCCCCTTAAAAACCCTCTTTACCGATGGATCAAACACTAAAGATAAATCCTTACTGGGTATCAAATCCACCCCTAAATGCAAGAATTTAAACAACACCTGATTGTCCTTTAAAAACCGCCGATTTTCTAAAAAATTGCTTGTCATTTTAAAAGGCCCATTCAAGGGTTTTAGCGCTTGAAAATGGGAAAAATCCTTATAAAAATCCCCTTGATCTAAAGCGATCTTTTGGATTTTTTCTAAATCTTTTGGACGCATGTTGGAAAATATTTCTAATAAAGTTTGTTCAGTGTGATTTTGAAATTTTTCTTGCTTTGCAACCTTATATTTTAAGGCGTTTAAGTCTATCTCTTTTTCTCTCAAACGATGGGTTTTTCGTTTGAACAATAAAGGGGTGGTATTAAAGTTATAGGCTTTATCTTTAGCGACAATGAACGCCTTAAAATCCTTATTCTCATAAGACCAAGGCACTAGAGCGATAAAGACATTACGCTGTTTGAATTCTAAAAGCCTGAACGCTTTAAAATCCTTTTTTTTGATGCGCACAAACGCTTGAGACAAATTCTTATCCAAAGCCTCAAAGATGACTATCGCGCTCCCTCCATAAGCGATGCTTGGGGATCGAGATAAAACACTAATTAGAGGTTTTATCGTATCAATACACACTTTTTGTTTGAAAGACGCCTTATTGCCATTGAAAAAATTAGCATAGCTCCAATCGTTCGCTTGAAATTCATAATCAAGGCACTTGTCTTCTAGCCCCATGATTTCAGGCCTAATCAAAGGCACTTCTAAAGACTTGGGTTTATCCAATACCAGACTTTCTTTTTCATATAAGATCAAATTGTCTTGCGTGGTTACTTTTAAATCATAGCGTTTGATACCCTTTGGGGCTGTGATTTTAACCTTAATGGGTTTTTTCAAATCCCAAAAAAGCGCTTCATTGTTGTCATTAAGCGCATTTTCTTCGCTCTTTAGACTAAAACTTAAAGCTCTGGGTTTTGTGATAAAAGCGTTAAAAATCAAATAACCCCCCAAAATCAAAACGACTAACGCTAAAATTTTAAACCTTAACTCCAAGATCAAGCCTTAAAAAATAAACGCATAATTCACTAATAAAAAACTGGATCGTTTGAATTGGTTGTTAGCCGAAATCAACAATCGTTCATCGTCTTCTTTATTTTGATAGAGCGCTCCCTCTTCCACTCCCATTCTCAAATAGCTAATCGGTAATTTGGTGCCAATCTCTAAGCGGTGTTTCCTATAAAGCGTTAAACTCACGCCCACATTAAAAGTGTAATCCACTTCAATCAAAGATTTCCATAAAAAATTAGGGCTTGAATAGCCCCCTACCACCAAATTCCTCCCGTTTTGATTAGGCTTGTCTTGATAAAGCATAAGCCCTATCCCAAAACCCGCATAAACGCCTAAAAAATGCTTTTTAGTTTTAAAATCTAAAGGCATATCAAACAATAAATCGGTATTGACAGCCCCTAAAACATAAATAAACGAGCCTACAGATTGCTTGCTTGCATCCTCTTTTAACACCCCTCCCCCAAGCAATAAATCCCCATAAAATCGTGTCCCAAAATAAGGCACAAAGTATTTTTGATACCCGAATTTAACGCTAATCATAGAAACAGGAGCGTTAATATTGATATTGTTTTTAAACGCGCTAGAGGCATTCGCGCCATATCTGTCTAGCATCTCCCCTTGATAAGAAAGATTAAATCCCCCATAAGCATACCCACCCCCCAAAAAAACCCCGCTCTTATCATCGGCTATGGAAAAAGATTTGAGTAATTTTTTTCTTTTCTTTGAAGAAATCTTTGGGTAAGTTCGCTCTAAATATTCCTCTTCAAACTTATCCTTATCCATCTCTTTGGGCGAAACCCCTTTTTCGGTGAGCTGTCGCTTTAAATTGTTTATTTTTTCGTCTAATTGTTGGTTTTCTTCTTCTAAATTGTCATAATCTGTCGCTTGAAGTCCTATAATGAACGCCAGATAAACTAACCAGTATTTGAGTTTCAACCCTTAAGCCTTTACAATAAATAGTTGTAACTAATATAATAAATATTAGTGCTTTTAAAATAATATAAAAAGGTTTGCGAAGTTTCTTTTAAGGGAGGCATTTTTAGGGCTAATTCAAAGCGGTGTTTGAGGTTGAGCGTCATGCTCACCCCTAAATTTAACACTAGCCCAAAGGCGTTGGGCTGTGAATACCCTTTAATCTCTTTTAAATTTTGATACATCCCATTCCACCCCACTCCAACGCCTCCAAATATCCCTAATGCAAACCTTTTTTCTTTGTCAATAGGCTTATCCATCAACAAATCAATATTCAAGCTTGCGGTTTGATAAGAAGCCAAAGAATCGCTTTTAAACCCTTTCATCGCCCCCCCTAAATATTCCCCATAAAAGCGTAAGGCGCTAATCCCGTTAGCGAAATACTTTTGATACCCGCTCCTTAAGCCATACAGCAAGGGAGAAGCCTGAATATTGCTTAAAAGTTCAAACTTCTCATAAGAATGAGCGCTAACCCCTATATCGCCAAGGATTACGCCTATAAAAAAGCCGCTCTTATTTTTAGCCATTTGTTGGAATAAGATGGATTCATTCTTTTCATGCAATTCCCCTTTGAGCATGTAAAGCTGGCGTTTTTTCTTATGGATTTCTTCAAGCAGGCTTTTTTCATCAATCTTTTTTGCCACTTCATTTTCTTCTTTAAGCTCTAGAGTTTTAGCACGTTTTTCTTCCAAAAGAATGGGAGCGTCTTTAGGGGTGTTTTCTTTAATCATGTTTTCTTCAGTCGTATTCTCTTGAGCGGTATTCTCTTCAGCATGCAAGCTTAAAATAAAACCAAAGCATAAAATGAAATTTCTTATTTTTTTAGAACACATATTGATACCCAATGCTTGCTATAGCTCCCCACCAAGTCTCTTTTGAAGAATTGGATTGCAAAAAAGGGAAATTATTCAAAATTTTAAATTCAAATTCAATGCGGTTTTTTTCTAATACCGTTAGAGCCAATCCTGCGTTAAAAGACATTCCCCATTCCGCCGTATAATTCACCCCATGCGCCACAACCCCCAAGCCTAAACCCATATACCCCCCCATATAAAGGTATTTCCCCACAAAGGGCAAAGGAAAGTCTAATAAAAAATCCCCATTCAGCATGACCGATTGGAACCCCACGCTCCCAAAGCCCGCTTTCTTAGGAGCTCCTCCATAATATTGAATATAAATGCGCCTGCCAATAATATTGGGCTTGACCAAGCGTGCAAAAAACGACGGCCTGAAAGTTTGATAGCCAAAACGCAAGCCATAAGCGAACAAATAATTTAAAATATTCCCGGTGATACTGGAGCTATTGGTTTTGACCATGATCTCATGGTTGTAAAAAAAACCGGTATTGATCCCTAAAATAAGCCCGCTTTTAGCGTTCGCCCTTTTTAAATCTCTGATCAATTCCTCAACTTCTTTATCTTCATAAGCCTTATAATACTTGATATATTTGTAATATTTCGGGTCTAGGGTATCATAATCAAGTGCGCTCAATCCTGCACAAAACCCCATTAAAGACCATAAAATAGCATGTTTTTTAAGACCCAAAATCGCCAAATCCCTTGAATTGTTTGTTAAAAGTTTCTTTCAATTATACTAAAATAATTAAAATGACCAGTTAAAAATGGAGTAAAATTTTTACCCACCTAACAAAGTCATGCTACAATGCCACTATATTTAACACTTAGGATTTTTAATGAGCATGCAAACCGCCCCAATTAAAAAAATCACCCTTAGTCACCTCCAAGCTAAAAAAAATCACGAAAAAATCATCGCCATTACCGCTTATGACGCGCTGTTCGCTCAAATATTTGATCCGCTAGTGGATGTGATTTTAGTGGGCGATAGTTTGAATATGAGTTTTTTCAACCAAAACGACACTTTAAGCGCGAGTGTAAAAATGATGCTCTATCACACCAAAGCCGTGTGCACGGGCGCTAAGACTCCTTTTATCATCACAGACATGCCCTTTGGAAGCTATAAAGATGAAAAAACAGCCCTAAAAAACGCCATTAGGGTTTATAAAGAAACCCAAGCGAGCGCGATCAAATTAGAGGGCGGAAAAGAAAAAGCGAAACTGGTTAAAACGCTCACTAATGAGGGTGTTATTGTGGTAGGGCATATTGGCTTAATGCCTCAATTCGTGCGTCTTGATGGAGGCTATAAGATTAAGGGCAAAAATGAAGAGCAACAAAAAAAGCTTTTAGAAGACGCCTTGAGTTTAGAAGAAGCCGGAGTGGGTTTGTTGGTTTTAGAGGGCATAACCACCCCTATCGCTCAAACGATCACGCAAAAAATCAAAATCCCCACGATCGGCATAGGGAGCGGCAAGGATTGCGACGGGCAGATTTTAGTGTGGAGCGATATGTTAGGCTTTTTTGATAGTTTTAAACCTAAATTCGTGCGAGAATACCTTAAGGGTAAAGAATTGGTTCAAAACGCTATCAAACAATACGCTGACGATGTGAAAAAGGGAAACTTCCCTAACGAATTAGAAAGTTATTATTAAATGAAAGAACGGATAGTCAATTTAGAAACTTTGGATTTTGAAACTTCTCAAGAAGTGAGTTTGCGCCCTAGTCTTTGGGAAGATTTTATCGGTCAAAAAAAGATTAAAAGCAACTTGCAAATTTCTATTTGCGCGGCTAAAAAACGCCAAGAAAGTTTGGATCACATGCTCTTTTTTGGCCCGCCCGGTTTGGGTAAAACTTCAATCAGCCATATCATCGCTAAAGAAATGGAAACCAATATCAAAATCACCGCCGCTCCCATGATAGAAAAAAGCGGTGATTTAGCCGCCATTTTGACTAATTTGCAAGCTAAAGACATTCTTTTTATTGATGAAATCCACCGGCTTAGCCCGGCGATTGAAGAGGTTTTATACCCGGCTATGGAAGATTTTAGACTGGATATTATCATAGGCTCAGGCCCGGCCGCTCAAACCATTAAAATTGATTTACCCCCTTTCACCCTTATTGGCGCTACCACTAGAGCCGGAATGCTCTCTAACCCCTTAAGAGACAGATTTGGCATGAGTTTTAGAATGCAATTTTATAGCCCTAGCGAACTAGCCCTCATCATTAAAAAAGCCGCCGTTAAACTCAACCAAGACATCAAAGAAGAAAGCGCTGATGAAATCGCTAAAAGGAGTAGAGGCACGCCAAGGATCGCTTTAAGGCTTTTAAAAAGGGTGCGCGATTTTGCGCTAGTCAAAAATTCAAGCTTAATGGATTTAAACATCACTTTGCATGCTTTGAATGAATTGGGCGTGAATGAATTGGGCTTTGATGAAGCGGATTTGGCGTATTTATCTTTGTTGGCTAACGCTCAAGGACGACCGGTGGGTTTGAACACGATTGCAGCATCTATGAGAGAAGATGAAGGCACGATTGAAGACGTGATTGAGCCTTTTTTGCTCGCTAATGGTTATTTAGAGCGCACCGCTAAAGGCAGAATCGCCACGCCTAAAACCCATGCGCTTTTAAAAATCCCCACTTTAAAGTCTCAAACTTTATTTTAATCTTGTTTAGAAAGAAAATTACACTACAATAACGATAAAATTTTAAAGGGTGTGAAAGTAGATCATTATGTTTGGCATGGGCTTTTTTGAAATCCTTGTGGTGTTGGTTGTAGCGATTATTTTTTTAGGGCCAGAAAAATTCCCCCAGGCTGTCGTGGATGTGGTGAAGTTTTTTCGTGCGGTTAAAAAAACGCTCAATGACGCTAAGGACACTTTAGATAAAGAAATCAATATTGAAGAAATCAAAAAAGAAACCCTAGAGTATCAAAAACTCTTTGAAAACAAAGTGGAGAGTCTTAAAGGCGTTAAGATTGAAGAATTAGAAGACGCTAAAGTGACTGCAGAAAATGAGATTAAAAGCATTCAGGATTTGATGCAAGATTACCAACGCAGCTTAGAAACCAACACGCCCCCTAACCATTTAAATGAAGAAGTTTCCAATGAAGAAGCCTTAAATGAAGAAATTTCAAGCGATGAATCTCCTAAAGAAGTCCAATTAGCAACCGATAACAACGCCAAAGAACACGACAAAGAAAAAGAGCATGTTTGAAGATTTAAAACCGCATTTACAGGAATTAAGAAAGCGTTTGATGGTTTCTGTGGGAACGATTTTAGTGGCGTTTTTGGGGTGTTTTCATTTTTGGAAAAATATTTTTGAATTCGTTAAAAATTCTTATAAAGGCACACTCATTCAACTCTCCCCTATTGAAGGGGTCATGGTAGCAGTTAAAATCAGTTTTTCAGCCGCTATCGTCATTTCCATGCCTATTATCTTTTGGCAATTATGGCTTTTTATCGCTCCAGGGCTTTATAAGAATGAAAAAAAAGTGATTTTGCCTTTTGTGTTTTTTGGGAGCGGCATGTTTTTAATGGGGGCGGCGTTTTCTTACTATGTGGTGTTCCCTTTCATCATTGAATACTTAGCCACTTTTGGGAGCGATGTGTTTGCGGCTAATATTTCTGCGTCCAGTTATGTGAGCTTTTTCACACGCTTGATTTTAGGCTTTGGCGTGGCGTTTGAATTGCCTGTTTTGGCGTATTTTTTGGCTAAAGTGGGCTTGATTACCGATACGAGCTTGAAAGCGTATTTCAAATACGCTATTGTAGTGATTTTTATTGTAGCAGCGATTATCACTCCCCCTGATGTGGTGAGTCAAATCTTTATGGCATTGCCTTTAGTGGGGCTTTACGGGCTTTCTATTTTGATTGCCAAAATGGTCAATCCGGCTCCTAAAGACGACGAAAGCGATCACGAAAATGACGCCAAAGAGTATACAAAGAGCGAGTCGTAGTTGAGAGAATTTGATTTAGAAAGCTATGATTATCATTTGCCTAAGGAATTGATCGCAAACTACCCCGTTTTGCCCAAAGAAAAGGCTAAATTGCTCGTCTATGAAAGGCGTTCGCAAACAATCACGCACACCACTTTTGAGCATGTTTTAGACTTTTTCCCTAAAAACGCCCTTGTGGTGTTGAACGACACTAAAGTGATTAAGGCCAGGCTTTTTGGATCTAAGCATGCCTTTTTGCCATCAAAAACGACTGAAGTGTTTTTCCACCGCTTTTTTAAAGGCAATACTGCTCTGACTCAAATCAAGGGCAAGATCAAAGCGGGGGATAAGATCTTTTTTGATGAAAACTATTACGCTGAAGTTTTGGAATTACTTCATAACGGCCAGCGCTTGATCGCTTTTTATGACCATAAAACCCCCTTAAATCAAGAAAATATCTTAAAGCTTTTAGAACAATACGGGCATATGCCCTTACCCCCTTATATTAAAAGAGCCGATGAAAATTTGGATGCGCATGAATACCAGAGCGTGTTCGCTAAACACACCGGAGCGGTGGCTGCCCCTACGGCGTCATTGCATTTTTCTCAAAATACCTTAGAAAAATTATTGAAAGATTTCAAGCACGCTTTTTTAACCTTGCATGTGGGGGCCGGGACTTTTCTTGGCGTAGAAACTAAGGATATTAGAGAGCATCAAATCCATACAGAAGTTTTGCATATTCCTAAAAAGAGCCAAGAAATTTTGCAAGAATCCCAAGAGATTTTATGCATCGGCACGACCGCTTTAAGGAGCGTGGAATACTTTAAGCGTTTAAAAAACCCTAATCAAGAATCGTTTGAATGCGACATATTCTTGCATCTTGCTAACCCTATTCAATATGTTAATCATTTGCTCACTAATTTCCATTTGCCCAAATCAAGCCTTTTAATGCTTGTGAGCGCAATGATAGGCTTAGAAAAAACCAAAGAAATCTACAAAATAGCCATAGAAAAGAAGTATCGTTTTTATTCTTATGGCGATGGGATGCTGATTTTATGAACCCCTTATTGCAAGATTATGCACGCATCCTTTTAGAATGGAATCAAACGCACAACTTGAGCGGTGCAAAAAATTTAAGCGAGTTAGAACCCCAGATCACAGACGCTCTAAAGCCCTTAGAATTTGTCAAAGATTTTAAAAGCTGCTTGGATATTGGGAGCGGAGCAGGACTTCCTGCTATCCCTTTAGCCCTTGAAAAACCTGAAGTCAAATTCATTCTTTTAGAGCCAAGGATAAAAAGAGCGGCTTTTTTAAATTACCTTAAAAGCGTTTTGCCTTTAAAAAATATTGAAATCATTAAAAAGCGTTTAGAAGATTATCAAAATCTTTTACAAGTGGATTTAATCACTTCTAGAGCGGTCGCTAGCTCTTCTTTTTTGATAGAAAAAAGCCGATGTTTCCTAAAAGATAAGGGGCATTTTTTATTCTACAAAGGCGAGCAGTTAAAAGATGAAATCGCTTGTAAAGACACTGAATGCTTTATGCATCAAAAACGAGTTTATTTTTACAAATCAAAGGAAAGTTTATGTTAAGAATTTTAATCCCCTTACTCATTATCGTGTGGGTTTTATGGCGTTTGTTTTTGAGGCAAAAACCCCTTAAAGACGACCACAGAGACAACCACTCTTATACGCAACAAACCCCCAAAGAATTAGAAGATCACATGATTGTATGCTCTAAATGCCAAACCTATGTCTCTAGCAAAGACGCTATTTATAGCGGGGCGGTAGCCTATTGCAGTGAAACTTGTTTGAAAGATAAGAGGTAAAAATGCTTATTTTAGGACACCCTTTAATCCCTAGCGCTCGTTTTGTTTTCATTAAAAACACCGATGCTATTCATTCCAGCACCAATAACGATATAGTGTGTTTTGAAGCAAACCCAAAAAATTTGGAGTTAGCTAAGTATTGCTGTGAAAATGGCGTCCATTTTAGCGTGATCTTTTTATCGCACAAGATAGAGACGGACACCTTTTTTTTATTCAACGCTTTCAAACCGCTCTATTGTATTTTTAAGGATATTAAGCAAGCCATACTCGCCCAACAACATGCCACTAATTACTTATTAGATAGCAAAATCTTGTTTTCTATGGATTTAAACGATACAGAGTCGTGGGAAATTTGTGCTAAAAATCAAATAGATGGCGTTATTTCTAAAGATTCACTCCTTTTAAAATAAGCCCTTTTTAAACAAATCTTAGTTATAATAGTCCCTTTTTAAGGGGAGATGTCCGAGTGGTTGAAGGAGCACGCCTGGAACGCGTGTAAGGTGCAAGCCTTCGAGGGTTCGAATCCCTCTCTCTCCGCCATTTAAAAATGCCACGAATGCGAAACAAAAAACAAAAAGCTCCTTTCAAACAAGCTGCGCCTTTCAGGGGTTAGAAAGATTTTCATGCCAATTTCCACATCCACCTTATGATACAAAACGATCGTGCGAAACTGCACCCCAAATTTCCCGATAGCCCTGAAATAAGTGTTGTGAAAATTGAAATCTTTCAATGAATCCCAAGTATTCACCACCAAATCTTTGACTTTATTATTGAGTATCCATGTGTTAGCCGCTAGTTGCAAGCCAAAGAAAAAAGCCCAGCGGTTGATAGGGTTTTTAGCGTAAGCGACCATAAAATCCCCTCCCACCCCATAAGTGAACATGTTCGCTTGCAAAGTGGAATCATTATTGAAAAGCACATTACCATAATCTATAAAGAAATAATACCTAGAATAAGCCCAGTCGTTTTTAGGATTCACTTCATAGCCTTGAAGGATTGAAGCCCCTTGTAAAAGCTTGTTGGTGTTTAAGGGGCGCATAAACACCGTGCCTATTTGATAAGAAGAAGACATGTAACTCAAATTTTCAGCATTTAAAATATTTAAAAAACTCATACTCAGTATTAAAATTCTTAAATAATGCACTTGCTTGTAAAATCCTTGTCTTTCTTTTTTCAAACCATCCAATGACCCTTTATCACGCTCAAAATTTAGGGGTGTCTTATTATTTTTGAACTATTATCATAGCAAACAAACTGAATTTTTTTACAAATAAGAACGCTCATTGAACGCTCCATCTCAGCCAATGATTAATGTTAGTCAAGGTAATTTTAATCAAAACATGCTATTATTTGGAATGATTTATTATTATAAGGCGTTTAGGACGCTTTGGCTGTTTAAAAGGATCTAATTTGAATGCAATCTTAAAAGGAGAAGCGCTTTGAAACTACTGGTAGTAGATGATAGCTCAACTATGAGAAGAATTATTAAAAATACACTTTCACGCTTAGGCTATGAAGACATTTTAGAAGCTGAGCATGGGGTGGAAGCTTGGGAAAAACTAGACGCTAATGCGGACACTAAGGTGCTTATTACGGATTGGAACATGCCTGAAATGAACGGGTTGGATCTCGTTAAAAAGGTGCGTGCGGATAACCGATTTAAAGAAATCCCTATCATTATGATCACCACAGAGGGCGGTAAGGCCGAGGTCATTACGGCTTTGAAAGCGGGTGTGAATAACTACATTGTGAAACCTTTTACCCCCCAAGTTTTGAAAGAAAAATTAGAGGTTGTTTTAGGGACAAACGATTGAGTGTTAAAGCCAATGTATTATGAGTTTTTCTTTATCTTCCCTAAGGAACGAGAGCTTTTTGAAAGCTTTCTTTTAGACACTACGCATCTAGCCTTAGAAGAATCAAGCTTAGAAAATTTAAAAGCGTTTGATGATGAAGAAACCATTGAATTTGTAAGCCAATCCAGTTGGCGTTATTTCGCTACTCATGACCCCCTAAAGGAAGATTTAAAAGAAAAACCCCCACACCTCAAAAATTTCGTTATTTTACGCTCTGAAAAAAATTTGAGCGATTCGCTTTTTCCGGCGTTAGAAGCGTTTTGTTTAAACTTAAAGCAAAACTTGCAAAACGAGTTTGATTTTTTCTACCTTTCACGCAATTTGGCTTCAAAAGACTGGCTAGAAGCCTACAAACAAGCTGTTTTACCGGTGCGATGTGCCAAATTTTACATACACCCTAGCTGGCATCAAAAACCAAGCCATGCCGCTATAGACGATTGCATAATGATCGATCCGGCTCTTGCCTTTGGATCAGGCCATCATGAAAGCACTTCCATGTGTTTGGAATTGCTCTCTAACCTTGATTTAAAACGCAAAAACGCTCTAGATGTGGGCTGTGGGAGCGGGATTTTAAGCATCGCTTTAAAAAAACAAGGCATTAGCACTTTAGTAGCTTGCGATACGGATAGTTTAGCCATTGAAGAGACCCTAAAAAATTTTAGCTTGAATCAAATACCCCTATTAGCGCAAGATAAAGTCATTCATGGCTCTACGCAAAAAATTGAAGGGCGTTTTGATATCATTGTGGCGAACCTTGTCGCTGATGTGATTAAGAGTTTGTATAGTGAATTTGTGCGGCTTTGTAACCACACTCTTATTTTATCAGGGATTTTAGAAACCCATTTAAACTCTGTTTTACAGATCTATTATAATGGGTTTGAGATTTTAGAGCAACGACAGCGTAACGAATGGGTCGCTCTAAAATTGCTTAAAAAACAACCAATAAATTAAGGATTATAATGAAACCAACGAACGAACCTAAAAAACCTTTTTTTCAAAGTCCCATTGTCCTTGCGGTTCTTGGAGGGATTTTACTCATCTTTTTTCTACGCTCTTTCAATTCTGATGGCAGTTTTTCGGACAATTTCTTAGCTTCTAGCACTAAAAATGTGAGCTACCATGAGATCAAACAGCTCATCAGCAATAATGAAGTGGAAAATGTGAGTATCGGTCAAACTTTGATCAAAGCCAGCCATAAAGAGGGCAACAATCGTGTGATTTATATCGCTAAACGAGTGCCTGATCTAACCTTAGTGCCTTTGTTAGACGAGAAAAAAATCAATTATTCTGGTTTTAGCGAGTCTAACTTTTTTACCGACATGCTAGGGTGGCTCATGCCCATTTTAGTGATTCTAGGGCTATGGATGTTTATGGCAAACCGCATGCAAAAAAATATGGGTGGGGGTATTTTTGGCATGGGGAGCACGAAAAAACTCATTAACGCTGAAAAACCCAATGTGCGTTTTAATGACATGGCGGGCAATGAAGAAGCCAAAGAGGAGGTGGTAGAAATCGTAGATTTCTTAAAATACCCCGAACGATACGCCAATTTAGGGGCTAAAATCCCTAAAGGCGTGTTATTAGTAGGGCCTCCAGGAACGGGTAAAACCCTTTTAGCAAAAGCGGTGGCCGGCGAAGCGCATGTGCCGTTTTTCTCTATGGGAGGGAGCAGTTTCATTGAAATGTTTGTGGGCTTAGGGGCAAGCAGGGTTAGGGATTTGTTTGAAACCGCTAAAAAACAAGCCCCTAGCATCATTTTTATTGATGAAATTGATGCCATAGGCAAGAGTAGAGCGGCTGGAGGCATGATAAGTGAACGATACGCCAATTTAGGGGCTAAAATCCCTAAAGGCGTGTTATTAGTAGGGCCTCCAGGAACGGGTAAAACCCTTTTAGCAAAAGCGGTGGCCGGCGAAGCGCATGTGCCGTTTTTCTCTATGGGAGGGAGCAGTTTCATTGAAATGTTTGTGGGCTTAGGGGCATTGAGCGAATTTCCAACTCGCAT
>NZ_MTWR01000011.1:0-4462 GCF_001998165.1 Helicobacter pylori | reverse complement strand
TTTTAAGGAACAGAACATAGGGACATCAACGCTGCGAACAATATTTTAAGCAAAGGGTTAAGTCTTTTTGGGGTAGGAAATATCCATGCAGACTTTAAAGAACAAAGCCTTTCATGTTAGCGTTCAATAGAATGCTTTAGTTAGGAAGCTCCTTGCTTTAGCAAGGGGTGGTTTCACAGTCGTGGGTATGGGCGTTAAGGTTTCAATTGCGTTCGAATTTCTAATTTTTTGGCAAAAATGAATGACTATTTTCACCGATAGTATTTCTTGAACCAATTCTTCAAATGTTTTTCATCTTTAGCGATGAAGGGTTTTAGAAGTTTGTCAGGCTTGTCCACATCTTGGACTGAAACACAGATCCGATTGTCATTCAGTTTCACAATCCTAGTGATTTTCAAATAGCTCGTTATCCCATCAGGGCATTGATCCACATTGTTGTTAGTGATGTGGATCGTTTTGCCTATGTATTCATCAAATTCCTTAATGGGTTCGTTAGTGATAGGGTGGATTTTAGGGGGATCAATTTCTTCTAGCAAATTGTCTTTTTTCAGGCTGTATCCATTAACAAACAGAAGTTCTAAAGCGAATGTCTTGTTGGATACAAGGAATTTTTGGGGGTTGTTTTTGCTTTTAGGGTAAGAAACATGCAAAAACATTTGATTCTTTTCAAAAGTGGTGTTGTCAATCTGCAAAACGATCCCACTGTCATTGTGCCTGAACTGATAGCCGATCAAGGTTTTTAGTTCAAGCAACCTAGCTTCCATAGTGGCTTTTGCGTTTCTTTTAGCGATTTGGTTGTGAATGTCCCATGCTATGAGCTTGATGTCTCTTTGAGCGCGTTGCTTGTCGGCTTGTTTTTGTTTCTTATTTTCGCCTTCAGGCAATTGCTCAAAATAAAAATCAATGTGGGTTACCTTGCGTTTGTCATGGCTTCGGCGTTCTTTCTTGTAGCTCAAGTGTTCAAAAGGGTAGATTTTATGGAGTTCTTTGAGAGCTGGAGTTAAGACTTTTTGATCGATGTTTCGCATTTCATAGTCTTTTGGAATGTCTAAAAGCTCTTTAAATTGAGACCATTCCACGCTTAAAATCCCTGTGCTTTTGTATTGCTTGAGCAAGCGATAGAGCGTTTTAGCGTATTTGCCCCTCACTCTTTGAAATTCTAAAAGTTTGAAAGAAGTGTATTGACCGCCCATTCCTAGATTGTTGAGCAGATAGTTATAACCTGTGTTGAGCTGAATATCCATATACAAAAATTCTCTTGTTTCTTTATCGCTTACGATTTCACAAACTTGAAAAAGCATATAATTTTTTTCAGAAACGCATTCTCTACCATTCACTATAATGTCTCTAACTTCCCAAAAATCAGCGGTTTTTATTTTATTCCACATGCTTCTAGCGGTTCTTGTAAGATTATCATAGGATATTTTAATGCCCAACATTCTCCTTAAATCTTGCGGTTCAAAACGAATGAGGGTATTCCCTTGATCTTTAAGCCTTTGAAAAATAGCGAATAAAAGATTGGCTTCCCTTTCGCTCAATTTCCCTAGATTAACCTTATTGGCGTTATTGTGGTAGGTGATATAGGTTTTATCTTTAGGGGTGCTAACCACTAAATCTTTGCATGGTGTGGGGGTGGTTTGTGGCTCTTTTGTTGGTGTGGGTTTTTCTTTTTCAAACTCATTTGATAATTTTTCTGTGATTTCTTTGAATTTTTGATTAAAACCGCTCAAAATACTTGGAGTTATCTTGTCTATGTAAGTTTGTATCTTTTGTTTTTGTAGTTTAATTTGTGGGGTTTGTGGGAGCGTATCCAATTCTTCTAATAATTTTCGTAATTCTAATTCTTGTTTTCTAAGCTGTTCAAAATTCGTATTCATGGGAATTTAACCGCCTTTTAATGCTTATTTTTCAAAAGACGATATAATAATAGGAGTGAAACCCTTAAAAAGTCTTGGCGGACTTATAAGGGTTATTAAAACGCTAAGGTTTTAATATAGTGGCTGTGTTAAGATTACCACTAAAATCACTACTATTAAAAATGCTTTCATGGTGTGCCTCCTAACGGAGTGCCACCCGCTACAAACTCCCAACCCACTAGCTTTTAAAGCTAATTGCTCCAAATTTGTTAACACTAGGATTAGCAACCATGTCATACCGCCTTAGGCTGTTATTGTAGCTAAAAATTGTTAATATGGTAACTATTTTATAAAAGTTATCTTATTTTTAGCAAAAACCGCTCATATTACCACAAAAACCTGCCTATTTTTCTTATTTTTAAGTAAAAAATGAGAGATTTTTTAGCTAAAGTAACAAGAAGTTCCCTTATCAGTAACAAGAAGTTCCCTTATCAGTAACAAGAAGTTCCCTTATCAGTAACAAGAAGTTCCCATTTATTCATTTTCACCCCAAAAATGAGAAACCCTACAGCTTCGTTATTTAGGCTATTCCAACCACCAATTCCTCACGCGCGCGCATGCGAGTAAAACATGTAAAAAACAGCATGCTGTTTAAAACATGTAAACAAAAACAACGCGCATGACGCGCTACATATTTTGGGGTTTTAGTTTTTAGGGGTTTTTAGCCTAACGCCAGGTTTGCGCTATCTTGTTTGATTTTGCTTACCCAAAACTAACGCCTTAAAGCCCCTAGCTTTTAGCTATGGGGATACAAGGCGAAACGCCTTTAGGCGTTAAATGCCATATAGAATAGGGGTATTAGAGTCAATATCATGCACAAAAATAAGGGTAATGTTATGAATATCTTGTATTATTTATCCTTTTTTAATATATACTACAAATATGAGTAACGCTGTTTTATACAAAAGCAATCATAATGTTGTCTATTCTTGCAAATACCATATCGTGTGGTGTCCTAAATACAGGCGTAAGGTCTTAGTGGGAGCTGTAGAAATGAGATTGAAAGAAATCATTCAAGAAGTGGCTAAAGAATTAAGATTAGAGATTATAGAGATGCAAACCGATAAAGACCATATCCACATTTTAGCTGACATTGATCCAAGCTTTGGAGTGATGAAGTTCATTAAAACCGCTAAAGGTCGTAGCAGTAGGATATTAAGACAAGAATTTAACCACTTAAAAACAAAACTACCTACTTTATGGACCAATTCTTGTTTCATTTCAACAGTGGGGGGTGCACCTTTGAATGTTGTCAAACAATATATTGAAAACCAACAAAACAGCAACCGCCCTAAGCAAAAAGAAAAATGGAAAAGTTATGTTGATAACCTACAAACAAAAGCTCTATAAGAACGATAAGAATAGGCGTATAGACACACTATTAAGGCGTTATGGCGTGTTTTATAATCATTGCATTGCCTTGCACAAACGCTATTATAGACTTTTTAAAAAATATTTAAAACTTAACGATTTGCAAAAACACACCACCAAATTAAAAAAGACTCATCGTTATGCTTTTTTAAAAACACTAGGCTCACAAGCCCTGCAAGATTTAACTGAAAGGATAGATAAAGCGTTTAAAAAATTCTTTAAGAAACAAGCTAAATTGCCACGATTTAAAAAAGTAGCCAACTACAAATCTTTCACTTTCAAAAGCCAAGTTGATAAAAAGACAGGGTTGAATAAGGGAGTGGGGTTTGAGATAAAAGACAATGTTGTTTCTTTTAATGGTTATAGCTACAAGTTTATTAAAACTTATGCTTTGATAGGGAAAGTAAAAACTTTAACCATTAAAAGAGATAATATGGGCGATTATTTCTTGTGTCTAGTCTGTGAATTAGAAAATAACCCTAACAAGCAAACCGCATGCGATAAAAGCGTGGGCTTTGACTTTGGGTTAAGGACTTTTTTAACCGGATCTGACAACACTAAGATAGAATCGCCTTTATTTTTCTCTAAATACTTGCCTTTGATTAAACGACTTAGTAAAAACCTTAGTAAGAAAGTTAAGGGTTCTAATAACTTTAAAAAAGCTAAAAAGAAACTAGCCCAACTGCACCAAAAAATCAAACACTTAAGAACCGATTTCTTTTATAAATTGGCTTTGAAGTTAAGCAGAAAATACCAAAGCATTTTCATTGAAGACTTGAACATGAAAGCTATGCAAAAACTTTGGGGTAGGAAAGTGAGTGATATAGCTTTTAGCGAGTTTGTGAAAATCCTTGAAAACAAGGCTCATGTCGTTAAGATTGATAGATTTTATCCTAGCTCTAAGACTTGTTCTAATTGCTTATCTGTTGATGAAAACTTTAATAAAGACATTAAAAAATTAGGCAAAACAGATAAAGAAAGAGAATACCACTGCAAATATTGTGGATTGGAACTAGACAGGGATTTAAATGCGTCTATCAATATTCATAGGGTTGGGGCATCAACTCTTGGGGTAGAATTTGTAAGACCTACCTAGTAGGCTGAGTTTGCTTGATCCCAATTTTCCTCATGCTTTAGCTAGAATCCCCTAGCTTTAGCTATGGGGAGTATGTCAA